>JACRBZ010000078.1 GCA_016219185.1 Deltaproteobacteria bacterium
CTACCGGTTTTGCCTTGTAGTAGGCCTGCCTTGGATCGACCACTCGTTGAACACAATCTCCTGCTGAAGGATCATCTTCAAATGGGAAATAATTTTTGCATTCATTGCATGTTGTCATTCGTACTCACCTCCTTAATTAGAGAATGCGCTAAAGAAGAAATCAGGTTGTGGGCAAAGCGTACTTTGGCTTTAAGTTCAACCTTATATCAAAGCCCGAACCGCCGATTGTTATCTTCCGCGCACTCGACTCATATACATCTGTTAAATGATCAATGTCTGCCGGATCAATTGCCTGCGATTCTCCCATGGGCCACTTCCTTCCGAGCCAGCTATATTTATCCTCACACCAGTTATGAAAAGCGAGTATATCTATTCGATCCAGTGGTCTCGACAATGTAGATAGATAATCCGCGACTTTTCTGTGATATTCGATTGAATCAGTGAATCCTGGAATCACCAAGATCCGCAGCCAGATTTCAGAGCCGCTGTCAACAAGTCTGGATAAATTTTCCAAAATCAGTTCATTCGGCACACCGGTTATTTTTTCATGAACTATCGATTCGATGTGTTTCAGGTCGAAAAGGATGATGTCCGACTTGTTTGCGAGCAATTCAAGTTTTTCCCACGAGCAGAATCCCGAGGTGTCCAAGCAGACATGAATATCTCTTTCTTTTGCGGACGTAATGAGTCTGTTAGCGAAATCACTGTGAGCGGTCGGTTCGCCGCCGCTTAAAGTCATACCGCCGCCCGAGTTTTTATAAAAAAGCGCGTCCCTTTCCACCTCATCCAAAATTTCTTCTATTGTTAACGCTTTCCCAACGATCTCCAGTGCCCCGTTTACACACGAATCAACACATTTCATGCAATTGTCACAACGTTCTTTAATGATTTTATAATACGTACTCTCTTCCGACTTCGCCTCTTCCGGTGAGATGGGGGGATTTATCGCTTCGTTGGGACAGACATCAAAACAGGCGCCGCATTGCACACAGAGCCTATTTTTCCAGTAAAGTTCTTTAGTGAATGACTGTGTTTCAGGATTATGGCACCATAGACAGCTCAAGTTGCATCCTTTAAGAAAAACATTGGTTCTAATGCCAGGGCCGTCATTTACTGAAAAACGTTGAATCTGGGTAATCAAAGTTTGATTGTCAAATATTTTAGTTCTCATTATATTTTCCCAAAGTATAAAAATGAGCATTCACACGATGAAGGATATTCGTTAATTTGACTATATTCAATTTGTGTGCCAAGAGTAATATCGTTTAATTTGACTGGAAAAATGGCGGTGCTTTTAGTATGATAGTTAATGAGGTTACAGAGACTTACCGCTTATTTTTCTGCGGATAATTCTGAAATAAAAACAGGCGGCGAGATATATAGATAAAACATATCGGCCAAACTGCCACTGTGTATGCCATTATGTCTGAATTAATGGTATACACAGCACCATCAATTCATCGCGGATGAATAACCGTACAACGATATTTAACTATGAAAATAGTGCGCCGTGCAAAGTTGCTGTTTTCCAGCGGATGCGAATCCCGCCCGGCAACTTTGGCTCCAGCCGGTAGCAACTGGAGCGGTCGTGGAGGTAACGAAGCGGCTGAAGCCTTTTGTGTAGAGGGTTCGTTTAGGAACTCGGCGAGCATGCAGGCCGTACATGAGTGAACGCTTAGGATGCCTCGAAAAGAGTGATGCGGAAGCCGACACGACAATTTTACAGGGAAGGCTGTCATTGTTGGTGAAGCGAGCGAAAAGCAGCCAACAATTCCGCCGGAGTAATAGCGACGGCATGCATGAAAGAGGATGACAGAGGCAACACGGGAAGCCCCATTACGTGGTTGCAAGACCAACCGGACCCGCGAGGGGAATCCTGACTTTTGGGGTGAAACTCAACACGGATTATATTCTTGGAATGGCCGAGATCGGAAAAAGCATCAAGATTCTCCTTGATATCGATCTGGTGCTGTGCGCCGATGAAATCACACAACTGGAACAACGGACAGTGAAATAACCATCGGATCAACCCTGATTTACTTTGTTAATAAAGCAGTTCAGAGCGGTCACCACTTTCTGATATTCGGATTCGATGCTGGCCAAGTGTTCCGGTGCATAGGACGGTATTATTCCCTGGTAGGCTTTCTGTTCCAGGTCTTTGCACAAGGAGTATAGTGTCATGGCTCCCACCATGGCGCAGGGTGTTTTGAGACTGTGACAAGCCTGAAAAACGGTTTCTGCATGATTTTCCTGAATACCCCGGGCAATTTCGGCGATTCGAATCGGGGTGTTTTTCAGAAAGGTAGCCAAAACTTTTTTCATCAGATCCGTAGATACGTTACCCAGTTTTAGAATGTCTTCCAGAGCTTTTGCATCCAGGCAGTTGACCTTGTCACTTGGCAATGACAAAGAAGGCGCTGCAACTGGATTCGGCGCTGGCGGTGTGGTGTTGAGCTGCAGTTGAGATCCCGTCCAGTTGCAAATGATTTTTTGAAGCTGCTCCAGGGAAAAAGGCTTGCAGAGATAGTCATTCATCCCTGCCAAAATACATTTTTCCCGATCACCCTGCATGGCATTGGCAGTTGTGGCTATTATGGGAACAGGCTTCAGGCCTTTGTTCTGTTCGATCATGCGGATATATCGGGCAGCTTGATAGCCGCTCATGACGGGCATCTGACAGTCCATCAAAATCAGATCATATGTATGATTACCAATTGCATCGACAGCCTGCTGTCCGTTGAATACCAAATGTACCTGGCCCCCCAAACATAGCAGCATTTCCTGAACCACGTCTTGAATGACGTGATTGTCTTCAACCAGCAGTATGCGGATATTCATTTTTGAAAGAGAATCCACCGGATTACTGTTCGATACAGTCTTGACACAATCAAAGGTGACTTCCCCGGATACTTCAAACGGCAATTCCAGCCAGAAGGTACTCCCAAAACCGACACGGCTTTGAACTCCGATCTTGCCATGCATGAGTTGAACAAGTTGTCTGGCGATGGCCAGACCCAACCCTGTTCCGCCGAAACGTCGGATCATTCCGTCTTTCGCCTGACAAAACGACTTAAAAACGATCTCTTGCTGTTCCTGTGAAATGCCGATGCCGGTATCCTTTACCTCAATCCGTAATCTTATGTTGTTTTCCTGCCGGGAAAGAACGTCCGCCGTAAGCCGGACATGACCCCTTTCGGTAAATTTGATGGCATTACCAACCAGGTTGATGAGAATTTGTCGAATTCTCATGGGGTCTCCCAACAAAGCTAATAGCAGATTCACTCCAGGGATTTCCAGATTCACACCTTTATCCTCGGCCTGCCGAATCATCAAGTCCTTTACCTCGATCAGTATTTTTGATAACGAAAAAGGAACTTTCTCCAGCGTCAGTTTCCCAGCTTCAATTTTGGAAAAATCCAGAATATCGTTGATGATGCTGAGCAGTGCAGTGGCGGATGAATACGCGGTTTTTGCAAATTTGCGCTGCTTTTCCGTTAACTGGGAAGTCAGCAGGATCTCAAGAATTCCGATCACTCCGCTCATGGGCGTTCGAATTTCATGACTCATGTTGGCAAGAAACTGGGATTTGGAAAGGCTGGCGGCTTCCGCGGAATCCCTGGCCACCCGAAGTTCATTCACAATTCGGGTAAGGGTATCATTCATGGTCATCAGTTCTGCGGTCCGATCGGCCACCTTCTGTTCCAGTTTCTCGCCATGATGTTGGAACGATTTATCTATGTTGAATAGTCCTCGGTTATGGTGTAAACGTCTTGTCGTGTGACTTGCCACGTTTTCTCCTGTAGGTGGATAACTGGATTGGTTATCAGCCGCTGGTGTCTGAGTGAAAGAATGTACGCCGGGCAGTCAGTGCGATGAGGATACCGCTAAAAATTTGAATGGATATCATCTACAATGGAATATTCCCATGCCGTTTTCCATAGCTATTTCTTCTTTTATCCGGCATGGATTTGAGCGCACGAATTAAATAACTCCTTGTTTCAGCGGGCGCGATAACATCCTGAACATTTAAATTGGATGAAATGTCGTATATAGGATTTGCATAAGTTTCGCGATATTCCTTGAGTTTTTGATCTATGAATTCCTTTGTAACTCCTGGCGTTCTACCGTAAAGGAGCATAACTGCCTGCTCAGCGCCGAGGATTCCTGTTTCCATAATCGGCCAGTAAAGCACCATATCATTTCCAAGTCCCGGCAGGACTCCCATGCCGAGATTCCCGCCGCCATATGCTTTTCTTAAAACAAGCGAAATTCTTGGAACCGTCGCTTCGCAGAGTGCGTACAAAACCTTCGCTCCACGCCTGATGATGCCCGAATGTTCCTGATCGGAACCCGGCAAATACGCCGGGGTATCGACCAGAAGAATCAGCGGGATATTAAAACTATCGCAGAAACGAATAAATCGGGCCTGTTTGTCGGAACTGTCAGCCGTTAATGCACCTGCCATCACCATTGGCTGATTGGCAACAATGCCGATTGTTTTTCCGTCGAGACGGGCAAATCCGACAATCAACTCTCTTGCAAAATCTTTTTTTACCTCACAAAAATCGCCGTTATCTACAATTTCCCCGATCACCCTATACATGTCGAAAGCTTTGTTGGGTGAACAAGGCACGATATCGTTCAATCCGACACAGGCCCTTTCCGGGTCATCACTGCTTTGATACACAGGGGGGGCCTCATCGCAATTTAAGGGAAGAAAGCTAAGCAGTCTCCTAATATTGAGCAGACATTCCTTTTCGTCAGCATAAGTAAAATCGCAGCAGCCGCTTACCTGTGAATGAACAGTAGATCCTCCTAGCTCATCTTTTGTAATATCTTCTCCAATAATCATTTTTACCACCTGCGGACCAGTAATAAACATGTGGCTCTGCTTCTCGATCATGTAAATAAAGTCTGTCATTGCAGGTATGTAAACCGAAAGTCCGCTGCAAGTGCCCAAAATAGCGGAAATTTGAGGGACCATCCCGGAAGCAAGTGTACACGGATAAAAAACAGAACCGCCATGCTTCTCGGAGAGATTTGAAAAAAGAGAACTTTTTGCCATGCTTAACACGTCCAGTTCGTCAGACGTCGGAAGTCTTGCGCCAGGAGAATCATAGAGTCCGATGAAAGGGACTTTGCATTCCATCGCTCGCTCTACGGTCCGATACATTTTATTCCCATGTTCCAGACCTACTGCCCCGCCCTTTATCGTTGGATCCTGTGAAAATACATATACCTGCCTTCCATCTATGGTTCCGCTTCCACAGATAATTCCATCTCCTGGAATACCCCGGGCGTGTCCGGCAAGCATATTCATCTCCAACAGGCTGTTTTCATCCAGAAGTATGTCAAGTCTTTCCCTGGCTGTCAGTTTCCCCATGGCGTGCTGTTGGGTGTTCCTTTTTTCACCGCCACCTAAGCGTACTCTTTGCCGAATTTCATCAAGCTCTTTTAATCGATTTTCCAACAACGGCTCCATATTGATATTCTCCTTGCTTTAATTCTACAGGTTGTATTCACAATTCAAGGTTTTCGCTATTGTCTTTTGGGCTGTCTCTTCGGCTTCCTCAAGCGAAGAATACCCCAAACCCTTCACCATGTGGGCATAGATTTCTTCGGTCATATTCTTTGCTTGACTGCGGTTAACCATAATATCACGAAAGAGATGAGTCAGCGTCATCAGCGAGTATGTCTCAAGTTCGCAACAAAGATAAGTTTTAAAAGACGTGTCCAACTGCCGCCTCTCGTTGACCGTTGCTCCGAGAGGGCGTCCGCGTGACATTAACGCAGGATATTTTAAAAACATTTCTTTCTGCCATTCCGTCTGGACCGCAACAATTTCATGAATCATATTAATAACCTGTGGATTTTCATGCAGGGAAGGCACGATATTTTCCATGCGGGCATACTTCAATGTCATCAGGTTCCTGCTGTTGTCCACAGCGCATTTTAAATCAGACAGATAACTCTGCAATGTTTCCTCTGACCAGGCCGCAAACTGGGCCGAGCGCATGACGCGGAAGCCTTCCGGATCCTCCTGGCATGAAGCCGGATGACAAGAACGAACAGAGACAAACATATCAAATTCGATTGCGAGTATTTGTGAGATCAATCTTTCTTTTTCCATGGCAAATCCTCTTCATCCGATGCCTTTATATTATTGTCGTACCATTCATAGGATTCCCGCATTCCTTCGATAAGAGAAGTGTATTTAAAACCAAGTGTTTGTTGAATCAGCTCGCTGGAATAAATCAAGTGGCTATCTAAAGGAAAGGGCAGGGGAATCTTTTTTTTATCAATTTCAGCGGCACTCATGAATCTTTTCGATATAGGCCAGCCACTGATTACTTCAAGTATTTCAATCAACCGACCGTATGAAATGAGTTCCGGAGCACATAGATTAAATGTCTTGTTATATGTGTCCGGATTTCCCATGCATAAAACAATAATCTGAGCCGCATCCCATACGGAAATAAATTGAAAAAGGGGCAGGTCGTTTTCAGGTATCACGGTCGATTGCTTTTTACGAATCAAGTCAAAAAAATAGCTCTCACGGGGGGCATAATTGTATTTACCGTAAATGATGCCTGGCCGAAGACTGGTGAAAGGTATATGATTATACCTGCACTGTATTGTTATGGCTTTTTCGGCCAGCGATTTCTGGTATCCGTAATTTGCGGCTGGGCCGAGTTCGGGTTGAGGGCCGGTTAAAGTGGGAGAGCCCTCTTTGATGGGGAGGGATTTTGTTGGCGCATAAACAGAAACCGTACTGATAAAAATATAATGGTTAACCGTTTTACGGGGCAGAACAAGAAACAGGTTGTTTACATCCTGGGGCGTGTAAGCGCAAAAATCAATGACGGCATGCCACAATAATTTTGGAAGCAGCGCTTTTAAACCGGTGATATCGTTTCGATCGCATTTAAGTTCCACAACCCCTTGCATGTTTAATGGGCGGTTCCCCCGATTCACAATATATATCCGGTAGTTGTTATTTTGTGCCAGGCTCTCGACAAAAATTCTGCCGAGAAAATAGCTTCCGCCGATAATCAATAAATTTTTCATGACGCTCTTTTGTTGTTTTTACCCGACCCAGACATTCAGGTCGCGCAATCTATCATCTTTTATTTTGTTATGTATTTCCGGACCATGATCAGCCATGAATGAACTATCTCTGTAGCTAAGCCCCTGCTTTTTCAGCTCGTTAATAACAGTGGCACACATTCCTTCGACCCGCTTAATTTTTTCTTCGGATTCGGGTTCCGATATCAACACAGTAACTTCTCTGTGTGTCCACTCGCCCAGAATCGGGAGACCTTTCACCGCCCGGTTCATCCATTTGTAAAACGGAGCGTACTTTCTGTTTAAAAGAAATATGAGAGATATAAAATCAGCGCTGAATTTAGTTTCAGCGTATTGTGCGCAAAAAAAATCGCTTCGCTGAATGCACCTCGGCAAGTTGTATTGCCCGGCCTGACCGATAGTCATACATCGTGATGCAATTTTTTTAAGCCTCACATCCTCCGGATAGAAATCAAGCAGGGCCTTGCGCAAGCAGGTAAACTCTTTGAGCGGGTCAAAAAAAACCTTACCATTCGTACAGGCCGCCAGATTATTTTCAGGAATCATCAGCCATTCATTAAGGTCTGACGGCATATGGTCGAATCCGATAAATTTCTGATAAAACCGGTTGATCTCGAAAACACCGATTCGTTCATCGCCCCATTGGCTGACTTGTCTTGGGCCAAAGCCGGCAAACGACCGCGGCAATGCGGCAAGAGCCGACTTTAACCTGCTGCTGATAATTTCATAGTCTTTGGGTGTCAACCATAAACAGAATCCAGGCCCCCAGTCATGATCCCGGGACAAGCTGTCATCGAATCCGAAACATTCGGAACCGTCTCCAACCAGACCGGCCGCCATACGATCGATATAATCGGCAAACTGCTTGCGGAGCATGGGGAAGCCGACTTCTTTAAAATATGTTTCTGATAATTCAAGCCCTATCATGCCTTCCCGCTCACTTATCAGAATTGGATAAAACAGATATATTCTTTTCAACCAGCCCTGCTCTTTCCTCCATGTTCAACTCCTCGTAAAGTGCTTTCGCCTTATAAAACCATTCAAGAGCAGGTTTAAATTCCTTTTTCTGAACACAAATATATCCGATATCGCTGTATTGATCGGCAAGACCGGGCTTGTCGCCCTGTAATTTAAAGGCTGCCACCGACTTATCATAACTTTTTCGTGCGTTATCCCATTCGCCTTTGTCGCGATAAACGGACCCGACATTACCGAACTGTTGTCCGACGCCAAGCATATCATCAAGTACATGATACAGAGCGGCTGACTTACTAAAAGAATCGAGCGCGTTATCAAAATCACCGATCGCAACTTGTGCATGCCCAATATTATTAAGGAGTATCGCTTTAATTTCCTGTTCTTTCGAATATTCTGTTCCCGTTAGAAGGTACAGGGCTTCAGCATAGCTCTGCAACGCTCCGTTGTAATCACCTTGATCAGAAAGGTCTCTTGCTTTACGATTCAAATTCATGACTGAATCAATTTTTAAATCCATAACCTTAACATCCTTTGAAAACAGGTTTTCGTTTTTCAATGAATGCGAGTTGGCCTTCCTTTAAGTCTTCGCTGTCGAACCCTTGTGCAATGATCGCATCTGCTTCCTTTAAGTCTGTTTCCTTAAATTCAACAGCCCGAGAAAGCATGCTCAATATCCTCTTACTCCCCTTGAGGGACAATGGTGCGTTTCCGGCAATCTCATTTGCAAGGGCATAGGTCGTAGCTGAAAGTTCTGACCGAGGTACCAGATAATCCACAATCCCCATTTCCTTGACTTCCCGGCCCCCGTATTTCCGGGCTGTGAAAAAAAGCTCTTTGGTCCGCGCCATTCCAATAACTTCCGCGAATTGTTTAAAGCCTTCCGGATGATATATGAGCCCAAGTTTTGCCGGGGGCATGCTAACGCTGATATCTTCAACACCGACACGCATGTCGCAGCACAATGCGAGGTTCAGGCCAGCCCCAAATGCATAACCGTTCATCATTGCGATAGTCGGAAAGGGATAGTTTTTAACGCTGGACAAAGCCAATTTCAGCGGATTTTCTTTTTTCATTACTTCCGCCATCTCCGGCGTTAGATCAGTTGGAATGGATAGAATGTCATATCCGGAAGAAAAAGCTTTGTCTCCTGATCCTGTGAATACAACAGTCCGAATGGTTTCATCCTGTTCCCATTCTTTCAATGTCAGATGAAGTTTAATAAGCAGTTCCGGTGAAAAAGAATTCTTTCTTTCAGGCCGGTTAAAAATTATGGTGCCCACATTCCCGTTTATTTCTTTTATCAGCAATTCAATCCCCATATTTCCCACCTCAACAGCTATAGCGTATTGTATAATAATGGAGCATTCCGTCTGCACGCCGATCCAGCAACCGGGATAATAATGTTTTCACCTGAGTAATTTCACCAAACAGTATTTACATCGACGATATGGACTTTATAATTCAAATCAATTCCTGCATAGGGATGATTCCGGTCAAGATAGACCCAGTCTCCGATATACCCCTGCACTGTGAACAACTCATTTTCAGAAATTGTCTCATACCTTCTAATTCTGCCGCCGACCTTTATTTCGATGTCTGATGGGAGTTCGTGTCTGTTAACTCTTAAAATCAATTCCTTTTTCCGCTCCCCATAACCCTGTTCGGCAGGAACATAGACGTTTTTGCTTTGGCCAGGGCCAAGAGTCATGATCTGATTTTCCAAACCCAATGGGAAATCTCCGCAACCCATTTGAAATTTAATCGGAGTATTGGCATAAGTATTGTCCAGCACATTTCCGGAAACATCTTCTACGATGTAACGCATAGTAATAATTGTATTATCAGTTATATACATTGTGTAAAGGCGAATGTGTAAGTCCGTATTGAACAACAATAAATTAGCAAATGCTATTTTATTAATTCATTCAATATCCATGCCAATAGACTCATATCAACGATGCCTTCATTCATTATGATTTGATTGACTTGTAAACAGTCAGATCGAATTGGGGCTGGAGTTGGCTGTTCATTGCCTGAAAATGGGGTGTGCTCTCAATTATATCTGTGGAAAGAAAAACTATAATATTTCGTTGAAACAAAAACACGTGGCGATTTTAGCGATAGGGCTTAATGCAATATTTAACATTCCCAGATTAAATCCACAACGCATTGCTATGGCATTGCAAAAACCGGCCAAAAAAACCGGCCAAATTGTCCTGAAGGTGGATAATCGATACCTGTATCTATATTGTGGCCCCTTCGGGCATCCTTTAATCGACCCAGGCTCCAGGATTCCATTTTGCAGATTTATCAGAAATTCCCACACAAAATCTATACAGACTCGCAAAAAACGGACGACACCTGCAATCACCTGCTTAAATATCAGTCAGATGTGAGCAACATGGCATGTTAATTGCTTTTTATAAGCAATTAAAGAGGTATAGTCCCATTGCCAAGGACAGTATTCGAGGTTGTTGGACTGTTTCAAGGAGAATTAACAAACTGCTGGAGGAGTTATGCTGGAAAAAGGGGCATTAACCGGAATTACCGTACTGGATATCTCAAGACTTCTGCCAGGACCTTATGGTTCGATGATCTTGGCGGATCATGGCGCACGGGTGATTTCCATAGAAGACAAGCGCTTTATCGCCGATGGTTTTATCACAACCGTAAACCGGAACAAAGAACACCTTTCACTGGATTTAAAAACCCCCGAGGGAAAGGAGATTTTCTTTCGCCTTGTGAAAACCGCGGATGTCGTGATGGAAGGATTCCGCCCGGGTGTCGTACAGCGTCTGGGTGTTGATTATGAAACGGTTTGCAAGGTCAATCCTGGCATCATTTACTGTTCCATAACCGGCTATGGCCAGACAGGCCCTTACGTGAATCGGGTCGGCCATGATGTCAATTATCTGAGTGCTGCGGGAATCCTCGATTTAATCGGTGCGCCGGATTCTCCTCCCGCCATTCCCGGCGTTCAATTGGCGGACGTTGCAGGTGGCGGGATGAATGCTGTTATCGGCATTCTGCTTGCACTCATTGCCAGGAATCAGACCGGCATGGGCCAGTACATTGATATTTCCATGACCGACGGCCTGTTGGGGTTTCTTTCCATTCCGCTTTACTTTCATCAAATGACCCGCCAGCTCCCCACACGCTCGGATGCCGTGCTATCTCACAGATATGCCTGTTACAATACCTATGAAACCGCAGACGGCCGGTCTCTATCCATTGGCGCCGTTGAACACCGCTTCTGGAAAAAACTTTGCGAGCATCTTGAACTAACGGAATTCAGCGACCTGCAGTATGACGACAGCAGACGACTGGAAATCATCGACATTCTGCGCTCTGTTTTTCGCCAGAAGACCCTCGAAAGGTGGGACAGCGAGCTCGGAGATCTGGATATCTGCTGGGGAAAGGTTCAGAACCTCGAAGAAGTGCTGAAGGACCCCTTATTCAGGGAAAGGGAAATGGTTGTTGACCTTGAGGGAAAGAACGGGAAAACAATGCCGGTTATTGGTATTCCTGTCAAGCTGAGCCGAACGCCGGGGAAGGTGCGCATACCGGCCGTCGGTTTTGGAGAAAGCACAGTTCCCATTTTACGGGAAATCGGATATCCAGAAGAAGATATTGCCGTGTTTCAGAAAAAAGGAATCGTATAAAAACGGGAGATTTTTGAGATGATGGGCGACACGTCGAGAGGGGACAGGCTGGAAATTCTGCAGGAAGGCATTACCCGGCTGAAGGTTGATGCAATTATCATTGCCGTCAACCTTCAGCCGGGCAGCCGTGGAATACAGCCAATCTCGGTAGATTTTTCTTTTATTTCAAGGAGAGATCATAAATGACTTCCCCGGTTACCATCCCAACACTGTATGAAATGAAGGAAAAAGGCGAAAATATTATTGCCCTGACTGCTTATGATTATCCCCTGACAAGGCTGGTGGATACATCGGGAACCCATATGATTCTGATGGGAGACTCACTGTTGCATTCAAGATGATACCAAGGCGGCAAGGAGGCGGCGGTATGAAACCTTCGGTTGGTATTGTCGGCTGCGGCCGGATGGGCACAGCCCTGGCAAAAACCCTTGGGGACAAGGGGCATGCGATTGTCGGGGTTTCCAGTCTTCACCGGACGTCTGCTCAGAGACTGGCGGGCATTTGCGATATTTCGGAGGCAACAGATCGGCCATGGGAGATCACCCGAAAGGCCGATGTGGTGTTTCTGACCATGCCTGACGGGGCGATTGAATACGTATGCGAGTCGATATCAAAGCAGGACGGGTTTTCCCCGGCCGCGGTCGTTCTTCACTGCTCCGGCGCTCATCCCTCGACCATTCTGGCTTCGGCCCGCAAGTCCGGCGCATCGATCGGTTCCATGCATCCCCTGCAGAGTTTTGCATCTATCGACCTCACTCAAAATCCGTTTAAAGGGATTCGGGTGGCGATCGAGGGGGATTCAAAAGCGGTGTCGTTGGCTGATCGGATGACAAGGGATCTGGAAGCGCTTCCGCTGCAGATTCTTACCGAAGGAAAGCCGCTGTACCACGCGGCCGCCGTGGTGGCATCCAATTTCCTGGTCACCCTCATGGGGGTGGCCTTCCGGCTCATTCAGCAAGCCGGTGTTCCCCCTGAAGAAGCATTTGCCGTCCTGAAACCCCTCATCGAAGGCACCCTTGCCAATATCGACCGGGTGGGCGTTCATCAGGCCCTGACAGGACCTGTGGTGCGCGGCGATGTGCAAACGGTAGAAACCCATATCCAGGCCATCGGTCAAACCATGCCGGAGCTTCTTCCCTTCTATACCTGTCTGGTTCATTACACGGCGGTGCAGGCCGGTGAAGGGAACCGGATTTCAGAGGAGATGGTGAAAACCTTTCTGGAAAGGTGTAAATTTGGTTAGCAGGAACCCGTAGCTGCCAGCCTTTCCGTCAGATTGTCATCATAGCAACTCGCCTATTTTTTTACATATGAGCGCATATTATGATTTTGGAACAAGGGATGTTTCATGGGAATTCAGGAAAGAAAAGAAAGAGATAAAGAGAGGCGGCGCCAGCGGATTCTCGTGGCTGCCAATCGGTTGTTCTCGAAAAAAGGGTTCAGCAAGTCAACGATGGAAGACATTGCCAGTGAAGCTGAATTGAGTACGGGAACCTTATACCTGTATTTCAAAAATAAAGAAGAGCTGCATGCATCGCTTTCTTTGAGGGTTTTGCAGTACCTTCATATTCGGGTCGAGCATGTCAACAAGGACAGCGATCTGACTCCCGAACGAAAAGTAGAGAAATTGATTGAGGCCATGTATGATGTCTATGATTTTGATCCGCTGAACATCATCAATTTGTTTCACCTTCAGTCCAGCGAAACGTTGAGAAATCTATCTCCCCGTCTCAAGATCCTGATCAAGGATTTATCCCGTAAATCCATCGGGGCAATTTCCGATATTTTTCAGGAGGGAATCGAAAAAGGCATTTATATTGAAAATCACCCGGTTGCTTTTTCGGATATCTTCTGGTCACTGTTTTCTGGAGTTGTCCTCCGGGAAGCTAGTAAAAAAACCATAAATGAAGACAAGGATTACTTGAAAAAAAAACTTGCTCTTTCCTTTGAAATATTCTCTCGAGGACTGAAAAAAGACAAGCCAACTGTCCAGCGATGGGGATCTTGACTTATCATGTACCGGAACAAACAAGATTCACAGGTCTGTGTTTTGTGTATTGAGGTATAAAAAGATGGTATGACGACTCGAATTGGT
Source organism: Deltaproteobacteria bacterium (assembly GCA_016219185.1). GTDB lineage: Bacteria > Desulfobacterota > Desulfobacteria > Desulfobacterales > Desulfatirhabdiaceae > RAAP-1. The sequence goes on from JACRBZ010000078.1 coordinate 13,822, forward strand.
ATTATTACCCCTGTTTTTTTGTTATCAGGCTTGAAAACCATTAATAAATATTAATCTAACGGGCAGTTAGGGAGAATGATGAATGAAAAGCAATAAAATAGCCGTTATGTTTTCCGGAGGCACAGATTCAACATATGCCGCCTGGTTACAACTACCCAAATATGATCAGATATATCTTATTACTTTCATAAGATATGGCTTGAGACGAGCAGAAAATCTTCAGGAAGCCGTCAACAGACTGATGCAGAAAGTGCCTTCGAATGCAGAAATTCATCATAAAACAATCGATATTGAAAACATTTATCAGTCAATTACGCCGCACCAGGAGAAACAGCAGGCCCAGCAGGAGGTCCTTAACCAAAAAATCGGTCCTTTGTGGGAAGATCCTCACGGGATTCGCAATGGCCGCGAAAAATATATGGAAAACATGCAAAAACTGTTCATGGCCAATGAATGCCTGCAATGCAAGATCGCCATGGATATTGCAGCGATAAAATTCTGTAAGGAAAACAATATCACAAACATTTGCGATGGCAGTAATACTGAACAGTTAGATGACGGCTCGCAGCTTGAAGACGTCAAGGTCATTGCACGAGATATATTTAACCGCTATGGAATTAATTTTTTTTCACCAGCCTTCAATATCTCTGCTGAGGAAAGATGCCAAACGCTTTATAATGCAGGGATTACGGATCATCCGGACCATAAAAAAATGGAGAAGACACATCAGATTCCGTCAAGACAGATACAGTGCACAATCCCGTCATCAGTTCTATGGACGAGCTGTATTTTCCCATGGATGGTATATGATGGACAATCATGCAACGACTATATTGAGATGTGCCGCTTGTATTTTAAGAACGAAATTGAAAAAGGATTGGAGATTATAGATATTAAACCATAAAATTAACCGGATATCACCGAAATGGATATTTATATGAATATGATCTATTTTCATCCTTCGATGTGCCCGCACCGAGCATGGCAGTTAGTCTTAAAATCGGACATTATTTTAATAAAATGCCATTTTGTCCGATTGTTCTGATTCAATTAATATCCGTAGAATGATCTGCGGTAATTTGTATGAATAATTCTTATTTAATTTCCGCTCAGAACATCATGAAATATATCTATAAATTTAATCTTATAGATATACCCTTTATCATTTGTTCCCCTTAATTTCAATCTTGGCACAATATTTGTAATCTTTAACCAGGTAATTACCATGCTTCGTTGTGTTCGCAATCACGAGCAGTTCGGGATAGCCGTGCAAAATTAGTCTCAGAAACAAAAGTAGCCGAAAGAAAGTAACTTTTTTCTACGGAAACGGTTTGAGATGCGGGTAAGGTGCCGGAGAGACTCGATGGTCGGTAATATAGCCTTCAACAGAAAAGTTTTTTAGACAACCTTTCTAATATCTTTAAATGACGAAAGGAGGTTTTTATGAAGATCAACAATGGTTTTAAATTTTGGTGGCTGTCATTCTTACTGACTTATAGTCTCTGCTTTTCATTGAACGTTTACCAGACAGATGCCGCGTCGCAGAGTGACAAGCCCGAATTCGTGTTCAGGTTTGCTGGGAATATGCCGGTTGGCCACTACATCACTAAAACACAGGAACTTTATGCCCGTCTTGTAGAAGAGAGAACCGGAGGAAAAGTGAAACTGGAAATATATCCGGCGGGTCAATTGTTCAGCGACAAAGATCTGCCCAGAGCTTTGCCTTCCGGAGCGGTGGACATGGCCCAGGTAACAGCCGGGGTATGGACGGGCCTGATTCCCCCCTTGTCTATTATCGAGCTGCCTTATTTCTTTAAAGATCATGACCATCTGTATCGGGCGATAGATTCTTTGCAGTTCAGGCAGCTACTAGAAGCGGAATTTGAAAAGAAAGGGGTGAAACTGCTTTTTTGGATGGACTGGGGAACTGCAACATTTATTGGGAGAAAGCCGTTAAGGACCCTTGAGGATTTTAAGGGCAAGAGGCTCCGAGGACACGGAGAGACTCAAACAGAACTTATGGAGGCATTGGGAGCGGCTCCTGTGTTCATGGGTGCTGGAGAGCTTTATCTTGCATTGCAAAGAGGGACCATTGACGGGCTACTCACAACAACCTGCTCGGTTTGGGACAGGAAGCTCTACGAGGTGGCTCGCTATTATACACATATCCCAATCGGGGATGTAACTTCACTGCCCGCAGTATTGGTAAATTTAGAAAAATGGAAGGATTTGCCCGCCGATTATCAAGGAGTCATGAGCGTTGCTGCCAAAGAGGCCCAGGAATGGGGATATAACCAGGCGCGCGAGTCTTCGGAAGGATGTTTGCGGGGGCTCAAGGAGAAAGGGATGGAAATCTACTATCTGCCCGACAAGGAAAGGCAGAGATGGTCCGATTCTTGCCGGCCCATCCTGTTTCGATACATCGAACGAACCGGGGCAACGGGCAAAGCCTTGGTGGAGGAAGCGGAAAAGGCCCGCTAGATTTTAGGGAAACTATAGATGAATAATTTGGATAGATCCGAGTCGCTCTTCGATCGAGTGATTTTCGGGAGCGCCCTGGGGGGCGGGATCCTGATCCTGCTCACCGCGCTCTTTGTCACCTATGAAGTGATTTTGCGATACTTTTTCAACTCGCCAACGACATGGGTGTTGGAAGTCAGTATTTATACGATTTTGGCTTCTACTTTTCTCTCCTTCGCTTACATTCTCAAGAATAATGGACATATAAGGGTTGATTTCGTCACCAATCATCTTTCCGGAAGGACTGCGCTTATCCTGGAGATATTTACTTCCCTGTTAAGTATCCTCTACTGTCTGGTTATGACTTGGGAGGGGGGGAAGATGGCTTTTATATCCTACCAGAGCGGGGAGGTTTCTCCGACGGTTTTACGGATTCCCTTGTTCATTCCCCTGTTCTTCGTTCCCTTGGGGGGGATTCTTCTTACCATTCAATTTATCCGGCTTGTAAAGAAGCTATTCAATAATTTAACCTCTGCCGAATTTGCCGGAGAAGGAGAGAGGGTATTGAGGCAGCCTGCACAGGGGCCCCTCTTTTCCCAGATGCTGGTCACAGGCATCTTCGCTGTATTGCTCGTCGTTAGTTTGATACTCCTTAAGGTATCTATGAATCTTGGACTTTTGACCCTCTTTTTTGTCCTTTTGCTGAGTGGCCTTCCGGTGGCCGTCGCCCTGGGCCTTTTTGGGGTTTTCGGGTTTTATTTCCTTTTTGGCGGCGCTTCCATGCTGGTGCAAATCCCGGTTGTTGCCTATTCCACTATGGACAATTTCGTCATTGTCGCCCTGCCCCTCTTCATCCTGACGGCCTCAGTTCTTCGAATCGGCGGGGTGGCTCCCAAGCTTTTTAAGTTTGCCTATGTCCTGGTGCGCCATCTGCCTGGAGGGATGGGAATCGCCGCGGTGATCTTTTGCGGGTTATTTGCGGCCATGACCGGATCCAGCGTGGCGGTGGCAGCGGCCGCGAGCATGATTGCCTTGCCGGAGTTGCTTTCCCGGGGATACGATCGCAAGCTGGCCATTGGTTTGCTGGCTGCAGGAGGAACACTGGGCATTCTCTTTCCGCCCAGTTTGGCCCTGATCCTTTATGGGGTCATGACCAACGAATCGGTTGGCTCTTTATTCCTGGCCAGCCTGATCCCCGGATTGCTTTTGTCCGTGATGTTCTGCCTCTATGTAGCCGTGGTCGCCGGCTGGGATAATAATATCCAGCGCGAACCCAGAGCGAGTTGTCAAGAGATCCTGGGGGGGGCCAGGGGAGCTGCCGGCGGGTTGTTTACCATACTCATCATCATCGGAGGCATCTACTCGGGAATTTTTACTCCGACCGAGGCAGGGGGTGTGGCGGGTATTTACGGTCTCATCCTCTGCTGCTTCATCTCCCGCACCGTTTCCTGGGAAGGTCTGAAGAAAATCCTCCTGGATGCCACCATGCTCTCATCGATGATCCTTTTGATCATTATCGGAGCCAACATCACCGGCCAGATGATTCTTATGGCTCAGATCACTCAGAACATTCTGGCCTTTGTCAAGGCTCTGGATGTTCCGCCCTGGGTAGTCATCCTGAGCATCAACATCTTCTTGATCATAATGGGCATGCCCCTGGAAGCCGTTTCCATCATGGTCATAACCCTGCCCTTACTCTACCCCCTGGTTACTGAACTCGGGTTCAGCGGGTTATGGTTTGCGGTCGTCATGGTGATCAATATGGAGCTAGCCCTGATCTCTCCGCCTGAAGGTATAAATCTCTTTATCATACAGACCGTCGCAAAATCCACGAGCAGCGAAGTCTCCCGGGGCGTGTTTCCCTTCCTGATCATCATGCTCCTTTTCCTGGTCTTGGTCTCGTTTGTGCCCGGCCTGACGAACTGGTTGCCGGCTTTGATGAAGTGAATGGGTGGAAGTATCCATGGAGGACCGAAAGAAGGTCGGGATAAATCAAGGACGTGCCGTCCAGAACTTAAAAGAGATATCAAACCTTAAGATTAGATAAACACAAATAATTAACAAAAGAAGAGGAACCTTATGAAATGGAATATCGGTAAAATTACATCAAAACGGGCGACCGCGACACCCGACAAAACGGCATTTGTTTTTGAAGATATAAATATAACCTATGGGTATCTGAATGAGGAAACCAATCGTGTCGCCAATTATTTTCTTTCCAAGGGACTAAAAAAAGGCGATCGTATTTCAGTGCTTCTGGCCAATTGCCCCGAGTTTATGGCCATCTATCTGGCCGCTGCTAAAATCGGCCTTATTTTTGTGCCATTGAACGTTCGCATGGTATCCGGGGAGATCAAATATCAGCTCAATGACTGCGGTTCCCGTTTGCTTGTTTTTCATGATGCGTTTGCCGGTAATGTTGAGCCGCTCCGTTCTTCGGTACAAGTGGAAGAGGGTAAATATCTCTGGTTGAAAATCGGCGTCCCCGGTTTTCCGGACTGTCCGGAGTGGTCTGTTGATTATCATCAGGTAATTGATGAAAATTCAACAGACGAACCGACGGTGAATGAGTCCATCGATATGGATGATCCACTGGCTATCATTTACACATCAGGCGTTACAGGCAACCCAAAAGGAGCTGTTCTTTCCCACGGCCAGACATATTTTAAGAATTTTCAGATGATAATGTATACGGACATGTCTGCAGACGATATTTTCTTGTCACAACTGCCACTGTTTCATTCCGGTGGTCTGTTTATCATCGCCACGCCGGTTTTATGTCGAGGTGCGTCATTTATCATGAGACTCAAGTTTGAGCCGGAACAGTTTGCCAAAGATATCGAAAAATACAAACCCACGGTGATTTTTGCCCTGACCACCATGTGGCGCCTGATCCTGCAGTCAAAGGCGCTCGATAATATCGATGTCAGAAGTGTTAAATATATTTTGGGTGGAGGCGAACGGACACCTATCAGCCTGCTTAAGGAATTGGCCGAAAAAGGATTATACATGCAGCAGGGTTTTGGCCAAACAGAAAACTCAGCCATGATGATTCTGCCAAAAAAAGACATCATCAGAAAAGAAGGGTCCATCGGGTTACCGGGTTTTTTTACGGAAATCTGGATACAGGATATAGACGGAAACAGGACCCCGCCCGGTGAAATCGGAGAAATTGTGGCCACCGGGCCTACCGTGATGAGTGGTTATTGGAATTTACCCGATAAAACAAAAGAAACGATAGTCGATGGCGTCCTGCACACCGGCGATCTTGGCTACATGGATGGAGACGGTTATTTTTACATCGTCGACAGGGCCAAAGATATGTATCGTAGCGGTGGTGAGAATGTGTACCCGGCACAGATCGAAAAAATACTGATCGATCACCCGAAAATTGAAAATGTATCCATCATCGGGGTCCCAGATGACAAATGGGGTGAAGTAGGGAAAGCCTTTATTGTATGTACTAAAGGTGAGAGCATAACCAAAGAAGAAGTTCATGAGTATCTCAGTGGAAAGATCGCCAAATACAAGTTTCCGGCTCATATTGAAATGATCGATGACCTTCCAATGACTGCAACCGGAAAAATTAAAAAAGCAGAGTTGAAAAAGACAAACCGACTTGAATAGTCTGCATTTGGCACTCCGGCTCGGATCGGACAACACTCTGCGCAGCATTGGCATCAATATACATTAGCGCAAAAATAATTCGTTCATAATATTGTAATGTTTCATAAACGAATGAAGGGCTTTCTCGTTTATGCACAGTAGGTTATTGCTTCATGTATAGTAGAGACTAAAAAGCAGACCGGCTTTTTGACAAGCATTGGAGGTATCACGGTATGGATGAGAATAACGACAAAATAGGACTGGCCAGTCAACAGTGGCAGGAAAAAGTGGTTTCACCGCATCTTAATAAATTTGGCCTTACAAAAAGTCCAACACGGTTTTATACACCTGCAGATATTAACGGTTACGACTTTCTCGAAAAAGTAGGTTTTCCCGGCCTATATCCATTTACCGCAGGCAACGATCCGGTGCCCAAGTGGCAGGCGTTTGCAGAGAAGCTGGCAAAGGCGGAAACCCGGTTCGAGTGGGGTTCAAGCGGAGCAGGTAAATACGCTGGTTTCGGAACGGCCGAAGATTATCGGGATTATCTGATCCGAATGCATTCAATGGGACGAAAGGGCGCTCCGAACATGGCAATGGATCTTCCGACACAATGCGGTTATGATTCTGACGATTCATGGGCGGAGGGTGAAGTCGGCCGGGTTGGCGTGGCGGTAGATTCCTTAAAGGATTTTGAAATTATTTATGAGCCTTACACCGGCGACCTGGACCTGGATAAAATTGCATCGAACTTTACTATTAACGCGCCATCGGCGGTTATTATCGCCATGTACGCGGCGTTGGCAGAACAGCGCAGTATTCCGCTCGCCAAACTAAGAGGTACGCCCCAAAACGACATCTTAAAAGAGTACGTGGGCCGGGGCACCTATATATACCCTCCCAAACAATCTTTGAGGCTTTTTCGTGACATCCTCTCCTTTTGTACCGAACACATGCCAAAATTTAACATTACCAGTATTGGTGGGTATCATATGCGTGAAGCCGGCGCAACCAGGGTTCAGGATCTTGCTTTCAGCATGGCGATCGGGGCCACCTATCTTCAGGCCGGAATTGATGCGGGTTTTGACATTGATAGGTTTGCGCCCCGTTTTACTTTTAACGCGTTTGGAGGAAGCATGGAATTCTATAAGGAAATCGCCTTCCAGCGTGCTGCCCGGAGAATGTGGGCGCGCATGCTGAAAGAACGCTTTAAAGCAAAAAATCCAAAAAGCATGCTGATCAGGCAGATTTCCACAGCACATATAGGATGCATCAGCACAACCTTGCAGCGCCCGTTGACCAATTTGATTCGCGCAGTTGTTGGAGGGATGGCGGCTGGCATGTCCGGAGGTATTCCCGGCATATATCCCCCGTTCGATGAACCAATGGGACTGGGCCATAGCCTTGAGGCCCAGCAGTTATCTCATGATGGAACACGAGTTTTAATATATGAAGCCAAGGTGGGTGAAACATTAGACCCTTGGGCCGGTTCCTATTTTATGGAATCGCTGACGGATGAAATCGAATCCGAGGCACAGGCGGAATTAAACAAAATAGAGCAGATGGGGGGGGCGATCGGCGCCATTGAAAACGGTTATATGCAGAGAGCCGTTGCCAAAAGCGCCTATGAAAGACAGAAGAAGATTGAAAATAAGGAAGAATTTGTAGTTGGCGTAAATTGTTTCACAGGGCCCGATGAGATAGATGTTAAGATCAATCGTAGTGTTGAAGAAGTTTATTCGGCAGATATGATGGCAAGCGCGGAGCAGCGTCAAAAAGAGAACCTGATACGTCTTAAAAGTGATCGAGATAACCGTCTGGTTGCCCAGAATCTCAAAAAGTTGAAACAGAACGCTGCAGATGAATCGGTCAATTTGATGCCTGACATTCTCTCATGCGTCAAGAGTTATGCAACATTGCAGGAAATTTGTGATGTGCTCAGAGTTGTTTTTGGTGAAGCGAAGCCCTCATTGAATTGAACTTTACAAATGAAATTCAACATAGATTATCTTCGTTTTTGACTTTCAATGTTGTTAACTGGCGGAGAGATATCAGCTAATTTAATAAATAGACTAATATGATTATTTTTCATGGCAATTTGCCCTGAAAAATGGAAAGCCTATTACCAAAATAGTCATATGATGAGGAGACACCAAGAATGGAATTAAAACCTATCGAATTGACCAAAATATTAGCCCGTTTTATTGCCGGAACAGGGAAATCTGATATCCCTCTTCATGTTTTTGATCATGCCAAGGTCGCATTTAAGGATTGGCTTGGCGTGACCTTTGCCGGAAAAGAAGATCCGTTGGTAAAGAAATTGATTAAATATGCAGATATGATGGGTGGAAATAAACAGTCGACCCTGTTGGGATATGGCATGAGAAAATCAGCATGCCAGGCAGCTTTAATCAATGGATCAGCATCTCATGTCCTTGACTATGATGATACACTTGAGCATTTTCTGGGGCACCCATCCGTAACTATATTCCCGTCTATTCTTGCACTTTCTGAATGGATGGGTAAATCCGGTACCGATTTTCTTCTTTCTTACCTTATCGGCCTTAAAGTGGGGGCTGTTATCGGGGCGTGCGCTGGACTAGACCACTACATGACAGGCTGTCATCCTACCTCCACCATCGGGCATTTTGCTTCTGCCGCTTCCTCTGCGAAATTACTGGGATTAGATGAGAAACAGACGCTTAACGCCTTGGGAGTTGCCGGAACTCAGGCTTCAGGGCTGAAAAGTTCTTTCGGCACAATGAGCAAAGCATTTCATGCCGGCAAAGCTTCCCAGGCCGGACTTATTGCCGCACTGCTTGCCGGAGATGGTTTCACAGGCGCCGAAGACATAATTGAAGGCGCGCATGGTTTTTTCAAGGTGTTCAAAGGAACCGTGAATGAAGATGTTGTAAATACGATAGGCAAAACATGGGAGATTGAAAATTTGGCTCAGAAATACCACGCCTCCTGCCATGCCACCCATTCTCCCATCGAAGCAGCCCGGTCCATCATTCTGAAAGAAGGAATAAAACCAAATGCTGTCAAGTCAATCCGGGTTTTCTCCTCCGAACTGGCGCTTTCAGCCGCAAGCAAGATGGAAGCAAGTACAGGCTTGGAAGGGAAATTCTGCATATCTTATTGTGTGGCCAATGCAATTCTCAGGGAAAACACCGGGATGCAGGCATTTACCGATGAAAAGATCAATGACCCGGAAGTAAAGGCTTTTATGAAAAAAATAACGGCCAATCCCACACAGGATTTCAAGACCCTGGAAGCAAGAGTTGAAATCGAAACGGATTCAGGAAAAACCTATACCGCTGTTTCAGATATTTTAAAGCTCATACCGGAACTTACAGAAAAAAAGGCTAAAATCTCAGCTAAATTTGTAGACCTGTGCACACCCGTACTTGGTAGTCAGGCAACAGCGGCACTTGAAGCATCTGTTGATTCCTTAGAAAATATTGACAACATGCAAACATCCTTTGTGCTGCCACAAAACCAATAGCGCCTGATGAGCCACTTTTATTTATGACAATATGCCATGGATGATCAATCTGATTCTCAAAAACAGATTGATGAGAGTTGAATAATAAACAATTAGGAGGAAGAAAAGAATGTCAGAAAAATATGTCATTGTCAGCGCCAAAAGATCCCCTTTTGGCAAATACCTCGGTTCACTTTCAGAAATGGAGCCTATTGATGTGGCTGTTCATGTTGCAAACGCCACAATTGAGGCTGCAGGAAATAATATTAAAAAGGAAATCGATCAGATTTTTGTGGGAAACTGCATGCCGGGTTCCTTTGAGATCGGTTCGGTGACGGGCCGGCAGATTTGTCTAAAACTTGGTCTTGATGTATTTACAACTACGATAGATACGGCCTGCTGCTCGCCCCTTACTGCGCTTCGTATGGCTCTCTGGGGCCTTCGTCTGGGCGAAATTGAGTCTGCGCTTGTAATCGGTATCGAGGCCATGAGCAGGGTGCCCCATCAGTCGCGTCAAATTAGGAATGGTGTCAGAATAGGTGAACTGAAGATGCCCGACCCGATATTTCCCATCATGTATCCTGGCTACCATTCAGTGGCTGTTGATGCTTCCGATGGAGCTGCAAAATATAATATTTCTAAAAGAATGCTGGATAACTTTGCAATGGGCTCCCATTTGAAATGGGCAGAAGCAATGAAAGCCGGAAAATTTGAGGATGAAATCGTTCCCATACCTGTTAAAAAAGGAAGAGAAAAATATCTTTTTACAACGGATGAAATGCCGCGTCCCGGTGGAAGTGTCGGGGCTCTCGAAATGCTTCCGCCGGTATTTGGGGCTAAGACCACTACGGCCGGGAATGCTCCCGGGTTAAATGACGGAGCGTCCGCCATGGTGGTTATGACCGAAAAAAAAGCAAAGGCACTTGGCCTTACTATTCTTGGTAATATCGTTGATCAGGTTGGGCGAACTGACATGCCTTACGGAATATCATGGATTCCCGCATTCGCCATTAACAAATTGTTGGAAAGAACAAAAATGGGCATCGATGATATAAGTCTGATCGAAATCAATGAGGCCTTTGCCGCAATGCCCTTGGTCAGCACCAAAGTACTGGCTGAAAATAATGAAAAAAAGTGGCATGAATTGATAGAGAAAACCAATGTGAATGGTGGCGCAATCGCTATCGGACATCCGGTAGGGGCTTCCGGCCTTAGAATCACCATGGCGATGATGTACGAACTTCGGCGAAGAGGCGGCGGTTTCGCCGTGGCCGCCATATGCGGAGGTTTAACTCAGGGCGAAGCGATCATGGTTCAAGTGTGAAGTCTTTTGTGAACAGAATAATCCATTTAGATTTTAGGAGGTAAAAAAATGTCCGAAGTTATATACCGGCTTGATCCCAAAAAGAATATAGCAGCATTTCTAATAGATACTGCAGGACCAGTCAACACCATTGGTGATCAGTTCATCAAAGACTTTGCGGTTGCCACTGAAAGGGCAAACCGTGATAATGTCCGAGGCGTTATTTTAGCGTCTCTTAAAAAAAAGAGTTTTTTAGATGGCGCCAACCTCATGGAAATTCTGAAAGATGCGTCATCTCTGAACTTGAAATATACCGTATTGAAGCTTCAGGAAGTGCTTGCATCCCTTGCCAGGAGCCCATTCCCTGTTGTTGCGGTTCTTACCGGCCAGACCGCCTTGGGAGGTGGTTTTGAGACGCTTTTGTGGACCTGTGATCATATCTTTGCCTCTCCGGGCACAAAAATGGGATTGCCGGAAGTCAACATCGGCCTTTTTCCCGCAGCCGGCGGCCCTGAAACCTTAAGAAGAGTAATCGGACTTGAAAAAGCCATCGAGGTTGTCATGCGTGGGCAGGTACTTCCGGCCGAAGCATACGCAGATTCTGGTTTAGTTACAATTACCACTGGAAAAGACATTCAAAACAAAGCTGAACAATGGATAGAATCCCACCTGGATATAGTCAATAGGAACTATGATCCCAAGTGGAAGGAACCCTTAAAACCGACTGGGAAGGTTCAGGAATCGTTAATTAAAAAAGCTCGGGACCGGTTTACCGTGTGTCTGGAAAAACCCTATTTTAAGGCGGCTATTGACGCCATTGAAGAAGGGCTTGATTTACCTTTTGAAGAAGCTGCTAAAAACGAAGTAAAGCATTTTGCATGGCTTATTGAGCATCCCAATGTAAAAAATAAGATTGATTTGTTTTTTCTAACGACAAGCATAGCTTCGAAATTGTCCGGTGTTAATGTTCAAAAGGCTATTCCCGTACCTAACTTGGCAATCATCGGCGCCGGTCTGATGGGGCAAGGTATTGCCCAGGTTTGTGCAGATAAAGGTATAAAAGTTCTTCTTATTGACATCGACATAAAAACCGCTGAAGCCGCAAAAGTGAATATCGGTAAAGGTCTGGACCCTCTGGTAAAAAAGGGGAGCTGGACACTGGAACGAAAAAACATGGTTATGGATAATATATGTTTATCCGATAATTATAGTGGTTTGAAAACGGTTCCATTAGTTATCGAGGCTGTTTTTGAAGATCTTGATTTGAAAAGGAAAATTCTCAAGCAGGTTCAGGAAATCAATCCGGATATCGTCTTTGCGTCCAATACGTCTACCATACCCATGCAGGAAATCGCCGGCGAATCTCTTCGTCCGGAAATGGTTGTGGGAATGCATTACTTTTCCCCGGTTCCTTTAATGCCTCTTTTGGAGATTATTCAAGGGCCGCAAACTTCTGAGAGTTCTCTCGCAACCGCTGTTGTCTCCGGCAGGCAACAGGGGAAAACCTGTGTCATTGTTGGAGATGGCCCCGGTTTTTATACCAGCAGAACATTCGGTGTCTATGTTATGACCGGTTTTTACCTCGCGGAAATGGGGGTTGACCCCTGGGAAATTGACAAGTTGGCCCTTGAGGCCGGTTTCCCCCAGGGCCCATTGAATGTTTACGGGACAGCAGGCGGGAATGTCATTTATCATGCTGGTTTGTATATGCAATCGAATAAGCCGGGGCTGATAACAGTGCCGAAAACACTGATTAAAATGTATGAGGCCGGTTATGTGGGCGCCGGAAAGCCCTGTTTTTACGGCCCCGACATGAAACCGGACCAATCAGCAATAAAATTTGTTATTCGCAATGAATCCCTGCCGACTCCAACCCGTGAAGAAGTTAAAGAAATGCTTCTGCTCGCAATGGTCAATCAGGCGTTTCACTGCCTGGATGAGGGGGTTGTTAAAAACTATTACAGCATGGACATGGCTTCTGTATTAGGCATTGGTTTTCCTGACTGCTGGCATGGTCCCGGTCGCTACGTCAGCCAGAAAGGGGTTAAATTTACCCTTGGGCGTTTACAGGAATTCCATGACAAATACGGACTGGAATTCTTCAGGCCTGCCAGAGAGTTTAACAGGTTGATTGCCTGCGGAGTTGATAGCGGTCTCGTATAGATGAAAAAATGCCAGATTCTGATGAGCTGTAATTGTAACTGCTCAGGTATATAGATTGAAGTTGGGAGGGCTTTTAGGGTCAAATCATGCGCAGTGAATAACAGCCTTAAACTGGAGCCTAACCAACCTGAGTAGTTACGAGGCTCATTGGAAATGAGAAAAGTAGTGGGATAGGGAGGTATTTAGAATGAATACGGGAAAAAAAATTAGAGTGTTGATTGCAAAGCCGGGTCTGGATGGCCATGAGCGTGGCGCTAGAGTTATTGCCTATGGTCTGAGGGATCTGGGGTTTGAGGTTATTTATACAGGTCTGAGACAGAAACCGGAAGAAATTGCGAGCGCTGCCGTTCAGGAAGATGTTAATGTGGTGGGCCTTTCTATTTTATCAGGGGCACATCTGTCTCTGACGCGCAAGGTCATCGAAAAACTAAGAGAACAAAACGCAACTGATATCCTGGTCATTGTCGGGGGAGTTATCCCTGATCAGGATGTTCCTGAATTAAAAAAAATGGGTGTCAGCGGAGTGTTTACTTCAGGCTCTTCCATAAAAGAGATAGGGGCATTTATCAATTCCAGTTTGCCGTAAAGATTATTTTAGCCAGGCTTTTAGGTGATAAATATGGTAAAAAGTCGAATAGTAGAGATTACCGGGACCAGATATCCATTTATTTTAGGTCCCATGCGACTGATCACGCTTGGTGAAATGGCGGCAGCCGTATCAAACAGCGGCGGATTCGGCCAGATTGCCGCCTCCGGCCTCTCATCTGACCGGTTACTCCTGGAAATAAAAAAAGCCAGGGATCTGACCGATCAACCATTCGGAATCAATATTCTCATCTATCGTCCAAACGCCTTCGAAGCCCTCGAAATAGCAATTGACGCAGGGATTAAAACCATTACAACATCTGCGGGAAATCCGGCGAAGTTAATTGGGCGTATCAAGGATGCAGGTTTAAAAGTACTGCATAAAGTTTCCTCCGTAGAAATGGCGCTGAAGTCTCAATCCTGTGGCGTTGATGGTGTTATTGCCACTGGATTTGAGGCTGCTGGTCATGTAGGCCGTCATGGAACGACGACCATGTGCCTGGTGCCCCAGTTGGCGGACGCCTTAAAGGTGCCGGTGGTAGCGGCAGGAGGGATTGCAGACGCCAGAGGGCTTGTTGCCGCATTTGCGTTGGGCGCTGAAGGAGTTGAACTGGGAACGCGGTTTATTGCCACCCATGAATGCCCGACCCCTGATTTTTACAAGCAGCTTATCGTGCGTGCTGATAGTGATGCCACAATCCTTCTTGGAAAAGATGCCATGCCTATACGAGTGTTAAAAAACCTTGCAGTAGAGATGATTCAGAATCCGGACAAGACAATTGAGGATAAGCACCTTAACAGTAAAAATGCAGAAGCTGTATATATACACTTCGGAGGCGATGCGGATACCGCGATTATGCCGTCCGGGCAAATCGCCGGCCTGATAAAACAGATTGAAAGTATTGGAAAAGTTTTCCCGGAACTAATGAAGGGCGCTATTTTATTAGCGCAACAACTGGAATCGACATTTGGGGGTGAATGATGCAGTGGGAGCATGTACTTTTGGACAAGAAAGATATGATCGCCTGGGTCACTCTGAATCGGCCGGAGAAATTGAACGCTTTCGGCGGCCGGATGCGCCAGGAACTCGTTGAAGTAATTGATGATGTTTGCGCTGATCCGGAAGTCAGGGTTATAGTCATCACCGGCTCCGGGAAGGCCTTTTGCGTCGGGGGTGATGTCACGGAGTTCGTTTCCGGCCAAACCAAGGCCCTCACGGAAACTTCTCCCAGTGAACGTCCAGCCATGGCAAAAATTGTTTTGGCCTTGAACCAGGTTGAAAAACCGGTGATCGCTGCGGTAAATGGTGTGGCGGCAGGTGGCGGCGTCAACCTGGCCCTGGCTTGTGATATTCGAATCGCCAGTGAAAAAGCCCGGTTTGGACAGGTGTTCACACGGCGCGGCGTTCACCCGGATTGGGGCGGTATTTATTTTTTACCCCGACTTGTGGGTTATGCCAAGGCCTGTGAACTGATTTTTTCAGGTGACGTCATCGACGCCCAAGAAGCCTATAAACTCGGCATGGTGAACACTCTCGTACCCCACGAAAAACTTATGGAAGCCACCACTGAAATGGCCAGAAGAATCGCAGACAATGCTCCCATACCGATTGCATATGCCAAAAGAGGCTTGCAGAATTTTTATAAGTGGGATTTGGCCCAGGCCCTGGATTATGAATCCTATGTGCTGAGCGTTACCATGAAAAGCGAAGACTTCAAAGAAGGATTCACGGCGTTTCTGGAGAAAAGAGAACCTGCTTTCAAGGGCAGGTAAGGTTATCTTGTCGGTTAGGTATACTGAAGGTTAAAGGCGTTGGGTTATGGGTTCTTTCTTTTTACCAGGAACCTGAGTGTTTATCCCTTCGGTTTAAACACCTGAGTAGTTAAAATCACAGCCGGAGATAAAATACAATGCTGGAAGATTGGGAAAGTCTGATAGCCGAAATGAGAAAAGGATCGGTTCGGGCCCTGGCACGACTGATTACCCGGATTGAGAATCGGGAATCGGGATGGATGGATGCAATGCAAATGATTTATTCTATGACCGGCAAGGCGCGCGTTATCGGAATCACAGGCGCGCCTGGCTCAGGGAAAAGCACCCTTACGGACCGATTGGCACGCGAGCTGTTTAACAGGGGCTTTAAAATCGGGATCATTGCCGTGGATCCGTCAAGCCCGTTTTCCGGAGGCGCTCTGTTGGGGGACCGCTTGCGTATGAAAGAAGTAAGCACCCTTCACGATGTATTCATCCGTTCCATGGCCACCCGAGGAGCTTTAGGCGGGTTGAACCTGTCAGCCCGGGATGTAGTTAAAATTCTGGACGCCTTCGGCAAGGACGTTATTCTTATTGAAACCGTCGGAGTTGGACAGGACGAGATTGAGGTAGTGAAGACGGCCGACATGGTGCTGGTGGTCTGCGTTCCTGGGATGGGTGACGGTATTCAGGCGATTAAGGCCGGGATAATGGAAATTGCCGACATTTTTATCGTTAATAAGGCTGATCTCGACGGGACAGATCAAGTTGTCGCAGATATACGCGCCATGCTGGACCTCTCGGCAGATGAAATTTCATCGCAAACCCCGGTACTTAAAACGATCGCCTCAACCGGCGAAGGTGTTGTAGATCTGGTCACCATGATGCTTGTAAATTTTGAAGCGGGGCGGATAAGAGTCTCCTGGAGTGAGGAACGTGCGAAAGAAGAAATCTTGTCACTTTTAGAGAAAGAGATCTCTCGTAATCTACAAGGCAGATGGGCTCGAAACGGCAATCTGACTGAAGCAGTAAAACAGGTGATAGCCCATGAACGAGATCCCTATTCTATTGTACAGGAGATGATGATGCCACTATTGCAGTTTAATTACTCAGACAGATAAGCTGTCCAGAGCTTGGGGACCACCGCAGTCTTTGGCCTTCACAGCTTATCTGTCTGAGTTTAAACTGCAGTTACGGTAATTTATTTTGCGTCGGCATCACTGTAAAATCAGGAGATGTTTTATGATACGTTTGCTTAAGGCTTTTTTTTCAGCCATGCTTTTGTTCAATGCAATACCTCACATAGTTCAGGGAATATGTGGTGAATCGCACATGACCCCATTTGGGGCCAGTTCAGCTCCGGCGGTTAATGTGATCTGGGCGTGGGTTAACCTGCTTATCGGTGGATGGTTATTAAAATTGTCGCAGCCGAAAGAGTGGACCCCACATTTCTGGCTTGCCTTTTGTCTGGGGGGGTTTATTATATCCCTTTCTCTGGCCATTTTTTGGAGTAACCCCCATGCCAGACTGCCTTGGCAGTAAAAAAGGGGACAAAACACATAATGGTGAGTGGAGCGGGAATAATATAGAAACAGTAAACAATCTGTCATCTGCTCTCGTTCAGCGCAAACGGCATTAATAACCGGACAACCAGTCATTCCAGCACTGCAGCGGAAGTAATGATCAAGGCCGATTATTACATGTCCTCATCGGGGCCAGAAGTTTACCTTCACTGGCATTCGGCTGTTTGTTTGAAAAAGAGTAACCAATTAATATTATGAATAATATTTCTATAGTTGGTATAGGGGGGGGGTGGAACTTACGCAGCATGTTTCTGTGCAGTCTTGGCGGTGAGCTTGATGCTGCCAGGCTATCCCGTTATATCTGTGATGCGCTGGGAGCAAAGACTGGCCGATACGTCAATTCGAAAGAACTTGAAGATGTTTATGTGCTGGGAAGTCATGGACCAGACATGATTCCGGTTTTTTCCCATGGAAAATACGAGGGGAAGCACAAAAGATATACTCGACGCCGATACAATGAAAAAAAAATTGCAAAAAAACTCGACGTCCGAAGGGGCCACGATAACAAAAATGAAAGGCAAATGAGCCGTTATGGGTCCGGGCGCATCAATAGCAAGAATGATAGAAAAGGGAAGCAATGGAGAATGTTTAGTTGCGCACATATATGTTAATTCAGGCGGCCTTAAAAGACTAAGTTTGGATTGCAATTATGATTGCAATGCTTTTTTAGGCATGCCTTTTAAAGTTTCAAGCGAAAGAGGAAGGCGGATCGTGTCTGTTGATTTGTCGGACGAAGAAAAAGCCGCTTTGATAAAGTTTATAAACGGCCAAAAGACAAGAAACGAAGAAGTTGAGTCTATATTGTCAAAAACGGACGAGAGGCTTCCGGCAAAGGAAAAAATCCATAATTTTATTTCGTTCATGGCGCAGAAGGGAGTCATAATCAAGCCTGTTTCAGGTGATGACGGAGGTTATGAGATATACTCGGAGGGAGAAGACCCGAAAAGCGCCGTTTTGTTGAATATATTGAGATACATTTGACGCGTTTAGCAGCGGTTTTCGCATGCTGAACCAGTGCACACGATGTTGAGGCATTGCTCTATTGATGCGCAAATGAAAGCTCGCTTGGTGTCGAAGTGAGGATGATTGCTGAAATGAATGGGAGAAGTTTGTCTCATGCTTTTTTTGAACTGCAATGGTTGTAAAACAGAGGACCGTTGGGACCCTGTCGAATTCAGATAATGACTTGAGAAGAAGTTCTTTTGATATAAACAATGGCAGGAGAGAAATTATGGAACATGGCAAGATAACAACATCTATGGCGGATTTTTGTAAGAATACATGCCCTGTTTGTACACGAGCAAGAGCAAAGGGTGAAGGGCTTTTTTACAATTTTGTCAAGCTGGAGGAAGGGCTCTGCCCGGCCTGCAGGTCTTATAAAAAAGTATACGGCCTGCAGGCGCATGAAAAACCGTCGCGTAAGGAACCTGATTAGATTCCCACGGGGTATCTGTTGCTGAGTGATGTCCCAGATGATTTCGGGCTCATCGCCAATTCCAGGATGGTCGGTACGATCTTCTTGTCCCGCTCGATCTCGATATACCAATGCTTTTGAAACGGCCCTTCGATATCTTGCATGCCGCACTGGCCACGGCGACTTGTTCATCATAGCGGATGATTTCCGTTTATGTAAAGACCAAATGAACGCCGTACTGAGTGGGATCGTCGTTATCTTGCTTTGTTCCGACAACCAACAATGCACCGTCCGGAAATTGAAGCCGTGTTTTCGGTTCAGCATCGTCCAGAGCCATTCGTCTTGCATTTTCCATCATCATTTTTTCTCCGGCCAACAAGAAGTAATATTGTTCCTGGATACCTTTCCAAAATGGGATATTATCATCTTCACAGGCGAGTGATTTACCGTTTTAGAATCTATCACTGTTTTCACTGGAATGAGGCCTGCTCAACGGAATATCGGGAAAGCCGGTAAGCTGTATCATATCATTTCTATTGCTGGTGTATGCTTCAATAATGTATTCATTCCAGTAGTGCCGGTTTAAACCGTATTTCATGAGGAATTCATATGATCGTTTTTTATCCTCAATTTTGGTTTTTTCCCGGCTCCTTTCAAAAAAGGCTTCCCATTTTTCCTCGCTTGGAAATACAAGGGAGTTATTTTGGATTTCTGTAATGATGTATGGGGTTATAAAAACAACCGAGTATCCATAATTCAATTGGGGGAATGGCTCTGGCACCAGCCTTGCGAACCAGATTTCTCCCGGCTCACCCAAGTACCCGCTTGGTACGATGGCCTGTATTTTTTCCTGTGTGATAATTTCTCGCAGATTGACAAACTTTCCGGAAACGCCCTCATGAACATAGAACCCCATTCTTGATTTCTGCATATGCTCGAAAATCGTTATCAAATCGGGATCTGCCTTTAAGAATCTGCAAACGTCAATAGCAATTGTTCCGAAAGACTCTTTTTTGAGCCCAATGCAAAGATCGAAAAAACCCCAGCATGTAAAATAAGATTTGGTTAGCGGACTCATCGGCGGACCTGAAGGCATATAAACATCTTCAGCGTTTGTATAAACGTCAGTAAGTTTCGACAGAGCCGGCAAATCAGAAAGCTGTTCTATGATAACGGAAAGCTTGTTTTGTGCATAGATATAAACCCCATGCAGGGGATCTAATCGTGAAAGCTGTTTCCCCGTAATTACGGTTTTGTCTATATTTTCTGCATTTATTTTAGCATCCCGCAGTTCAGAAATATATATAACCTTCCTGCCGGTGGTTTTTCGAAGATCAGCAATGATCTTTGATGATATAGGATGCGTAACGGATTTTGTAGGAGTTATATTTTTCACATTCATCCTCAATGGTTATTTCAATTTCTTACATCCCTCACAATTTTTATAGCCAGCAAGATCGTAGGTATTAAATGATAAAACATATCGAAAATATCTATCGGTTTGGTCAGTAGCAGGATTCCCCCCTCGCCTTGCATTTTTCTGTTTCACACAGAACTTGCCAAAGCCGGATACCAAAAGGGAATCGTCAGTGCCATTTTTGGAGCCCGATCTATTTGATCCAAGCAAGAATCGCGGTGCCGAAAATTATTGATATGATTCCAAACATTCTTTGCGTCTGGTCAGAGAGATCAAAGTACCAGTCCAGCAACCGGCTATAGAGATTATATGGATTGGTGAAAATCACAACCGCCTCAACAAATGCCAACATGCCGATTACCCGGAAAAACCAGGGAAAAGTGGTGGCCAACGCAGCAATAAAAAATAGGATTCCGAAGACTGCGGGGAAGGACGACAAAACCTTGAGCGGAATTTCCTGGATTAATTTCTTGAGTGCATCGACATAGTCTCTGGTATAGAGAATACAGATAGAGCCGATGGCGATGTACACAAAGCCAAGGAAATAAACGATAACTTTCATGGTCATTGACTCCTTTGCAGATTGTAAAGGTCTAACTGGGAGGGATTTGAAACAAATCTCATTAATTGTCTGCTGTGTCAAGGACTTGATTCTTTCTTTTATTTTCGGTTCCTTTGTCCTGATACTTTATTGATTTCCAGTTTCCCAGATGATAGGTTTTATTCATCTCTTTAAAAAGGAATCTTTCGAATTTTAAGGCACACAAACACCAAAAGCCCAATCATTACGGACAGGCTTTTCGATGTCATTACAGGTGTATTTCAGGCTATTTCATGCGACAGATGCCGTATTGGATGCACGCATAATGGCTTTCAAAGCGTAATTTCTATTATATTGTAATGATTAATAAATACACTTTGCGTTGAATTTATCATACTTTTGCGTTACATTTGAAATTATACTGTCAAGGGTGCCTGTCACGCACGCTTTCGCTGTTGTAATGATTGACGCTGGCCGGCACGTTTTTTTCAGTGGCATTGATAATGTTCAACACTTCCGTTTTGGGACGTTCAGCAGTTGGAGTTTGTGGCTATGCCCGAGGATTGAAAACGTTGACAATCTCATCTGCTTTTCCACCGGGGGGAGAAATGGTTCAGATTGGAAGATCATTGAGCGGGTGGGATGTTAAATGGCACATAGGGCAGGTCTGGTTGGATTCGGCTTGGCCAGGTGGGTTGAACGGCAACGGGTCTTTGTCAAAATTCGGCTGCTTTCTGGGGGTACGGAAAAAAGTGGAAAATGGTTGCGGATAGGTTGCGAATCGCTGTCAATTGCCCACAACCATCGCCCACTCCATATCAATGAATTCAAATGGTTATATGCAACAGAGCAATTTGCCCTTCGGCACATCCTGAAATTGATAACCCGCATCTGTTTGCAGTTTTTTTACTGTGATAGAGAGCGGGTTTTTTTATTTCAGGCAGTCATCTCTTTTTTGATCGTCAAAAGGAAGAATATTTGTGGTTGCGGCGGAACGGTTTCATAACCTACCGGAAGAAAAGAAGGAGCGCATTCTTTCCGTTGCTTCGGAAGAATTCAGCCAAAAGGGGTATGCCGGCGCCAGCATCAACAGCATCGTGGGCCGCCTGGGGATTGCCAAGGGTTCCCTGTTTCAGTATTTTGGAACCAAGGACGGGCTGTTCCGGTTTGTATTTTCCCGGGCACTTGAAAGGGTCAAGGACAATCTGCGGGACGTGCGGGACAATGCCAGCCGGAAAGATCTGTCTTCGCATCTCCAGGATACCCTCCTGGCGGGCGCATGGTTCATTCGAAAGCATCCGCTGCTCTACCGGCTTTACCTTCAGCTTTTGACGGACGACACCATTCCTTTTCGAAATGACATGCTGCTGGCCTTGCGTCAGTACAGCCTCGAATATATTCGTTCCCTGCTTGAAGAAGCCAGGGAAAGGGGAGAGCTTGCGGATCACATTGACCTGAACAGGGCCGCCTTCATGCTGGATGCCGTGATGGACCGGTTCCTTCAGGCCCAGGCGGTTCCTTACATGGATGCCGGGCTCGGGCTTTTTGACGCCGATATGGCAGGTATTCAGGCGTGGATTAACGATCTGGTGCAAATGATTCAAAAAGGGGTTGAAAAGGTCTGAATGGCGGCTGATCATATTCTGGTTCTTGCTGCCGTGGAACCCGAGATACAGGGGGTTCTGGACCGCATCACGCACCCTTCCGCTCGCATGATCGGCGGACGATCTGTTCGGTGCGGCCGGATAAGCGGAATGCCGCTAAGGGTTGTCGTAACCGGTCCGGGAATTCTCAACACGGTTCAGGCCATCACCGCGTGCGTGGAGAATGCAAGGCCCCTTCTGATATTTCAGGCGGGCTGCGGCGGCGGTTTCAGGCAGCTTGGCATGGTTAACGGAGATATTGCCGTGGCAACGGCCGAGGTAGATGTCCACCTCGGCATTGAAACCGGCGAGCATCACGCGCCCCTTCAGGAGATGCCTTTTCCCGTTCTTGAATCAGATGGCAAGGCGTTTAAAGAAAATTATCCCCTGGACCTGAATCTGGCGGAGGCCGCATTTCTGAGGCTGAAGGCGGTTTTCGGCCCCAAAGGCATCGAGGTATTCAAGGGGCCTTTTATCACCGGATCGACGGTTACGGGCTCGGAGAAGCGGGCGGCTTTCCTGTTCAGGGCATATTCACCCTGCATGGAGTCCATGGAAGGCGCGGGAGCCGCTTTTTTATCCCATTATTATCAATTGCCGCTTCTGGAAATCCGCTGTGTCAGCAACATGGTGGGCAAAAGGGATTTGTCCCAGTGGGATCTTTCCCTTGCCTGCAGGCGAGCGGGGCAGGCGGCGGCGGATATTATTGAATTTTTCATTAAGGAGCAACATGACAACCCGGTTATCCCTGGCCTATTCCACCTGCCCCAATGATACATTTGCTTTTTTCGGGCTGACCAGGGGCCATGTGATGTGTCCGGATATATCCTTTCAGATATCCCTTGCGGACGTGGAGACCCTGAATCAGGCTGCCCGCAGCCGCACTTATGATATCACAAAACTCTCCTTTGCGGCCATGGGGCATCTGAGATCAAATTACTGGCTCCTGAAAAGCGGGGCCGCCCTGGGCCGGGGTTGCGGGCCGCTGATTGTGGCAAAGCCAGGAAAGAGCATCACCTCGCTTTCTGATTCCGCCATCGCGGTGCCGGGAATGGACACCACCGCCTGTCTGCTGACGGGTCTCTATCTGGGTAAACCGCCCAAGGCATCTGCCATGACATTTGACCGAATCATGCCGGAGGTGTCCAGGGGAAACTTTGATTACGGCGTGATCATTCATGAAGGCAGGTTTACCTATCAGGAATATGGACTGGTCAGCATTTTGGATTTGGGGTTGTGGTGGGAGCGGCAGACCGGACTTCCGGTTCCGCTGGGATGTATTGCCGCAGCCAAAAACCTGGATTTGAACAGGGTCAAAAGCGTGGAGAAGGCGATTCGGGACAGCGTCGCCTTTGCCTTTGCCCATCCGGATCAGACAGTGCCTTATGTCAGGGAGCATGCCCAGGAAATGGCGCCCGCCGTCATTCAGCAACATATCGATCTTTATGTGAATGAATTTTCTCTGGATATCGGAACGGAAGGCGTTCGCGCGGTTGAAACGCTATTTTCCATGGCACAAGACAGCGGGATCATCCCGCCGGACAGCAGCCCGCTGTTTCCAGGCTGATGCCGCGACTCTGGGGATCCGCGTAAGAAAGCGGGGTTTTCCGGATGTCATTCTCAAAGAAGCAAAGAGACGCCGCATCCTTCGTGATCCCTGCCTGATGCAAGCCTTTATAGAACAGCTCAAGACCTTCTTTTTCACGATCACTCAGGTGGTATACCAGGGATTCGTAGTATAACCGAGCGGTTGAAACATCGATTCCCAGTCTGGCGCAGGCTTTTTCAACAATTAATTCCATGTGTTCATTGCCGAGTTCCCGGGATGTTTTCAGCAGGGCCAGGACAGTCTCCACCCTTTCCGGGTATTTGCGGGCAAACTCTTTTCGGACCGCCCAGACGGCAAACACGAAGGGAAGGCCTGTCATTTGCCACCACAGGGTTCCCAGATCATGGATATGCGGAAAAACCCGTCCCCATTGCTGCGACAGGGCCGAATCCCCGATAACCAGGGCCGCATCGATCTCTTTTGGCAACTGCGACGGGTTCTTGACCCTGCCCACGACAAACTCCGGATTGAGGCTTTTAAGGCTGAAGATCAGCCTGCACAGGTCCCTGGCGCTGGCGGATTCATCCGTGATCAGAATGCGTCTTCCGGTCAATGCCTCCAGGCTGTAACGGCTCACGAGAAGGACGCTGAGAACCCGTTCGTGACAGGCAATGGCCAGATCCGGCAGGATCATCCACTCACGGGCGTTTCTGGCATAGGCTGCCGATGAGACCGGACTGATATCCAGACGGCCGTCGATCATCATTTGATTCAGGGTGCTCGGCGGGCCGCTGATCAGTCTGATCTTTTGGCTGATCTTTTGGCTGATCTTTTGACTGACCCCTTGACTGATCCCTGACGCGGCAAGCCCGTTGTCGATTCCGTAATAGATTGGCGCCACATTCATGTAATCGATTCGGCCAAGGGCCACGGAGCGCTGAAATGTCGGAGTGTTCATTGTGTAATCGTCTCTATGTTTGACTGAAACGGCAGGGTCCGGGATGTTTCAGCCGGTTCGCTGAAATTGACCAGTGTCTCCATGACCCGGGATGCCTTTGATGCCTGAATGTCAAGGTAGGCCAGTCTGGCCTGTTTACCCGGAACCAGCGTTCCCATCCGGTTGTCCAGTCCGAGCGCTGCCGCGCCGCCAAGGGTCGCCATCTGAAAAATCCGCTCCGGACCCGCCATGGGAAAGTTTTTGGCGGTAAATGCCATTTCATCGAGCATGCTGAGGCTGCTCACGCTGGCCAGGCTGTCTGTCCCCAGACAGAGATGGATTCCCGTCTTTATCATGCCGTTCAGATCCGGAAGTTTTCCATGAAGCGCAAAGTTGCTCCTCGGGCAGAGGCAGACATGTGCCCCGGATTCATGGATCATATTCATATCTGTTTGATCCGCATGTAGCACATGCACCAGGATCGTCCGGTTATCCAGAATGCCGATGGCGTGAAGGTGCCTGACGGCGCTTTCCACGGGAAGCCCCCAGGATTTCGTGTCGATTCCCCGGGAAAGCAGAAATTCCTTCCAGGGACCTTGCGTTGTTGTCAAAAACGACATTTCTTCGTCTGATTCAGCCAGGTGAATGGAAAACGGCGCGTTCCGCTCGCGGGTCCGGTTTTTGATTTCCACCAGGGCTTCCGGCGATGTGGTATGGGGGGCATGGCCGGCCAGGGATGTTTGCAGGTCGCCGGATCGACCTTCCAGGTTTTCCGTGTTTGAAAAATGATCGCCCAGAAATTCCCGGAACCACACCCCTGCAAGACCCGATTTTCGGACAGGCTCCAGGGTCAGCCCCAGGCTCGATATCTCTCCCACGGCGCCACATCCGGATGCAATGATTTCTTGAATCCCGATTTCCGAAGCTTCCAGCAGGTCGTTATCGTCCAGAAGCGCCCGCTTTTCAATCAGGTCCTTCACCCAGAAACCAAATCCCTTATGGGTTGCGATGCGGCCCTTGAGCGCGCAAAGCTCAATATGGGTATGGGCGTTGACCAGGGCCGGAAAAATAACGCCGTTCCCGTGATCCCTGATCTCATCGCTGCCTGCGGGGGTTCCTTGCCCGATTTCCTGAATGCTGCCATTTGCAACCCGAACATACCCGTTCGGATAAATCGTCCACGGATCGATGATCACCCAGCCGGCCCTGTGGATCACGGACCCCTGGCAGCCATCCTGAAGGTTGCTCGCAGTCATCTGCATTATGCCATCTGTCTCTGACATCAGTTTTCCGTCATCCGGTGTTCTGCCAGAAAATTGTAATAACAATCCCGCTGAATTGCCCGGCATCCGGCGCCCGCGATCATTCTGACCATATCCGCAAGGGACAGTTTGAAATCCACGCCCGCGGCAGCCACCACATTTTCTTCAATCATCGTGCTTCCCAGATCATTGGCGCCGAAAGCCAGGGATAGCTGAGCGATTTTTTCCCCCTGGGTGACCCAGGAGGCCTGAATATTTGGGACGTTATCCAGCACCAGCCTGGAGACGGCCAGCACCCTCAGATAGTGGACGGGTGTTGCGGCGACCATGGGAAGGTTCGTGTTGCCGGGCTGAAATGTCCAGGGAATGAAGGCGGTAAACCCTTGGGTTCGGTCCTGTAAATCACGTATCTTCATCAAGTGCAGGATAATGTGTTCAGGGGTTTCGACATGACCGAACATCATGGTGGCCGTGGTTTTGACGCCAAGTTGGTGCGCCTGCTCCATGACGTTCAGCCAGGTATCCGCATTGCATTTGTTCGGGGATATCCGCTGCCGGATATCATCCGCCAGAATCTCGGCGCCCCCGCCGGGAATGGTATCGAGTCCGGCCTTTATCAGGGAGCGCAAGGTCTCTTCAACGGATAATCCGCTGTTTTGTGCGATAAAGGCGATTTCCGGCGGGGAAAATCCGTGGATGTGGATATCAAAATTAGATTTGATAAAACGCAAAAGATCCAGATAATAATCCAGGCCGAGAAGCGGATTGAGTCCGCCCTGAAGCAGGATCTGAGTTCCCCCCAAGTCAAGGGTTTCCCGGATTTTATGGCAAAGCGCCTCTTTTGTGATGACATCGGCTTCGGGGTGTTCCGGCGGGCGAAAATAGGCGCAGAATTTACAGCCGCAGATACATCCATTGGTGTAATTGATGTTTCGATCCACCACAAAGGTGACCACGGGTTCGGGATGCAGCCGTTTTCTGACTTCATGAGCCAGAAATGCCAGGTCAAGCAGATCCGCCCTGTCCAGCAGCAGCAACGCCTCTGTTGAATCAATGCGCCGATGATTCAAAATTTTATCCCGGATAGGGGAAAGTACGGTCATTTTCGAAATCTCAGTTTTTATTGAGGAGTCAGGACTCAATGTCATTGACTTAGTGCGGCCGGGCAAGGTCGTGTGTTTAAGCGGGTGCGAATCCCGCCCCGGAAGGAATAGCCAGCCACCGGGTAGCGAGTTCCTGGACAAAATGGGGTAACCCATGAGTTAAGCGTAGAACAGCGAGACGGCAGGCCGTAAGCCGCAAGGCTGAAGTGATAGAGCCTCGAAATTGACAAACAAGGGAAAGATGACGCTTTTAAGTTAGCGGAAATCCACACGAAACCGGCGTAAATGGCGAGTCGATGTAGTTTCCCCGGGGTCTGAGAGCATGGCATGTCGGATATTGTGAACACACGGGAACCCGGGAGGCCCTGGAACCCCTTGCATGGAAGCGAGTATGCCTGACAACTGATAATAAAGGGAGAATGGCAAACGGGACTCAGGGAGTCGGATGGCGCCGTAGTACCGGTGAAGGCGGGTAATGCCGCTGGAGGAAAGGGCGCCACATCAGTAAAACCGTTGATAAGGAGACATGAACTGTGCTCAGCAACAGTGAGAGCGTGGAAACGAAATTGCAGCGGATAGCCGAGAAGGCCCGTAAAGATCCGGATTGTCAGTTCACCAGCTTGTTTCATCTGATGGACATAGATCTTTTGCGGGGGTGCTTTGAGGGGCTGAGGAAGGAAGCCGCTTCGGGTATCGACAGAGTCACCAAAGAAGAGTACGGAAAGGATCTGGAAGGCAATCTGTCCAGGTTGGTTGAGCGGTTGCACAGGATGTCGTACATTCCGCAGCCGGTTCTCAGGGTGTACATCCCAAAGCCGGGAAGCACGAAGCAGAGGCCGCTGGGGATTCCTTCCCTGGAAGACAAGCTGGTGCAGTCGGGGCTTGTTCGGATACTGGAGGCGATCTATGAGGGGGATTTCATAGAAGACTCCTATGGATTCCGGCCGGGACGCGGTTGTCACGATGCACTGCGGACGCTGAGCCTGGAGGTTGAAGGTGGCAGTGTTCATATCATCGTAGAGGCTGACATCAAAGGGTTCTTTGATAATGTTCAGCACGACTGGATGATGGAGTTTTTGGGCCACCGGATAGCCGATAAGCGGGTGCTGCGCTATGTGAAGCGATTTCTGATAGCCGGGATACTGGAAGATGGGGTGTTCAGAGCAACGGAAGAAGGCTCTCCGCAAGGGGGGAATATTTCGCCAATGCTTTCCAACGTCTATCTTCATTATGCTCTTGATCTGTGGTTTACACGGCTGTTCGTCAAGAGTTGTGAAGGTCGGGCGCGTCTGATCCGCTACTGTGACGACTTTGTGGTCTGTTTTCAACGAAAGAGCGACGCGGTGCGGTTTCGGGCGGAACTGGACGGACGGCTTGGCAAGTTCGGCCTTGAAGTTGCGGCCGAGAAAACCAAGATCCTGGAGTTCGGTCCACTGGCTGAACTGAAAGCAAAGGTCAGAGGTGAGAAGCCCCAGACGTTCGACTTTTTGGGGCTGACTCACTTTTGCAGCCGGACGCGGAACGGTAGGCGTTTCCGAATGAAGCGCAAAACCTCGCGGAAGAAGTTCAAGGCCAAACTGCTTGCATTCAAGGAATGGCTGAAGAAGAGCCGCACACTGCCTACCCCGGAATTGATGAAAACGGCTGCCGCGAAGCTGAGGGGGCATTTTGCCTACTACGGGGTGACGGACAACTCGCAGGGAATCGCTCGATTCGACCACGAGATCAGGAAGCTGCTCTTCAAATGGCTGAACCGCCGAGGGAAAAGGGGATGCATGTCCTGGGAGAAGTTTGCGAAGCTCTTGGGGAAATACCCCCTGCCGAAGCCGCGGATCACGGTGAATCTGTTCGCTACAAGGTGAATGTACTGATGAGGAGCCGTGTGCGTAAATAGCGCCAGCACGGTTCTGAGAGGGGCCGGGGACAATGGCGGAAATAGGATGATATGTCGATGACACGTAGTAGCCGCGTGCGGCAAGGCGTATGTAAAAGTTCATCTATTGTCGTATCCCCTATTTTCTAAATTGACCCGGTCTACTCGACATGCACAAATTCCCTCCTTTGGAAAAGGGGGGTTAGGGGGGATTTCTGCAACCGGCCGATAAAATGCGTCTCTTTCCACGGGCGCGTAGCCGGCGGAAGTGACAAGGTATTTCAACTGATCCCGGGTCAGTCCCTTGGGAGAAGTTGCTCCGGCCTCATGGGATATTCTTTCCTCGATAATGGTTCCGTCCAGATCATCGGCGCCGAATGAAAGCGCCAGTTGCGCCAGTTTTTCTCCGATCATCACCCAGTAGGCCTTGATGTGGGGAAAGTTATCCAGCATTAGCCGGGATATGGCAATGGTCTTCAAGTCATCAAAAGCGGTTGTGGCCGGAAGATGGGAAAGGCCGGTATTGGCCGAATGAAAGGCCAGGGGAATAAACGCGCAAAACCCCGAGGTTCTGTCCTGTAAGTCTCTTAATGCCATCAGATGATTGAGCCGCTCCGCATGGGTTTCGATGTGTCCGTACAGCAGGGTGGCATTGGTCATCAGCCCGGCTTTGTGAGCCGTTTCCATGATGTCCAGCCATCTTTTCCCGTTGATCTTGCCGGGAAACAGACTGTCGTGAATTCGGCTGCTTAAGACCTCGGCCCCGCCGCCGGGGAGCATGGCAAGGCCTGACTTTTTAAGTTTTTTGATCACATCTTCAACGGAAAGCGCGGCATTTTTGGCAATAAAATCCAGCTCAACCGCCGTAAACGCCTTAAGGGTGGCTCCGGGTCTGGCTTCCCTGGCCGTTTCAAGGAGTTTTGTGTAGTATTCAAACGGCAGATCCGGATTAAGCCCCCCGACGATGTGCAGCTCTGTTATGGGCTCATCAATTCTTGAAAGAATGCGCTGCCGGATATCCGACGCGGTCCAGGCATAGGCGCCGGAGTCCCCTAAGTTTTTGGCATAGGCGCAGAATCGGCAGTGGCTGACGCAGACATTCGTATAATTGATGTGCTGATTGTACACGTAATAGGCGCGATTCCCATTGAGCCGTTTTCTTACGATATCGGCCAGTTGGCCAATTCTTGCAATATCGTTGCTCTCAAAGAGAAACAGGCCGTCCTCAAACTCCAGCCGTTCCTGCGAGAGCACCTTGTCCCGGATAATACTGAAGCGATCCGTCATAGTGGATGTCCGCATGATGAATAATATTTAATATCTTGAAAGTTATAAAAAATGTCCGTAAACAGCGATGAGTTTATGACAAGTGACCACTTGGTCACTATTTATAAATTAATCAAAAACCGCTATTATTGCAAGAAATTTTTATGATAAAAACCGCTGGGGGGCACATCGCATTATGCTTGACGTAACGAATAAGTATCCCTATCGGATGATCGTAGGCTTTCGAGACAAGCGGACACGCGATTTTGCTGAAGGAAAACGGGTAAGGGCTTTAGCGAATTCTGTACACAAAGCAGAGGCAAGGCTGGACCAGCAAGAGGTGCATTATGGGACGCAGTGCCATACATCCTGGCGAACATATTGTTGAGCGCACGCAGCTCGTCTTTATCGAGATAGTTTTTCGCGATGAAGACATCGGTCTTGCGAACCTTTGTACCCCGCCAGTTGGTGAGGCCCATACGGGGCTTCTCGCTGTCCGCGCGCTCGTGAATGATCTCGGCGGCGGTCTTTCCCGTGATGGCCCAGTGCAGCTTGTTTTGGACGGTTTTAAAGAAATCGATGCTGATGGGCAGGGTGGGGTCGTAGTCCACGCTGGTGGCGTAGATATCGGTGATCTTCTGATAAAACCGCTTTTCGGACGTGCGGATGTCCTGAATGCGGCGCAGGAGCTCATCAAAATAATCAAAGGGCTGATCGGGATTTTTCAGTCGTTCGTCATCCAGCACAAACCCTTTGACGATGTATTCCCTGAGTCGCTGTGTGGCCCATTGGCGAAAGCGGGTGGCGATACGGCTCTTGACGCGGTATCCAACGGAGATAATCATGTCGAGATTGTAAAAATCCACCATGCGGCCGATGGTGCGTTGCCCCTCTTTTTGAACTATTCGGAATTTCCGAATGGTTGCCTCCGGCATGAGCTCCGCTTCGTTGTTGATGTTTTTGATATGCTCATTGATGGTGGGGACGGATACCTGAAACAATTCCGCCATCATTTTTTGAGTCAGCCAGACGGTTTCCTGCTCCAGCCTTACTTCAAGACGTGTATTGCCGTCTTCGGCTTGATAGATGATGATCTGTGAGCTTCCGGATTCAGGTGTATCACTCATCCGTTGAGCACCTCCTGGATCATCCCCTCCGTTTCCTCTTCCAGGGCCAAAATATCGGCACGAATTTCGGCCAGGGAGCGTAGCGGCTTGTATTTGTAAAAGTACCGGGTGAAGCTGATTTCATACCCCTTCACGGTCTTGCTTTCATCGATCCACGCATCGGGGACATGGGGGCGGACTTCACGTTCAAAGTATTCTGAGATGTCCTCCTTCAAGGGAATGTTTTCATAATCCCTCAAACCGGTATCCGACTCTGGATTGCCTTTGCCGTCCATGCAGATATCGGCCGTTTCATCCCGTTCGGACAGGGCCTTCATAATCGCATTTTTCAGCGGCGCGGAAATCTTGAGCCCGCTCCCCCTGATGGCGGCCTTGAGATCGGCATCGAAGACATCGCGATTTGTGTAGCACTTTCCGCTCTCCAGGGTTCGCAGCATGGCTCTGATGCCGGCTTGAAGCTGTCGGCCGGCTTCTATTTCCTCTTGACCGGCAGCACCTTTTCTTTTGGATTGGGCAAGGTTGGCAAAGGCGGTTTCGTCGTCAAGCCGGTCGATGCGTTCCTCGTTTGCCTGAAAGTTAAGTCTCAACGGTCGTTCAACCGTAATTCGCCAATACCCGAAATCGTCGTTGGCGAATATCTTGCTGACAATGACATCTTCCGCTTTGCCGTTTGTGGCAACTTTTCGGGTATCGTTGTGCCTGAAGTCGCCATATATTTGCGTGATCTCTCCGATCTGATCCGGTTTACCGTCTTCCCCGTCACCGATTTCATTGCGCTTGTTGCCAAGGCTGCGGCTCATCTTCTGGTAAAAGCGTTCGGACGCAGCATTGATCAACTGTACCTTGCCTTTGCGCACCGTCGTTTTTCGATTCGTAAGAACCCAGACGTAGGTAAAGATGCCGGTATTATAGAATAGCTGGTCAGGCATGGCGATGATGGCTTCGAGCATGTCGTTTTCGATGATCCACTTGCGGATATTGCTCTCGCCGCTGCCCGCCCCTCCGGAAAAGAGAGGCGAGCCGTTGAAGACGATGCCAATGCGCGAGCCGCCGTTCACCTCCTGCATTTTGGAGATCATATGTTGAAGAAACAAGAAGGACCCGTCCGAAATGCGCGGAAGCCCGGCGCCGAAACGGCCCGCATAGCCTTTAACCTCATGTTCCTTTTGAATGTGGGATTGAACCTTTTTCCACTCAACGCCAAAAGGGGGATTGGAGAGCATGTAGTCGAATTGTTCTCCTTCCAAGCCGTCAACGGTAAACGAATTGCCGAATTTGATATTGCTGACGTCCTGTCCCTTGATGAGCATGTCGGATTTGCAGATGGCATAGGATTCCGGATTGATCTCCTGACCGAAGACGACGGGTTTGGCATCCGGGTTGAGCTCCTTGATGTATTCTTCGGCTACCGACAACATGCCCCCGGTCCCGCAAGCCGGGTCGTAGATGGTTTTGACAATGCCTTTTCTTGTGAGCATGTCCCTGTCGTTTAGAAACAGAACATTGACCATGAGTTTGATGACTTCGCGGGGCGTGAAGTGCTCTCCGGCAGTTTCATTGGAAAGCTCCGAGAATTTGCGGATCAATTCCTCGAACACATAGCCCATTTCCATGGGGGACACGGTCTGCGGGTGCAAATCCATTGCTGAGAAACGATTGACCACCATAAAAAGCAGATTGGCCTCATCCAGGCGGGTAATATGGTCTCCAAAATTGAAGTATTCAATGATTTCCCGGCCATTGGCGGAAAAACCGTTGATAAAGTTTTTCAGGTTGACGGCAATATTGTTGGGCTCTTCCTTCAGTTTTTGAAAGGTGTACTTGCTGGTATTGTGGAACGATAGTCCTGCGATTCTATTCAAAACTGGTTCAAGGTTTTTCAGCTTCATTGCCTTTGCCTCGTTTTCAATAAAATCGAGTACTTTTTGTTTGGTCGGCTCCAGCACGCAATCCAGCCGGCGTAATATCGTAAACGGCAAAATCACCTTGCCATAATCCGCCTGCTTGTAATCGCCGCGAAGCAAATCCGCCACGCTCCATATGAAACTGGCAAGCTCCTTTGTCTTTTCACTTCGTGCCATTAAATACTCCAGTGATTATTCCCAAATTAGTCTGGTGTTGAGATTGTACCTATCGCTAATCGCCCTCGAAAAACAAGGAGATTCTTTTTGCTGAATTGAATCATCAAATGCTGAATTTAATTTATTTGGAGACTGATGCTGTATGATATTTCAGAATCACTTGCCAATTTTATTTACTGAAATTAATCCTGCCCGTGAACGGATTCGTTTTCCATGATTTGCGGCGCTCGTTTGTAATGGGGTTGAGACAGGCAGAGATTTATGAAGACGGGATATTACAGATCGCACCGGTCACAGTACCGGGAAATGTTTGACCGATACAATGGCGTTGACTTTGATGACATGAAAGAAGCGGTAAGCAAAATTGGGTAAAATTAGCCATGAACAAAATAAGCCCTTACGAAGGATGATTTTCGTAAGGGCTTATTTTATTATGGTGCCGAAGGCCGGATTTGAACCGGCACGCCCGTAGAGCGCTACCCCCTCAAGATAGTGTGTCTACCAATTCCACCACTTCGGCATGGGATAAGGCTGTTTTCGCGACGATAAAATCTCGGCGGCGAAAAACAGCCTTGAGGCAATCTATTTTTTTGGAGCACTTTCCGGCTGCGGCTGGGAAGGTGCTGCTGGTTGGGGTGCGTCCTGCGCTGCGTCTGTCTTGCTTTCCGAAGTTGCGGGCGCAGATACCGGAGCCGGCGTGTTCGTCATGATGGATTTACCGGTTCGGTTACTGGACATATAGGCCAATGCGAGCGAGGTAAGCATGAAAACGATTGCGGCCACGGTTGTCGCTTTGCTCAGAAACGTTGAAGCTCCGGTGCTGCCGAAAAGGGACTGGCTGGATCCGCCGCCGAAAGCCGCTCCCATATCGGCGCCCTTGCCGGTCTGGAGCAGAACGATCATAATAAGCGCAACACACACAATAACATGAATAAAAATCAATAAAACGGACATGAGCTACCGTATTTTTCGGGTTAATGGTGAAAATGGATGATGCTGTTGAATACTTTTGCCGAAAGACTGGCACCGCCGACCAGCGCGCCGTCTACATCCGGCATATTCATGATTTCCGTAGCATTATCAGGTTTAACGCTGCCACCATACAGAATTCTAACTGATTTGGCAAGCAGATTATCAAAGCGTTTTTCAACGAGCGATCGCAGAAACGCATGAACTTCCTGAACCTGATCAATGGTTGCGGTTTTGCCCGTGCCAATCGCCCAAACCGGCTCATAGGCAATGACAAGTATGCCCGATAACGCTTCGGACGAAAAGCCTTCTAAACCCTTTGTAACCTGTTTGTCAAGTACGGAAAACGTTTCCCCGGCTTCCCGCTGTGTTTCTGTTTCTCCCACGCAAAAGACGGGGATCAATTGATGATCGAGCGCCGCCCGGATTTTGGAATTCACCGATTCATCGGTATCCCCGAAAAACTGCCGACGTTCGGAATGTCCGACGATCACATATCGGCAGCCGATGTCGGAAAGCATTACCGGCGATATTTCACCGGTAAAAGCGCCTTCTTTTTTCGAGAAAAGGTTCTGCGCGCCCAGGGAAACGTTCGTTCCCCTGACGACTTCGGCAACCGGTGCCAGGGCTGTGAAGGGAGGTGCGATCATCACATCGACATCCACCGTGGCAGTGTACTGAACCAGTTCCCTTGCAGTTTCGACAGCCTCGCGAACGGTTTTGTACATTTTCCAGTTTCCGGCAATAAGCGGTTTTCGAAGGGTCGGGTTCATCAGAGCTGTTCTCCTATCATGGCGGCAAGGTCAACCATTCGGGTGGAATATCCGGTTTCATTATCGTACCAGGACATGACTTTGACCATGTCTTGAACGACAAATGTCGAGATTGCGTCCACTGTGGATGAATAGGCCGATCCGTTGAAATCGGAGGATACCAGCGGCAGATCGCAATAGGACAGAATTCCGGAAAGAGATCCTTCAGCCGCTTCTTTAAGGGCGCCATTGACGTCCGCCACGGTTACGCCGGATTTTTCGATGGTTGCGACAAAATCCACGATGGAAACGTTGGGAGTCGGAACCCGAATGGCAAGGCCGTTCAATTTGCCGGCCAGTTCCGGAAGCACCAGCGAAACAGCCTTTGCAGCGCCTGTCGTGGTCGGAATCATTGACAGGGCCGCGGCTCTGGCCCTTCGCAGATCCTTGTGGGGAAAGTCGAGCAGACGCTGATCCCCGGTATAAGAATGAATGGTTGTCATCAAGCCGCAGCGAATGCCGAAGCTTTCCAGCAGTACTTTGGCTACCGGAGCCAGGCAGTTGGTCGTACAGGAGGCATTTGAGATAATGTGGTGTTTGCGGGGATCGTAGCTGTTGCCGTTAACCCCGAGAACAATGGTGATGTCCGGATTTTTCGCGGGTGCGGAAATGATGACTTTTTTTGCGCCTGCGGCAAGATGCTTGGACGTGTTTTCCTTATCCGTGAAAAGTCCCGTGCACTCGGCGACGATATCAACGCCCAGGTCCTTCCATTCCAGTTTGGCGGGATCTTTGATACTGGTAACGGCAACGGTCTTTCCGCCGACTTCAATCGCTCCATCCTTTCCGGTAACAACCTCGGACAGCTTGCCATGAACCGAGTCATAAGCCAGAAGATGTGCCATTGTCGTGGCATCTGTAAGATCATTGATGGCCACCACTTCAACATCCGAACGGTTCATGGCCGCTCTGAAAACCAGTCTTCCAATTCTACCAAAACCATTTATCCCTAACTTGATACTCATATAAAATCCTCCTTCAAAAGATTAGCTGACAGTTCCGCTCTTTGTCTTTACGATGATTCTCCCCGTTTGTTTCCTTTTAATATCCCGCTTGCCAGTGAAATACTCTTTTTCCCGGAGGTTTCCAGGATAACTGACAATTTGCTGAGTTCAGTATCTTTTCGGAGGTGAAGAGCCTTGATCAGAACAGGAAGATTCACCCCGGAAAGGACTTCGATGCGTCCTTCTGCCAGAAAGGAATAGCTTATATTCGATGGTGTTCCGCCAAACATGTCCGTAAGAATCAGAACGCCGTCTTTCTGGTCCACTTTTTTGATGCCGGCGGCAATTTTTGCGCGAAGTTTTTCAGCCTCTTCGTTTAAATTAATGGAAATGGACTCCAGTTGCTCCGGTCGGCTGCCAAGGATGAATACCGCGGCTTCGATCAAGGCATCGCCAAGGCAGCAATGGGTGACAATAACAATCCCTATCATGAACACTCCTGTTTAAAGGCCATGATGGACCCGATAAACCGGAAATTCCTTGGATCGGGGTCCAGTGAACGTATGATGAATAATGTTCCGTTGAAAACGTCCGCGGAACAGATGGCAATAATTATTTTCCATTTATGTCAGCAAGATATCCCGGTGATGAACCTCGATGTGTTTTGATGGAAACTGATTTTCCAGATGTCCGCCGATGGCTTCGGCAACGGCAACGGATCGATGTTTTCCTCCCGTGCATCCCACCGCCAGGGTCAGGTAGGCTTTGCCTTCTTTTTCGTACAAGGGGATGAGATATGTTAAGAGATCGAGATAGCGTCTCAAAAATTCCTGACATTCAACCGTGTTCAGGACATGGGATTTAACACTGTGTGAAGTGCCATCCAGAGGTTTCAGCTCCGGTATATAAAAAGGGTTTGAAATAAAGCGCACATCCATGACCAGGTCCGCATCTTTGGGTATGCCAAATTTAAAGCCAAAAGACAACACCGTAATATGGATGGAAGACAACGCGCCGCTTTTCTGGGCAATGTTCTGAATCATGGATTTGAGTTCGTGAACATTGCTGTGAGAGGTGTTGATAATCAGATCCGCGGCGGTTCGCAGATCCTTGAGTTGTTCTTTCTCCATTCTGATGCTGTCTGTCAGGTTTTTATTCCGTGAAAGCGGATGATGCCTCCTTGTCTGGCTGTATCGATGAATCAGGACATCTTCTTCGGCCTCGAGAAAAAGGATCTTGAACGCATAGCCCTGGATCCTCAGCGATTCAAAAATCGCGGCATGACTGATCAGAAAGCCTTTTTCACGAACATCCATGACAAAGGCAAGGCCGGCCATCTTGAAATCACGTTCGATGGGAAGTTCCAGAAATTTCGGCAGGAGGGCAACCGGCATGTTGTCAACACAGTAGTATCCGGCGTCTTCGAGTGCCGCGATGGCAGTGCTTTTCCCGGAACCGGAATACCCGGTGATGATGATGATATTATGCGTTTTCACGAATCGCTTTGTCAGAAATCTTCATCTTCCGCCTGAATAATGGAAATAATGTCATCCGGGGTCTGGGCCCGAAGAAGCTTTTCTTTGAACGGTTCATTTTTTAACATCCTGGCTATTCTTGCCAGCGCCTTCAGGTGAAGACCCGTGGAATTTTCAGGTGTTATCAGCATGAAAAATAAATGCGCGGGCCGTCCGTCCAGTGTGTCATAGTCAACGCCTTTTCTGCTTAGCCCAAAGCCCATTGCCAGGCTGTCCAGGGACTTTAGTTTCCCGTGAGGGATACCGATTCCCATTCCGATGCCGGTGCTTCCCAGACGTTCGCGCTCCATCAGAACGTGAACCAGTTCCGGACAGCTCACGCCGATAATCCGGGCAACCGGGGCGGCCATCTCTTCAATAAGCCCTTTTTTATCCCGAGAGCTTAAATCGGTGAGAATTGCATCGCGATGTAATGCTTCTAGAATTTTCATGGCCCTGGTGTTCTTTGAAAAACGGCCGGCTGCGATCGAAAAATCGCTCGAAAACAGAGAGCCGGCCGGCAACTGGATTAATTGCTGGGTTGGATTAATCCGTAGTCCCCGTCCTTGCGCCGATACAGGACATTGACGCGTTCGGATCTGGAATTCGTGAAGACAAAAAAATGATCTTCCAGAAGATCCATCTGCATAATGGCTTCTTCCACGTCCATGGGTTTATAGTCGATATGCTCCACAACCACCTGGCCGCGTTCTTCGGTGTCAACGCCGAGCATGGTATCCTCGGCAGAAGAAGGTTTCACCCTGGCCTTGGAGCCCGTTCTTCTTTCCCGGGTCTTATCCTTATTCTTTTTGATCTGTTTTTCCAGTTTGTCCAGGACCATGTCAATGGCGGAATACATGTCAACGGTTTCTTCCTTGCCATAGATATTGAGTCTGTCGCCAACGATATTGATTTCCGCGATGTGTCTGAATTTTTCAACAGACAACACAACATTGGCTTCAGCGGGATTGTCCAGAAACTTGTCAAACCGATCCAGTTTATGGCTGACATATTGCGACAAGTTGTCCGAAGAATCTATATTTTTAAAAGTTACAGATGTTTGCATGTAAAAATCTCCTTTTTCTGTTCGCTATTTGACGAAGATTGGATCAAAACTGCCTGCGTCTGCTGGAAGGCAAAACTTTCAGCATTTCCCGATATTTGGCTACAGTCCTTCGCGCTACTTTGATGTTGGCGGCTTCCAGCATTTCCGAAAGCTGCTGATCACTGTATGGTTTTTTTTGGTCTTCACCGTCAATGATATGCTTGATCTGATTCAGCACACTGGCGGAGGCAATCGCTTCACCGTGCATTCGGTTAATAGAGCTGTTAAAGAAAAATTTCAATTCAAAAATACCCTGCGGGGTGTGTGCATATTTATTGGTGGTGACCCGACTGATGGTGGATTCATGCATGCCGATATCATCGGCGATGTCCCTGAGCACCATCGGCTTGAGGTGTAAAATACCTTTTTCAAAAAATTCCCGCTGATACCGCAAAATGCTTTCCATGACTTTATAAATCGTCTTTTGACGCTGGTGAATGCTGCGAATGAGCCATGTGGCGGATCGCATCTTTTCCTGAACATAATCCCGGGTCTGGTCGGACACGTTTTTTTTCTGCTGTATGGCATCTTTATAAAACGAATTCACCTTGAGTTTGGGCATGCCGTCATCGTTAAGGACAACCACAAAATCATCGTCAACTTTGTAAACATAAATATCCGGGGTGATGTATTGAGGGGATTCGGAGCTGAACTGACGTCCCGGCCTGGGCTCCAGACCCTT
Organism: Deltaproteobacteria bacterium; assembly: GCA_016219185.1. Classification (GTDB taxonomy): domain Bacteria; phylum Desulfobacterota; class Desulfobacteria; order Desulfobacterales; family Desulfatirhabdiaceae; genus RAAP-1. Next base: position 53,000 of record JACRBZ010000078.1, read on the forward strand.
GATGATGTCAACGGCCGAGATGATGTCTTCAATAGAGAGCTTCAGTGCCTTGCTGATGGCTTTATAGTTTTTTCTCTCAAGATGGTGAAGATGATTTGTAATAATATCAACAACCGGGGTTCCTTCCAGGTTAAGATGTCTGGCCTGAATCAGCAGGCATTCCCTGAGATCCCGGGAACACACGCCGATGGGATCAAATGTCTGCAGCATCTTTAGGACCTCGATGGCTTTTTCGGAAGAGGATTGACTTGTCCGGACAAGTTCATCGAGGCTCAGTTCAAGATAGCCGTCAGCGTTGAGATTGCCGATGATCAGGCTGCCGAGATTTTCCACTTCCGGATCCGGAAATGTCATCAGCAATTGCCAGACGAGGTGGTCCTGCAGTGATTCTTTCTGGGCAATAAAGGATTCGTAATTGGGGGCATCCTTTTTCTCGGTTTCGGAGGTTACTCTTCCCGATGAGCTGTATTCATTGATCAGACTGCTCCAATCCGTATCTTCAACGGTTTTGGGATCTGAAATCTCACCGGGAATTGAGCCGATGTCCGCGGGGATGATTTCAGGAGCTTCTTCTGTCTGATCAGCCGCAGTGTCTTCCAGCGTCTCTTCAAGAGCAGGGTTTTCCTGAAGCTCCTGGTGAATGGTGTCCAAAAGCTCCAGCCGTGACAGTTGCAGGAGCTTAATGGCCAGTTGCAGCTGGGGGGTCATGATCAGCTGCTGGGACAATTTCAGTTGTTGGCGTAATTCAAGGGCCATCTTGTATCTGATATCTGGTTATGGGTTAAAGCGTAAATTCGTTCCCCAGGTAAATGCGGCGACAGACTTCGCTGGATGCAATCTGCTGGGGAGTACCGGTTTCAATAATTTCTCCGCAGCTTAAAATGAACGCTTCATCACAGACGCCTAGCGTCTCGCGGACATTGTGATCAGAGATCAGAACGCCGATTCCGAGTTCTTTTAAATGTTCGATTATGGCCTTAATGTCGATGACTGCAAGCGGATCAATGCCTGCAAAAGGTTCGTCCAATAAAATAAAAGACGGATTGGTTGAAAGCGCCCGGGAGATTTCAAGCCGCCGTTTTTCTCCTCCGGAAAGCAGTACGGCTTTTTGCTGCGACAGATGCTTGATCCCCAATTCATCTAAAAGTTTTTCAGCCCGGCTTTCTTGTTCCGAACGGGAAAGCGACTGATGTTCCAGGATCGCCATCAGATTTTCCCGTACCGTAAGCTTTCGGAATATGGATGTTTCCTGAGGAAGGTACCCAATCCCTTTTCGGGCGCGAACATGAATGGGAAAACCCGTTACATCTTCTTCATTGAGAAATATTCGACCGGAATCGGGTTTAAGCATTCCCACAGCCATATAGAATGTCGTTGTTTTACCGGCCCCGTTCGGACCGAGCAATCCCACCACCTGACTGCTGGCGATATTCATGCTGACGGAATTGACAACCCGTTTTCCATCAAAGCTCTTAATCAGATTTTTCAGTGACAATACGGCCATAATCCGGATGACTTCACGTGAAAGTAGTCAGGGGCCATAAAGTCAGCAGGTCGGGCTATCGGCCCGATCCATTATCCTTAAACTTTCAGCTTTATTGCGTTGGATATCAAAAACGTTATGCATTCAGGGTTTTTTTTCAAGCTCGCCGGAATAAAAAACCGCCTCAACCTGCTTTTCCTTGCTGCGCTCGACGATAACGCGATCCTCATTTACATAAAAAGTAATTTTCTCGCCGGATACATAGTTATTGCCGCTGGTTACTTTGGAACCGGGCCCGCTGAGGACGATCACCTTCGAAGCCGGGGTATATTCTGCCATGCTGGTATAGGCTGTACGATTTTCAGATCGAATCACCACATTTCCGGAAGCGACCACTTTTTTGATGGATTCTTCGCCGCTATCTTTCTTCCCCTTCTCCTTATTCTCAAGCGCTTTACTGTAATAAATTTTGAGTTTGTCCGATGTGATCAGGGTTGTTCCCTGTACGGCGCTGACATTGCCGGTAAATTCAGCATAGCTGGCTTCATTATAAGCCACGAGATTGTCTGCTTTAATCTGAATGTTACTGTTTTCATTGCCTTTATCAAGTGCGGATATATTCCGGGCCGGTATCGACATAACTAAAAACAACATCAGAACTTTCAGTAAAATCGACTGCCATTGGCGGCGATTTTTTAGACTAAATGGGATTTTCACGCAACAATACCTCAACATTTCGTTGAAACCAGGTCTGGTTGGCGGTTAAGTCATATTTCATGGAATCCGCTGTTAAATTGACGGCGTCTCCAATGATTTTTACGGGTGTTGCTGAAAAGAGAACCCGATGTCCGTGATCATAATTCATTTGTTCGGTTTCAAGTGTGAAATTTGAATAGGTTAAAACAACCTGGCCGATGGCTTCAATGTCCTTGGTTTCGGTTTTCAGAATTCCCCGGTTTGCAGTCAACCGAACTTCGTTGCCGTTCTTTAAAAAATAAACGACCGTAACGTCTTCTAACATCAATTGTTTGCTTTCGTCAACAACATGGGCGGATCTGGCGTCCAAAATCCATTCCTTGATCCCTTCCCGCGTGGAGACCTGATGAACATTGCCGATAGCCAGGGTGGCATTCTGATGGATGGAAGTAATCAATTTGACGGGATCTTGACTCAGATAGCGATTTTTTATGAAAACCCCGGCAATGATTCCAGTTGTAATCAGGCTGAAAGCGGTCAGGACAATCGTGACCTTTTTTCGTGAGCGAATCGTGCGATGGAATGCGATCATTATAGAAGCGCCGTAATGCGTCATCCTTACATAAACCGATTGATAACATTGTCCCACTGGTTTTTTGCCTTTAAAACCATCTCGCAGATCTCTCTTACCGCTCCTTTTCCGCCGGGTGCTCGGGTAACCATATCGGCACGCGAGCGGATCAGTTCGTGGGCATCGGCAACTGCGACGGAGACGCCGGATTTTTCCATTAACGGCAGATCCATGAGATCATCACCGACAAAAGCAATTTCATCCGCCAAAATACCGGTCTGCTGATAAATAACATTCAGAGCGTCCGTTTTTGTTGAAAGTCCATCCAGAATCAACGAAATCCCCAGGTTTTCGCATCGATGAAGCAGGGCCTTGGAACGCCTTCCCGTGGCAATTCCCACCTGAACGCCGGTAAGCATCAGCAGGCGGATACCCAGGCCGTCCTTGACGTCGAACACCTTGATCTGTGAACCCGCATCATCATAAATGATGCTGCCATCTGTCAGAACACCATCGACATCCAGTAATAATAGTTTTATTTTACTAAATTTATCTAACAAAAGTTGATGTTTCATCAGTATTCTATTCACTCGGGGAGCTATCTTCTGATACCAGTCTGTGAATCGCTTTAAGCCTGGAAATCAGGTCATGGAGAATCGTCAGGGGTAAGGAATTGGGACCATCGCATCTGGCGTGATCAGGATCCGGATGAACTTCGATAAAAATGCCGTCGGCGCCCGCGGCAACGGCTGCTTTTGCCAGAAGGGGCGCAAATTCTCTCTGACCACCGGAGCTTTTGCCGGCGCCGCCCGGAAGCTGAACGCTGTGCGTGGCGTCGAATATGACCGGAAAGCCGGTTTCCTGCATGATTTTAATGCTTCGAAAATCCACGACAAGATTTGAATATCCGAACATACTGCCGCGTTCCGTCAATAATATCTGCCGATTTCCGGTAGATGTGATTTTTTCAGCCACCTGAAACATATCCCAGGGTGACAGAAACTGGCCTTTCTTGATGTTAATCGGCTTTCCGGTTCGAGCAACTTCCAGAATCAGATCGGTTTGTCTGCATAAAAAGGCCGGGATCTGGATGATATCCAGAACCCGGGCCGCGGATTCCACTTCAGATCGCGTATGAACATCCGACAGGATGGGAATGGATAATTCATTTTTGATGCTGGACAGGATTCGAAGGCCTTCAAGCATCCCCGGGCCCCGGTAGGATTCCAGTGATGTCCGGTTGGCCTTGTCGTAAGAGGCTTTAAAAACAAACGGTATTCCCAATTCGCTGGTCATCTCTTTCAGAAAACGGGCAATGGATAGCGTGGTTTTGTGGTCTTCGATGACACATGGGCCGGCAAATAAGACCAGCTCAGCGCCTTTGCCCATGGATATTTCGTTAAACGTTGTTCTGAAATTCATGATGATTCACTGCTCTTTAATATGAAGGGGGTTTGTCTGCCCGATATCCCAACTTTCCAATAATTTCATGATGTTCTTATTTATAGCTCGAACAGGTAAAAGTCAAGAAATGATGATGGTTCTGAAATCATGTGGCGGAAAAAAACAAACCTTGATAAGCACCGGGTTAATTGATAATAATTGATGGCTTCGTAGAAAGTCCAATATCTGCGTTGAGCTTCATCCTTCGTCGTTGCGGCGTACTCGTCGTACGCCTCACGGACAGGACTCGCTCGCCTTGATCTTGAACTTTCTACTTTGCCATCCCGTTTCATGCGGAAAAAACAAAGCATAGGAGTCGGAAGCCAGGACAACAAGGAACTTCCGGTGACCACCCTCCCTTGAAAAAAAGGAGGGGAGTTGCGCCGTCTGGGTTTGTTGCGCTGATAACACATTGTGGTTTATAGAAAAAGGTGGATTGAAACGCAGTGGAAAGTAAACTTAATCCTGTAAAATTCTTCTTTCGCCTGCTGGTAGCGGCGCTGGTGTGTCTTGTATTGGTATCGGTATGGTTCCTGTGGGGCCGGCTGGAAGGGGAAAAGCCTGTTATCGCCACGGAAATCCCTTCCTTTCTAAACCCTTCGCAGGAATTTATTCTGAATCTGTCAGATGCCAAAAGCGGCATTCGAAAAGTATGGGTTGCCATCGAGCAGAACGGTAAGGAAACGGTCCTCAGGGATGATCTTTATCCGCTGAAGGGATCACCCGATTCAGCGCCTGTTCATTCGCTGTCTGTTTCCGTCAAGGTGGATGCCAAAAAGCTGGGAATTACCGATGGCAAGGCCATATTCCGGGTGATGGTCCGGGATAATTCCTGGCGCGGCTGGTTTCACGGCAATAAAACCGCGATCGAAAAAGAAATAGTGATTGATACACGGCCTCCGGAAATCGTGGTTATGAACCGAGTTCACAACCTGAATCAGGGCGGGGCTGGCCTGGTCATCTACCGGCTCTCTGAACCCTGTCCGGTTAACGGAGTGATGGTCGGGGATATATTTTATCCGGGTCAGGCCGGGTATTTCAGCGATCCGGGAATCTATCTTGCCTTTATCGCGCTGAATCATCAACAGGGACCGGGAACCGATCTCTTCATAAAAGCGGTTGATCAGGCCGGGAATGCGACGCGGGCGGGTTTTCCCCATCATATCAAGCGAAAGGTTTTTAAAAAAGACACAATTAACTTAAGCGACAGTTTTTTGAACCAGAAAATGCCTGAATTTGATGTAGAGATTCCGCCTGATAGTCAGAAGCCCATGCTGGCCAAATTCATCATGGTGAATAAAGAACTTCGCGAATCCAATTATCAGAAGATTTCATCCGCTGTTGCGGCAAGTGACAGTAAATTGTACTGGGGAGGAATTTTTACCCGGCTTCCCAATTCCGCTCCCAGGGCCGGTTTTGCGGATCACCGGACTTATATGTACGAGGGAAAAGAGGTGGATCAGCAGGATCATCTTGGCGTGGATCTGGCATCCCTCCAGCATTCCCCGGTTCCCGCAGCCAACAGCGGCAGGGTGGTGTTCGTCGATTTCGTCGGTATTTATGGCAAGACGGTTCTGCTGGATCACGGATTCGGTTTGTTCAGTATGTATTCTCATCTCAGCAGCTTTAATGTCAAGGCCGGCCAGATGGTTTCCAAAAACGACATTCTCGGATATACGGGGAGCACCGGCATGGCCGCCGGAGACCACTTGCACTTTTCCACGCTGGTTCGAAATACCTTTGTCAATCCGATCGAATGGTGGGATGAAGGGTGGATAAAAAACAATATTTCCGATAAAATTAAAGAAGTGCAATCCACCATCAAGTAATGACAGGCTCGGATGATCGGGCTGAAGCCCTCAATAAAAAGCCTTCAGCCCGTCCCTTCAGCCTGTTTTTCTATTGGAGATTTTTCGTTCATGAAAAAATATAAAATTACCAAGACGTATAAAGAAATCAATGATAAAATCAAATCCGGCGAAGTGGTCGTGGTCACTGCCGAAGAAATGACGGATATCGTCAAACAGCAGGGGCCGGTTGAGGCGGCCCGGTATGTGGATGTGGTGACGACCGGGACTTTTGCACCCATGTGCTCATCCGGGGCATTTATCAATTTCGGCCACTCGACGCCGGGCATCAAGGCGTCCAGGGTCTGGATGAATAATGTTCCGGCTTATGGCGGCATTGCCGCGGTGGATTGTTATATCGGCGCCACGGAACCCTGCGAGGATGATCCGCTGAACAAGGTTTATCCCGGCGAGTTCAATTACGGGGGCGGGCATGTGATTCAGGATCTGGTCGCCGGAAAGCGGGTGTTTCTGAAAGCCACGGCTTACGGTACGGACTGTTATCCCAACCGTTATGTTGAAAAAGAAATCACCCTTCAAACCCTTCCCAATGCCGTGCTTTGCAATCCGAGAAATGGGTATCAGAATTATAACTGCGCCGTGAATCTGACCAAAAAAACCGTTTATACGTACATGGGGACCCTGAAGCCCCGTGCCGGGAACGCCAACTACAGTACGTCGGGTTCGCTGAGCCCGCTGTTCAACGATCCCTATTATCAAACCATCGGACTGGGAACCCGGATATTTCTGGGCGGCGCGGAAGGCTATGTGACCTGGCACGGCACCCAGCACAAACCCTCTGCCAAGCGTACCGACAACGGGGTTCCGGTAACGCCTGCAGGAACCCTGTGGGTCATGGGAGATCTGAAAAAAATGAGTCCCCGATGGCTGGTGGGCGTGAGTATTCTGGGATATGGATGTTCGCTGGCGGTCGGACTGGGAATCCCGATTCCGGTTTTGAACGAGGAAATCGCCGGATACACCGGGGTTTCGGATGAAGAGATCTTTACCCAGATTCTGGACTATGGCCATGATTATCCCAACGGCATCTCCCGAAGCCTGGGCCAGGTCAGTTACGCGGAACTGAAAAGTGGAACGATTCAGTTGAACGGTGTGGATGTTCAAACCGTTCCACTCTCCAGTACGGTCAGGGCCAGGGAAATCGCGGGGACTCTGAAGAAATGGATTTCCCGCGGCGAATTCATGCTGGGTGAACCGCAGTTTACCCTGCCGGTTTAACGGGACCCCGTCATGCCGGATCTCATCAGAACCTTTATCGCCGTGACGCTTCCCGAGTCCCTGACGGATCTCGTGTCCGAGATTCAAAAAACGCTTAAGACTCAGGGCTTGCGTATTGCCTGGGTAGTTCCCGGGAATGTTCATTTGACATTGAAATTCCTTGGCGATATTGAACCTGCCGATGTTGATCCGATTGCCGCGGTCATGTCCGAATGCGCGCAGCCGATTGCGCCACTGACCCTTTCCGCCAGAGGGCTTGGCGTTTTTCCGGATCTTCGGCATCCGAGGGTGCTGTGGCTGGGGATAACGGGCGATATGCCGCAGTTGATCGCGTTTCAGAAGGACCTGGATGCCCGGCTGGATGCTCTTGGACAGGGCCGGTTCAAGCCTGAACAAAGGCCGTTCAAAGGGCATCTGACGCTGGGCAGGATCAAGACCAGGCTGGATTCCGGTATTCTGCTCAAAGCACTCAGGGAAACCGCGCGGGATGCGCATACGTTTGTGGTCGATGCCGTTCATTTGATTCAAAGCCGGTTGACGCCGACCGGTTCAATTTACACGCCGCTCAGACGCGTGGTGCTGGGCAGTTCAGTATGCGATCTTTGTCAGAGGAATGCACTTGCTCACAAATAAAAAAGGAGGGCACATGATTACCATGCCGGAAAAGGAAAAAGCCGTTGATGCGGCGATGAGTCAGATAGAGCGCCAGTTCGGTAAAGGTTCTATCATGAAGCTGGGAAGCCGGGTCGTGCAGGACATCCCCACGATTCCCACCGGGTCCCTGGCCCTGGACAAGGCACTTGGTATCGGCGGCCTTCCCAGGGGAAGGGTGGTTGAAATATTCGGTCCGGAATCATCGGGAAAAACCACGCTGGCCCTTCATGCGCTTGCCAGTGCCCAAAAACAAGGCGGCATCGCTGCGTTCATCGATGCCGAACATGCCCTGGACCCGATTTATGCACGCAAGCTCGGGGTCAATTGTGATGAGATGCTGATCTCTCAGCCCGATACCGGGGAACAGGCCCTTGAAATTGCAGATATGCTGGTGCGAAGCGGTGCCATCGATATCGTGGTCATCGACTCCGTGGCAGCGCTGGTGCCCCGGGCGGAAATCGAAGGAGAAATGGGGGATTCCCACATGGGGCTTCAGGCCAGGCTCATGTCCCAGGCCCTTCGCAAACTGACCGGAACCATCAGCAAGACCATGACCTGCGTGATTTTCATCAACCAGATCCGCTCCAAAATCGGCGTGGTTTTCGGAAATCCCGAGACGACGACAGGCGGCAATGCATTGAAATTTTACGCATCCGTCCGGCTTGATATCCGGCGCACCAGCCCCATCAAGGACGCTCAGGAACAGACGGGGTACCGCACCAAGGTCCGGGTCGTGAAAAACAAGCTGGCCCCGCCGTTCCGGGAAGCGGAATTCGATATTCTCTACGGCGAAGGGATTTCCGCGGCAGGAGATCTCCTGGATGTCGGTGTCGAGGTGGGCATCATTGAAAAAAGCGGTTCCTGGTATGCTTATCAGGGGGAGCGGATCGGACAGGGCCGGCAAAACGTCAAGGCCTATTTTGCTGAGAATCCGGAGACCTATCAATCCATTTTGACACGGGTCAGAGAAAGCATGGGGATTGTTGTCAAGAAGGAAGAGGCGTCTAAACAAACAACAGCGTAACGACACAAGTATATCGGCTGTTATTATATTTCAATCAATGGAGCGATCTATGACGGGTAACGAGATACGCCGGCAATTCCTGGAATATTTCAAAAAACATTCACACCAGCAGGTCAGAAGTTCATCCCTGGTTCCCCAGGATGATCCCACGCTGTTATTCACCAATGCGGGCATGGTTCAGTTCAAGCGTACGTTTCTGGGGGAGGAAAAACGCGGGTATAACCGCGCCGTGACTTCCCAGAAATGCGTCCGTGCGGGCGGCAAGCACAATGACCTGGAAAATGTCGGCTATACGGCCAGGCACCACACGTTTTTTGAAATGCTGGGAAATTTTTCCTTCGGAGATTATTTCAAGGAAAAAGCCATTGAATTTGCCTGGGATCTCCTGGTCAACGGCTATGGCCTGCCTGCGGATAAGCTGTATGCCTCCGTTTATCTGGATGATGACGAGGCTTACGGCTTGTGGCACAAAAACATCGGCGTTCCGGAAGATCGGATTGTCCGGTTCGGCGAAAAGGATAATTTCTGGGCCATGGGAGATACCGGCCCCTGCGGCCCGTGTTCGGAAATCCTGATCGACCGGGGCGAACGCTATGGATGCGGACAGCCGGAGTGTCGGGTGGGATGCGACTGCGACCGGTATCTGGAGATCTGGAATCTGGTGTTCATGCAGTTCAACCGGGATGAAACCGGCAAAATGACGCCTCTTCCCAAACCCAGCATCGATACGGGCATGGGCCTTGAGCGGATCGTCTCCGTTGTGCAGAATGCGGCCACCAATTATGACACCGATCTGATCATGCCCATCATGAAAGAGGCCGAGGCCCTCTGCGGGAAACGTCTGGGGGATTCCCATGAAAGCGATGTGGCCATGAAGGTCATTGCCGATCACAGCCGGGCAGCCGCTTTTCTGATCGGAGACGGAGTTCTGCCGTCCAATGAGGGCAGGGGATATGTGCTTCGCCGGATCATGCGACGGGCCATCCGGTACGGCCGAAACATCGGTCTGACCCGGCCGTTTCTTCACAAGACCGCAGGGGCTGTCTGCGATCTCATGAAGCCAGCCTACCCGGAGCTTTCCGATGCCTTTGCCTTCATCACCAATGTGATCCAGAACGAAGAACGCCGGTTTTCCGAAACCCTGGACAATGGTCTCAAGCTGTTGAACGATACGCTTCAGGACATGAAGGCCAAAGGCCGGACAGAGGTTCCCGGAAATGTGGTGTTCAAGCTCTACGATACATTCGGGTTTCCCGTGGACATCGTTCGGGATGTGATTCGCGATGAACGCATGAGTGTGGACATGACCGGTTTTGAATCGGCCATGGAAGCCCAGCGGGTCCAGTCCCGGTCCGTTACGAAATTCGCCAGCGCAGGCGATGCGTTTGTGCAGCTTTCAGCAGGCGGCATCCGTCCGGAGTTTGTGGGCTATGGCCAGCGGTCCTGCATTGCGACCGTGCTGGTTCTGGCAACGGACGGCCGGGAAATTCCGGAAGCTTCGGCAGGTGAACCCGTTGATATCGTTACCGCCGTCACCCCGTTTTACGGCGAATCCGGCGGACAGGTCGGGGATGTCGGAACCATTACCGGCGGCGATGCCAACCCCGGACTTGAGATCCGGGTGACCGGAACCACAAAGGATCCCGCCGGAATCATCATTCATCACGGAACGGTCCTTTCCGGATGCATTCGAAAAGGAGATGCCGTCTCTCTTTCGGTGGATGCGGTTCAGCGCGAAGCCACGGCATGCAACCACACGGCCACCCATATTCTTCATGCAGCTCTTCGCAGGGTGCTCGGAGACCATGTCAAGCAGGCGGGATCACTGGTCAGCCCCGAAAGGCTTCGCTTTGACTTTACGCATTTTTCCCAGGTGGATTCCGATTCCCTGGATCAGATCGAAAGAATGGTGAATGGGCGGATTCGGGAAAACGTTCCGGTTCATATCGAAGAAATGGATGCCGAGGCTGCCTTTAAGTCCGGCGCCACCGCCTTGTTCGAGGAAAAATACGGGGACCGGGTCCGCGTCATTTCGCTCGAGACTTTCAGCAAGGAGCTCTGCGGCGGAACGCATACGCAGCGCACCGGCAATATCGGGGTGTTTAAAATCATTTCAGAAGCCAGTGTGGCTTCCGGGGTCCGGCGCATCGAAGCCTTAACCGGAGATGCGGCCATGGACCATATTCTGAAATCGTTTCGCATGATACAGGATAGCGCCTCCCTGCTGAGAATAAAGCCCGAAGATATTCCCCTTCGCATTGAAAAAATGCTGTCCACTCAAAAAACCCTTGAAAAAGAAGTGGAAAGGCTCAAATCGCAACTGACGGCAGGCTCCATGCACGCGGCGATGGATGACATGCAGACGATTCAGGGCATTTCGGTTCTGGTGAAAAGAGTTGCGGCCGATTCGCCGACAGCGCTTCGGGATATGGGGGATCAGTTCAAGGACAAAATTCAATCCGGAGTCGTTGTCCTGGGAAGCGAGGCGGCCGGAAAAGTCCTTTTGATTGCCCTGGTAACCAAAGACCTGGTCAAGCGGTTTCATGCCGGAAACATCGTCAAAGAGATATCCGCTGTTGTCGGCGGCAGCGGCGGCGGCAGGCCGGACATGGCTCAGGCCGGAGGCATGCTGCCGGATAAGCTGGATGATGCGCTTAAAAAAGCCCTCGAGGTGATTGGCAGAGGGTAGGTCCTGTCATATCCGCCCTCTTTTATCCAAGGCCCCGATGGGATATCCCTCCGGGGCTTTGTGTTTATATGATTGGAATTATAGATGGCATCGGATCGCATTGCCGTGCGCGGCGCAAGGCAGCACAACCTGAAGAATATTGATGTGGATATTCCCAGAAACAAGCTGGTTGTGATCACCGGCCTGTCGGGGTCCGGGAAATCCTCTCTGGCCTTTGATACCTTGTACGCCGAAGGCCAGCGCCGGTATGTGGAATCCCTGTCCACTTATGCGCGCCAGTTTCTGGAGCGCATGGAAAAGCCGGATGTGGATTTTATCGAAGGGCTTTCCCCGGCCATTGCCATTGAGCAAAAAACCGCAAGCCATAATCCCCGGTCAACCGTTGGAACGGTAACGGAAATCTACGACTATTTAAGGCTGCTGTTTGCCAGGGTCGGAATCCCTCACTGTCATCAGTGCGGAAAACCGATTGTCAGCCAGAGCCTGGATCAGATGGTGGACCAGGTGATGTCTCTTGATCCGGGCACGCGAATCATGCTCCTGTCGCCTCTGGTGGCGGGTGAGGCCGGCGGTCACGAAAAACTTTTCAAGCAGCTCGTCCGTCAGGGGTTTTCAAAGGTTCGGGTGGACGGAACGCTCCGGGATATCGAAGAGATCGGAGCCCTGAACAAAAAGGCCAGACACACGATCGATGTGGTGGTGGACCGCCTGATCGTCAAGCAAGGACTTCAGAACCGTCTTGCAGACTCGCTGGAGCTGGCCCTTTCCCGGTCCGGCGGTCAGGTAGTGATTGATATCGCGGGCCAGGAACCCGTTCTATTCAGCGAAAAAGCCGCATGTGTTGCCTGCGGCGTCAGTTATCCGCCGTTTTCACCTGCCAGTTTTTCCTTTAATTCGCCGCATGGAGCCTGTCCCCGGTGCGACGGGCTGGGTTCGACAACCGCCGTGGATCCGGATCTGGTCATTCCCAATCCGGAACTGTCCCTGAGGGAAGGCGCGGTAACGCTCTGGGCAAAACGCGACTCCCTTCATTTCATCGAGTTTCTGGATGCCCTGACAGCCGCTTACGGCACGGACATCTATACCCCTTACAAGCTGCTTCCCGAGCAGTTCAGGCATGCCCTGCTCTACGGCTCCAAAGACATTCCCATCAAATTTTATATCGAACGCAACGATCGCCGCATTTTTTATGAAAGGCCGTTTGAAGGCATCATTCCCAAACTGGAGCGCCGCTACAAGGAGACGGATTCTGCCGGCGCCAGGGAGGAAATCCGGCAGTATATGAGTTATCGGCCCTGCTCCGAATGTCAGGGGGCAAGGCTGAATGCGGCGGCCCGTTCGGTTCGAATTCAGGGGCATAACCTGAGCGAACTGGTAGCGCTTTCTGTTGGCAGTGCACTGGGATATTTCAGAGAACTGACGCTTTCGGGACGTCAGCATGCGATTTCTGAGCGTATCCTCAAGGAAGTGATCGAGCGCCTGGGGTTTTTGAACCACGTCGGGCTTTCGTACCTGACCCTGGACCGGTCCGCCAGCACCCTTTCCGGCGGAGAAAGCCAGCGCATACGTCTGGCCACGCAGATCGGCTCCAAACTGACCGGAGTTCTTTATGTTCTGGATGAACCCAGCGTCGGCCTTCACCAGCGGGACAATCAGCGGCTGCTCTCGGCCCTGAAGCAGATGCGGGATCTGGGCAACACCGTGCTGGTTGTGGAGCATGATGAAGAGACCATTCGGGCAGCCGATCATGTCGTGGATATGGGGCCGGGAGCCGGCATTCTCGGCGGAGAAGTCATGTTTTCGGGAACGCCGCAAAGCCTGGTCCAGGACAGCCGGTCTCTGACCGGACAATATCTTTCGGGTGAAAAGAGAATCGAGATTCCTTTAACGCGCCGGCCGGGAAACGGCAGCCGGATTGTGATTGATGGTGCCTCCGGGAACAATCTCAAGCATGTCAGCGCTGAGATCCCCCTGGGATGCCTGGTCTGTGTCACGGGGGTGTCGGGCTCCGGAAAGTCCACGCTGGTACTGGAAACCCTGTACAGCGCGCTGGTTCAGCGATTGTATCATTCCAGAATATCCGCCGGTCCCTACAGCCGGCTGGAGGGGCTGGAGGCGATCGATAAGGTGGTCAATATCGATCAATCGCCCATCGGCCGAACGCCCCGGTCCAATCCCGCCACCTATACCGGCATATTCACGCACATCCGCGATCTGTTTTCAAGAACTCAGGATGCCCGGCTCAGGGGGTTTAAAGCGGGCCGTTTCAGTTTCAATGTCAAGGGCGGACGGTGCGAGGCCTGCTCCGGGGACGGGGTCGTCAAAATCGAAATGCATTTTCTGCCGGATGTTTATGTCACCTGTGATGTGTGCCGGGGAAAGCGCTATAACCGGGAGACCCTGGAGATCCGCTACAGGGGAAAACACATTGCCGAAGTTCTGGACATGTCGGTCCATCAGTCCCTGGGATTCTTTGAAAAGATTCCGGCCATCCACTCCCGGCTTCAGACCCTGTCGGATGTCGGGCTTGACTACATTCGCCTGGGACAGGCCGCAACCACTCTGTCCGGCGGCGAGGCCCAGCGCGTAAAGCTGAGCAGCGAGCTTTCCAAAAGAGGGACCGGAAAAACCCTGTACATTCTGGATGAACCCACCACGGGCCTTCATGTCGCGGATATCCAGAACCTTCTGAATATCCTGAACCGGCTGGTGGATGCCGGAAACACCGTGCTGGTCATCGAACATCAACTGGATGTGATCAAATCCGCGGATTACCTGATCGACCTGGGTCCTGAAGGCGGGGACGGCGGCGGGGAGGTGGTCGGCTTCGGAACCCCGGAAGCGCTGATCCGGATTCCCGGATCCCACACCGGGCAGTATTTAAAAAACCACATTTACGCCTCTCCAATGTAAAACAAATGTAATGCCGGACAAATGGCTTTGCTTTTCCAATGCGTTATTTCAGAATAACAAATTTTTAAACAACCGATCGCAACACAATCCTGAAAAACAACCCATTGAAGGAGTATTCTCAGCCATGCATTATACCATATTCGATACGCCGGTCATCCGAACGCTGATGCGCTGGATTTCTCTGTTCGTCTTTAAAATGAGAGGATGGCGTATTGAAGGCCGGTTTCCGGCAATTTCCAGGTACGTCTTGATTGCAGCCCCGCACACGTCCAATTGGGATTTCCCGATTACATTGTGTGTGACCTTTGCGCTTAAGGGTAAAATTTACTGGATGGGAAAAGACGCCCTGTTCAGTTGGCCGTTTCAAGGGATGTTCAAATGGCTGGGCGGAATTCCCGTTGATCGATCCAAATCCAATAATATGGTCGCTCAAATGATTCAACAATTTTCAGTCCATGAAAGCCTGGTTTTGACCATTCCTCCTGCGGGAACGCGCAGCAAAGTCATGAAATGGAAAACGGGCTTTTATTATATTGCCCGGGGTGCCAATGTTCCAGTGGTGCTCGGATTTTTGAACTATCGGACAAAGGTCGGCGGTATCGGACCTGTATTTCTTCCCACCGGCGATATCCATGCGGATATGCAGAGCATCAGAGCCTTCTATTCAGGCATTCACGGAAAGCATCCGGTGCAGGATATATATGTCATGACGCCTTCCAACCCCTTAATAAATGCAGTTGAACTGCAGGAAGCCGGGTAATAAGGCAGAAGGTAAGAAACCCGGGAAGCGCTAAGTCTTTTAGGATTCGACATTTCTGCCTCATTCAAGGGACATCATAAAACCTGTTCTCGGATGTTCCTGCGCTGATTCATTCGGGTAATCGATGGGGTTGACGCCTCCTTTTAAGAACGTGGTAGTTACGTTCTGTCCCCCTCTTGCCGCGCGAACATATCCATGGAAGTACTTATGGTTGTAGCTGTCGTACCCGTGGCGAAACCCTACGCCCCATGCCAGATGGGTATAGTTCGCGCTGGTGGAAGACGACCAATACCAGGAAGCGGCTGTATCGGGAAAGAATTTTGTATTGATGGATGGATTACTGTTGGCCGAATCTACTAAATTGGCCAGTTCCTTGATGGAGGGAAGGCGCCAGTCCGAATAGCCGCCAAAGTGAGTCTTGTTCATTGCTTTGATAAAAGCTTCGGTGTTTGCGCCGTTGCCCGGAGTGCCGGCATAACCGCCGTTGGTGTTCGGGTTGCTGTCGTACCAGGTGTAAGTATTGTCCGCATCATTGGGATCATCATAATTGCTGATGCCGTCCATGTTTCGCTTTACTTCCCAGATCAGGCCGGTGACATTGTCTTTTACCATGGCCCATGATGCGGCGGAATCCGGCAGGGGATTTCCGGTGCTGCTCAGCTTGGTGTAGGAGGGTGGGGTATGGTCGGTGTTTTTGCCAAGCAAAAGCAGATCCGGGGATGCGCCGGCGGTTTCAGAAATAATGGCATTGCGCCGACTTTGGCCGGTTTCCGGTAAGGGACCGGCAAATGCATAAACTGAAAATGCCCACGGGACAAAACAATACAAGAACCATCCCCATATCGTTTTTTTCATGACGCCTCCATTAATACAATCTTATTTCAGACAATGACCCCTGATACAGAAGTACCTTCTCGACGAGTTTCATATTTTTTTGATCAATCAACGATAATGACCCTGAAAATGGTCCCGGGGTTTTTTAAATCCGTGCTTCAATCCGTGCATTTATCTCAAGCACTGTAATACACATGGAGGATGAGACAATGCACTTCTTAACCAAACTTATCAACCTCGGTGATGCAGGTGCCGCTGTAATTTTATTGACAATGCCCTGAAAGTTGCATATATGCCTTCAACAAGCCGGAGTGGTGAAACTGGTAGACGCAGAGGACTCAAAATCCTCCGCTCGCAAGGGCATGTCGGTTCGATTCCGACCTCCGGCACCACATAAAATAAAAAAAAGGGGTTAACCATTTGTGGTAACCCCTTTTTTTTCTACGTTATGGTGACTGCTCCCGAAAATGTACCTTCCTGTATTTCAAGGGATTGTGCCTGCCGATTCGCGATTTCCTTCAAATCCATGCGATTCAAGGATGGAAAAGGGATATTTAGGAAAAAGGATTTCGCAATACATTTAGTTCTTCTTCCGTAAGATGGCGATCTTGAACCCCAATTGCCTTGGCTTTCTTTTGGCAGTCTTTACATAAGCCTGTTTTTTTGTTGTATGATGGAACTGCTGGGTGAATCGGGCACATGGATTGACCTAAATCGGGGATTTTTGTGGACTCTCCCTTTAAAAATGAAATTACGGATGGCTCTTTGTCATATTTTGTCAGGCCGTTGGTGATAAGTTTCCATTTACAAGATGAACATAGTTGTCTGGACTTGTCTGATACAGGGGTGTCTGGGTGGTACAGGCAGAATTCTTTGACGTCTTTGGTAGTGTTTGTCTTGGTGGAAACTTTGTTGGTTCGCTTAACTTTGCCGGTTCCAGTAGTTTTCTTGGGGCTTGCGGGTCTGGGCTTTTGCGCTTGAATGGGTGGAGATTGCATCAGGGGTTGTTCCTTCACAGAAGTGGAGTGGGTATTTTCCGCAACTGCTTTCCCTGTTTCTTTGCCTGGAATTAAAGCTTCCATATCTATACCCGCATAATTGAATTTCTTATCCTTTTTAAGCAAGGGGGTTTCCCCAGAGGCTGTACTCTCAGGAGATGCTATGGAATTTTTTATTAAATCAACGGTTTTATCTTTAATATCCTGAAGTTTATTTTGTTTCTGTGCTATCATAACCTCGATAGCTTTTATAAGAGTCTGATAACCCTCAATGTCTTTAGAACAGGCGATAGCCATCTCATCGTATAATTTAAAAACATCTACAGCCTTATCATCGAGCGTGATTGACATGGTAAAATATTTCCTTTTTTTTTGTCCAAATACTGTCTTAGTTGTTAGTTATAAACTCCCTAATGAAAGTTTTTGTGAATAATATAATAAGAGTTTAAATTAATCAACCTC
The DNA here is from genome assembly GCA_016219185.1 of Deltaproteobacteria bacterium. Lineage (GTDB taxonomy): Bacteria > Desulfobacterota > Desulfobacteria > Desulfobacterales > Desulfatirhabdiaceae > RAAP-1. Next base: position 70,613 of record JACRBZ010000078.1, read on the forward strand.
ACGTCTCATTTTTATTGACACCTAAAACCCGGGATTTCTATTCAGGGGATAAAAATTTAACTACCCCCGGTACAACCGACCCGGGTGATCAGCGGTGCCAGGATGATAAAAATCGGCGTATTTTCTCAAATTTTTGAGTTGGCCGGGTGCACGATTTTTCATCTTGCAATCGAATTCCAAGGGCATAAACTTCCTAAATTTCCATTGTGAATAACTCAAAAAATCATTTATCTAAATGGGGCACTGTCGATGTTTTAGTAAGGCCACTGAGTTGACATCCATGTGGTGTAATTCTTTATCACCCGGCAATCTTTTGAAATTCATGGATTCCCTTGATAGATTTCTATTGATAACTGTAAGTTGTAAGGTTACAATTCAAATGACGAATCAATTGTTTCCGGCTGATGGACAACTTGTGCGAAGTGTTCCGGATATGATCGGTGGAGGCTTCAGGTGACGGAATCAGAGAAAAACGGCAACTCTGCGAAGGTGATAAAAACCTGAAAGATGAAATCCCTTGATTATCCTTTCTGTTTCAGATACAGAATTCATTCGGGTGAGTGATGTTTTCGTCTTTATAGATTGAATCGGTATAAGTCGTAGGGTCATATACAACTTAATGGGCGGAGGATAGCGTCAGTGGCTCCTCGCGAGGAAAAAACAATGAACATAATGGAATACGCACTGGGGCAGGATCAACTAGATAAAATTGAACAAATTCTTCTTACCGATCTGATTGCTAGCGGTGTTCACTGCGTCTTGCTGATTGACTTTGCCGGCAACATCATCGCGCAAGGAGATAACGGACGTTCCCGGATTGATGTATATTCTCTGGCAGCCCTTTCCGCAGCCAATTTCGGGGCTGTTGAGGCCATGGCGAAAATTGTGGGTCAGGAAGAATTCGCCCTGCTTTTTCATAAGGGTGAAACAGGAAGTTTATACTTCAGCAAAGTGAATGACGAATTGCTGATCATTTCGGTATTTGGAAAAGAAATCGTTCTAGGGCTTCTGCGTATGAAAGTGGCGGATGCCATATTGAAAATCCAGCAAATTTGGAAATCCAGCTAAAAAACAGATTGTTGACGGATTTATCAGGAAGGAATTTCTGCATTGGCATTTATCAATATGAAAAACAAAGAGATTCAGGCCAAAATCGTTTATTACGGGCCTGGTCGAGGTGGGAAAACTTCCAACCTGGAGTATATCTATAAACAATTTCGAGAGCGTATTCCTTCAGAGATTGTCAGTATTAAGACACATGGGGATCGAACCCTTTTTTTTGATTTTCTTCCATTTGAGGTGGGCAAAATCATGGGATATTCGACTCGAGTACAACTGTACACTGTTCCGGGACAGGTGAAATATGATGCTACACGAAGGCTTGTTTTAAAAGGGGTTGACGGCATCGTATTCGTAGCGGATTCTTTGGCGGTTCAGCGGAAAAAAAACTTGATTTCCCTAAAAAACCTTCAGATCAACCTGGCGGCTCATAAAAAAGATATTTTTCAAGTCCCCCTGGTTCTGCAATATAACAAAAGGGATCTGGATGAACCAGGGATTCCCGTTCTTTCCCTTGAAACCCTCGAAAATGACCTGAACCGCCAGTTAAAAGTCCCCTCATTTCCCGCAAGCGCAATTAAAGGGGATAATGTGGTGCTTACCCTTAAAAAAATCATTGCCCTTACGATGGCATCCTTTCAAAAGAGGCTATAACAGGAGAAGCATTTCATGCATTCAAAAGGCACTGTTAGCGGCGGATCGGAAATTGAAAAACAGCTAGATAACCTATTGGGTCAGGAAACTCCAGGCGGGCTTTCACCAGGTGATTCAAAGATCGAGAGCCCGTCTGTGTCGCCTTTGACAGCTCTGAAATCCATTGTCCTATCCATGGATTGGGAAATCAACGATCCTATTTTAAAAGAGTTTATTAAGGAACTGAACCGGTTGAAGGCTGTTTTCCAACAGGACGGGATCGTGGTGAAATCGCTTCAATTACTGGAAGCGATTGGAAAGTATATCCTGCAAAAGAAATCCCGAACCCATCCGGATTCCATCAGGCTGCTGCAATCCATATATCGCGATCTGGAGATTCTTCTGCTGTCCAAAGGAATTTCAGAAACAGTCAGGCGAAATATTCTTGTTGATCAAGTTGCTCAGTTTATGAAACTTAAGGAAAAACTGTCTCTACCTTCCAGGCCCATGGCAGGATATCTTGCCGGTGAATCGGAAATGGCCGCAACCTCTTCGGGCCGCCCTTCTTCTGAAACAGCGCCCCATGCAAAGATCGTATCTGATATTGAACGGATGCCTTCCCTTGAAGCCGTTCTTTATGCCCTTGAAGAAGTAAAAAATTACATTCATACGGAGTTCAGTATGTTAAGAGCTGAACTCAAGTTATGACGAAAGAGCGGGTAATCCGAAACGACTATGGTAATATTTTGTGAAGAATGCGGAGAAAAATATATTCTGCCGCAACACTTATCCACTATTCCTGCTGAATTTCAATGCCAAAACTGTCAGGATATTTTTAAAATTCCACAATCTGCTTTAGAATGCAGTAAAACTGAACAAATGAGTAAAGCAGATGGCGGATGACAGAGGGCAGTAAAAACCCCTTCCGCTTCACTTCCTGCAATCAGGCGATAGAACCTGAGATGGCATTCCAGCAGGCACAAAAATATTCCGCAATTCCGGCCAAACCTGCGGGCCATCGGCAAGCTGCTGGTCCAAATGAGTCTCTTGTTGTTCGATTCCCCTTGTCGATACGGTTCTCGAAGCCTTGGAGCGCGGTGGATTTATTCTGACACGTCACGTTCGTCTCATCAGTGTTTTGTATCGCAGCACGAGGTTGCTGCGGTAATATATTTTCAATTCTTTTATATTGCCAGAACTTCAAGCTTTCTGGCTGAGGTTTTTTAATCATGAGTGCACCTGCCGCCCAAATGCAGCCAGATCTGAATGCCAAGATTCGTGAGGCTGAAATGTATCAGTCCATGGGGCTTCTGGAAGCCAGTCTCGAAATTTATTCCCGTTTGCTTTCAGGCTCGAGAATATCGGACCCCCAACTGAAAGAGAGTATTCAAAGCAGGGCCACTTCCCTTCGTACTGAAATCCAGGAACTGGAGAAAGAGGATGCCGGTAAAGTCTCCCGGGAAGAGCTTTCCATTCTTCAGGCCAGTCCCGTTGCGGATGAGACCGCTGAAACTCTTATGGAAAGCGCCGCCGCCCTCAAAGAGCTTGGACTGGTCACAGAGTCTGTTGTCGAGTACGAAAAAGCATTTGCCAAGAATCCATTTGCTCCGGATCTGATGAATCGGCTCATGGACTGTCTGTTCCATCTTCACACCCCGCGCCAGGTTGTGGATCATTTTTCCAGCCTGATTCACACTCAGGATATTGGCAAGCCCGAACAAGCCAGGCTTGTCTTCGGCATGGGGCTTGAGTTTGAAAAACGGGAGCATAAGGATTATGCGATAGAATTGTATAAGTCTGCGCTTGAAATGGGGCCGAAGGACAACGAAATCGAGTTGAGACTGAATGCCCTTATGACGCAAATGGCGCCGGGGTCGCGGTATGATTATCTGATTAATCAAAAATTAATTACCCCGGGGCAGCTTCAGAAGGCGTTGGTTATTTCTCAGAAAACGCGAAAAAGCGTGGAATTTGCTCTCATTGAAGGATTCCACTTGAAAAAAGAAGATATCGGCAAATCCCTGTCCACATTTTACGGATGCCCCTTCGTATCCTTTGACCCCAAACATCCCGTTCCGTTTGAACTCGTTCGGAGATTAAAAAAATCATTTCTGATTCATAATGTATGGGTTCCCCTGGACTGGGGTAAAAACGTCATGAGAATCATCGTGGATGACCCGAAGGATATCCGAAAAACAGATGACATAAAAGCCCTGATCAAGATCCCCAACATTGAGCTCTCAGTCGGAATCAAAGAAGATATCATTCAGTTCATCAACCTGTTTTACGAAGAAAAGGCAGTGGAAACCAAGGAGCCGTCTCTTGATTATGACGATATCGTTCCGGATGTCAGCTATGATGAAGAAACAGAAGAGGTGACCGAGTCCCTGGATGAATCCACCAGCCAGGTGGTCCGCCTGGTGGATCAGATTCTGGTGATGGCTTACCGAAGCGGCGTTTCGGATATTCATATCGAACCCTCGCCAGTAACCAACAAGACAGGGATCAGATTCCGAATGGATGGCGTCTGCCAGGAGTATCTGAAGGTTCCCAATACCATGGCCAGAGGGATTCTATCCCGGATCAAGATCATGTGCAATCTGGATATATCCGAGCGCCGGTTGCCTCAGGACGGAAAAATAAAGTTTCGCAGAAAGGGGATTCCTCCTTTTGAGCTTCGGGTGGCGACCGTTCCGACTGCGGGCGGATTTGAAGATGTCGTGCTGAGGCTTCTGGCAAAAGCCGGGGCCATGAAACTGGCACAGATGGGACTGAACGAGCGAAATCTGAAGATCATGGAAAAGCTGTTGGTTCAGCCTTATGGCTTGATTCTGGTAGTGGGTCCGACCGGTTCCGGGAAAACCACGACCCTTCATGCCGCCTTGGGCCACATCAATAAACCCGGCATCAAGATCTGGACTGCCGAAGATCCGGTTGAAATAACGCAGGACGGGCTGAGGCAGGTTGAAGTAAAACCTCGAATCGGCCTGGATTTTGCCAGGGTCATGCGATCTTTTCTTCGAGCAGATCCCGATGTGATCATGATTGGTGAAATGCGCGATGAAGAGACGGCATCCATCGGCATTGAGGCTTCTTTAACCGGGCATCTCGTGTTCTCGACCCTGCATACCAACAGCGCGCCTGAAACCATTACCCGGCTTCTGGACATGGGGATGAATCCGCTGAACTTTTCAGATGCGTTTTTGGGTGTTCTGGCCCAGCGGCTCGTCAGAACCCTCTGCACGAGTTGTCGTCAGTCCTATCATCCAAGTGATGAAGAATATAGTGATATTGTTACTGCTTATGGCCCTGAAGCCTTTAAACTGACCGGCCTTGCCAATACCCCGGATTTTCTGCTCCATCGGTCGGTGGGCTGTGATACCTGTGCCGGAAGCGGATACAAGGGACGGATGGGAATTCATGAACTCCTGGAAGGGACGAAGGAGATCAAGCGGATGATCAAAAAGCAGGCATCTGCTGAAGATATTTTCACGCTTGGTGCCAGTCAGGGAATGATCACCTTGAAACAAGATGCAATACAAAAGGTTTTTCAAGGCCTTACCGATATGAAAGAGGTTAACAGGGTCTGTATCGGGTGATCCTCTTTGTCAATATCTGAAAGTCAATTTTGCAGCCGCAGGGTGCTGGTAATTTATAAGGTGAAACAATGAGTAAAAAAGCGCTGGTAGTGGATAACGACTTCTTTTTTGTCGAATTTTTGGCTGAGATTCTCCAGAAACGCGGGTATGAGGTTTTTAAGGCTTATGATGGCAAGGAAGGCATTACCTGTCTTAAGGAAAAAATCGTCGATGTTTTATTTGTAGATATGGTCATGCCCAAGATTGACGGCAGGCAGATGATTCAATATACCCGACAGCAGCTTCCCAACGCCCGGTTCCCGATTATTGCAATATCCGGGACCTTGATAGAACAAATTGAAAATATCCATAAATTCGGAGCTGATTTTTATATCGCAAAAGGCCCGATCGGAACCATGTCCGGTCATATCAACCGGTTTATGGACAGGCTGGAAAAATTGTCATTTCCGTTTCTCGATCATACGGAAATCTTAGAACCGGTTAAACTGTATCCGCGGCAATCCACGGCCGAACTGATTGATGTTATGGATTTTCAGGAAGCGATTCTTAAATGTATCGGGGTGGGAATTTTTATTGCCGACAAAGATGCCGCAATCATCAGAGTCAATGATCAGGGACTGGAGATTATTCAAAAAACAATTGGGGAAGTACTGAACTGCCATGTTACAACGATTTTTCCCCCGGCAGAAAAATCCAAAGTCGTCAATGAGCTAAGAAAAATTGTTCGTCATCGTGAGTTGAATCAGATCGTTTTCTCAGTATCGATTGATTGCAAAAAGATTCGCAATACCGTATCGCTTTTAAACGTGAACAATGAGATTGTCGGCTGGATCATTGTCATGGAGGAAATGAGCCGGTGGGAAGAACAAGCATAAAAAAACCATTCAGTCAATTTATCAAAGTCAGGTCTGTTCGGATCAATCAATTTGAATCATAATGGAGCAAAGTTGCATGTGAGTGTGCAGGTGCAAGATTTTCCACCGCACACTCACATGCTGCGCTTACTCACCGCCTTCTCACCACACTTACTCTCTTAGCGCCGCATGCGCCGCTGCCAGGCGTGCAATGGGAACCCGGAACGGAGAGCAGGACACGTAAGTCAGCCCCAATTCATGGCATAAATGGATGGACTGGGGATCCCCGCCATGTTCTCCGCAGATTCCGCATTCAAGATCGGGTTTAACGGACCGGCCTTTTTTCAGGGCGGTTTTCATCAGCTCTCCCACGCCTTCCCGGTCGATGGTGGTAAAAGGATTGTGCGGCAAAATACCTGCTTCCAGGTAATGAACCAGAAAACTGGCTTCAGCGTCATCTCGTGAAATTCCAAAAGTCGTTTGCGTCAGGTCATTGGTTCCAAAGGAAAAGAATTCGGCATATTCGGCGATCTTATCGGCTGTCAGCGCCGCACGGGGGATCTCGATCATGGTCCCGAATTTATAATCGATTTCCATGCCCCAGTCTTCCATGACCTTTTTCGCTTCAGCCTCAAGGATCTCGCGTTGGCACTTCAACTCGTTCACGTGGCAGGTGAGCGGAATCATGATTTCCGGATGAACGTGAATGCCTTCCTTGGTGGCCATGCAGGCTGCCTCGAAAACCGCCTTGACCTGCATGATGGTGACTTCCGGGATGTGGATTCCCAGGCGAACTCCGCGCATTCCCAGCATGGGATTGGATTCTCTCAGATTCTCCAGTCTTTTCAGAACTGTTTCCTTGGCGCGGATCTGATTGAGAAGATCATCGAGTTCCGTAAGATTGGCGGCCTGTTTGATTCGAAGCTTTAAATCCGCAAGATCCCGGATCAGATCAACATGGTTGGGCAAGAATTCATGAAGCGGCGGATCCAGCAGCCGAACGATGACCGGAAGCCCGTCCATGATCTTGAAGATGCCATAAAAATCTTCCCGCTGAAACGGCAGAATCATGTCGAGGGCTTCGCGCCTTTCAATGGGAAGATCTGTCATGATCATTTTCTGAACAAAAGGGAGCCGTTCGGTTTCAAAGAACATGTGCTCTGAGCGACAGAGTCCGATGCCTTCGGCCCCGTATTCCCTGGCGCGGGCAGCATCCCGCGGGTAGTCGGCATTGGCCCAGACGCCGAGGCGCCGGTATTTATCCGCCCAGGACAGCAGTTTGATGAGCCAGGGGTCATTGATGTCCGGAATGGTGGTATTGAGTTTCCCGAGGTAAACCTCTCCGACGGTGCCGTCAATCGAGATCCAGTCCCCTTCCCGAATGACCTTGTCCTGCATCATGATGCGGCGTTTGATCATGTCGATTCTCAGGTCAGTCAGGCCGACCACGGCCGGTTTTCCAAACTGCCGGGCCACGAGGGCCGCATGGCTGGTTCTGCCGCCCCGGCTGGTCAGGATTCCCTGGGCCGCCAGCATGCCGTGAACATCATCCGGCCGGGTTTCGGCCCGAACCATGATCACCTGCTTGCCTTCCTGCTTGGCCCATGATTCCGCCAGATTGGCATCCAGCGCCACCACGCCGAAAGCTGCGCCCGGGGAGACGTTGAGGCCGGTTCCCAGGAAATCGCCCGAAGCCTTGGCCGCCTGTCTGGACTTGCTGTCGAACTGGGGATGGAGAAAAAAATCCACATGATCCGGAGTTACTCTCAGGACTGCTTCCTGGCGGGTTATAAGCCCTTCTTCCGCCATGTCCACGGCAATACGGACTGCGGCCTGTGCGGTTCTTTTTCCATCGCGGGTCTGCAGCATCCATAGTTTACCTTTTTCAATGGTAAACTCCACATCCTGCATTTCGCGGTAATGATTCTCAAGGCGTCTGGCAATGGCTTCAAATTCTGCGTAGGCCCTGGGCATTTCCGATTTCAACTGGGAAATGTCCTTGGTCTGTCGGATTCCGGCCACAACGTCTTCTCCCTGGGCGTTGGTCAGGTAATCTCCTTCAATTTTATTATCGCCGGTGGAGCCGTTGCGGGTCATGGCAACGCCGGTGGCGCTGTCGTTACCCATGTTGCCGAAAACCATTGTAACAATGCTGACAGCGGTACCCAGGTCGTGCGCAATTCCAGCCGCATTCCGGTAGTCTATGGCCCTTTTGCCGTTCCAGCTTTTAAAAACCGCCTCGGTTGCCAGGCTGAGCTGTTCATAAGGGTCTGTCGGAAATCTATGTTTGGAATGACGTCTGAAAATTTTCTTGAATTCTTCGGTAACAGCCCTCCAGTCCTTGCCGGAAATCTCGGCGTCACTTTCAACCCTGGCGCGCTGTCGGGTAGCGGTAATCACTTCTTCGAAATGCTCATCCGGAATGCCCATGACCACACTGCCAAACATCTGAATCAGCCGGCGATAGGCATCATAAACAAAGCGCTCATCTTCGGTCAACCGAACCATGCCTTCCGCGGTTTCATCGTTCAGACCGATGTTCAAAACCGTATCCATCATGCCTGGCATGGAAAACTTGGCGCCGGACCTGCAGGAGACCAGAAGGGGATTTTCCGCATCGCCGAATGTTTTTCCGGTTCTGGTTTCAACCTCATGAAGGGCCTGAAGCTCCTGGTCCCACATGCCTTCGGGAAAAATGCTGCCCGCGGCCAGATAGGCATTGCAGGCTTCGGTGGTTACGGTAAACCCCGGGGGTACGGGGACTTCGATCCTGGCCATCTCGGCAAGGTTTGCACCCTTGCCGCCCAGAAGGCCGCGAACCGCATCTCGGCTTCCGCCAACATACGCTTCAACTTGTTGAACTTCATCAAAGAGATATACCCATTTTCTTGTCATCTTTTCTAGCCTCTTTTCCGGTAAATTGTCTTAAGATGTCATATTCGATCTCTTCCCAGATGAGATAAGGACTGAACCCGGCAACATCGCTTTATCGCCGTCCGTTATACTGTCGCGCCAGTATATATTGCTTATAGAAAAAATGAATTCTCCTGTCAATCCGGAAAGCCGCAAAACGTCATTGCGGTAAACGGATGCAGCATATTGTTGTTCATTGAGAAGTGAAAAATCGGAACAACTTGACGAGATGATGATCTTTACATCGCGTGTTAATCAGGGTATTGTCAGTTCGAATCAATGGTAAAGCGATTCGAATGGAAGGTCGGATTTTTGAACCCGGCATCAACACAATATCAATCATGCAATCAGGAGTATCGGTAAATGGACAAGCTGGATGCCATTTTTTCACCCCAATCAGTTGCTGTCATCGGGGCCTCGACAACGCCGGGAAAAGTCGGGCACGATATTTTTGCCAATATCCTGAAGGGGGGATACAAGGGAACGCTTTATCCCGTTAATCCCGGTGCCAGATCCATTCTCAGCGTCAGGGCCTATCCTTCGATAACCCGAATTCCCGATGACATTGATCTGGCAATGATCATCCTGCCGCCGCGGATCTGCCTGAGAGCCGTTGAGGAAGCCATTCAAAAAGGGGTCAAGGGTATTGTTATCGTGTCCGCGGGTTTCAGGGAAGTGGGGGCCGAAGGGCTTGAGATCGAGAACCGGATCGTCTCCATGTGTCGGCAGGCGGATATCCGGGTGATCGGGCCGAACTGCCTGGGCGTCATCAACCCCCTTAGCGCCGTGCGACTGAATGCCAGCTTTTCTGCAAGAATGCCCAAACCCGGTAATATTTCCTTTATCTCGCAAAGCGGAGCGCTGTGTACGGCAGTACTTGACTTTGCCGCGGACCGGGATTTCGGATTTTCAAAATTCATTTCCATCGGCAACAAGGCCGATGTGGATGAACTGGATCTGCTGCGGTATCTGCATAACGATAAAGATACCGAAGTCATCATGATTTATCTGGAAGAGCTGCGAAGAGGCCATGAATTTATAAAAGAAGTCCGGGAAATCACCTCCGGCGAGCGGCCCACCCCGATTCTGGCCATAAAATCGGGCAGAACCCATGCGGGCGCCGCGGCCGCTGCCTCCCACACCGGGGCACTGGCAGGCTCCGAGGCGGTTTACGATGCCATTTTCAATCAGTCCGGCATCATTCGGGTGGATTCCATTGATGAGCTCTTTGATTTTGCAACCGCCTTTGCTTACAAGAATCTCAGCAATCTGGGCAAGCTGAGAAAAAAGATTCCAGAAGGAAATCGCGTCGCGATTATCACCAATGCCGGTGGTCCCGGAATTGTGGCGACGGACATGACCGTGTCTTCGGGCCTGAGGCTGGCTCAGTTTCACGGTGAAACCCTGGAAGCCCTTTCGAGCCATCTGCCGCAGACGGCCAATATCAATAATCCCGTGGATGTGATTGGTGATGCGGCCCAGGATCGGTACGAAAATGCGCTGGCGGCCGTGGTTCGGGATGAAGGTGTTGATGGTGCGCTGGTAATACTGACCCCCCAGTCCATGACCAACGCGCTGGGTACGGCCGAGGCCATTGCCCGAATCGCCCGGCGCACGCCCAAGCCCATTTTGTGTTGTTTTATGGGAGTGGTTGATGTTTCCGCCGGGGTCAAATATCTTCAGGAGCAGGGGATTCCGGTTTATAAATTTCCGGAAAACGCGGCCAAAGCCTTCGGTGCGTTGTATAAATACTCCAGGTGGCTGAACCAACAGGTTCTGGCGGATTTTACTTTTTCGCATGATTCGGATCGGGCATCCCGGATCATAGAAACGTGTATCAAGCAGGGACAACTCCATCTTGGAGAATTGGAAGGCCTGGATCTGCTGGCCTGTTACGGGTTCCAGGTTCTGCCGACCCGTTTGGCCGGAAGCCCGGAAGAAGCCGCAGGGATTGCCGATGAGATCGGATATCCGGTTGTTATGAAGGTCGTGTCCCCTCAGATCCTCCACAAATCCGACGCAGGAGGTGTCAAGGTCGGCCTTCTAACGGCTGAACAGGTAAGGGCGGCCCATGTCGCCATTATCCGGAGTGCGGCAACCTACGATCCAACGGCCCGGATTCGCGGGGTTCTGGTGCAAAAAATGGCCCCCCGCGGCGAAGAGATCATTCTGGGAATGAACCGGTATCCGGTGTTCGGGCCGCTGGTCATGTTCGGCACCGGCGGCATTTTTGTGGAAGTGTTTCAGGACGTGATATTCCGATTGGCGCCGTTTCAGCGGAATGCGGCCCGTGCCATGATTCGGGGGATAAAAGGATATCGGCTTTTGGAAGGGTTCAGGGGCAGGCCCAGAGTTGATCTGACCGTTCTGGAGAAACTGCTGGTTAGCTTTTCGGATCTGGTCTGCCGGCATCCGGAGATTCAGGAAATCGATGTCAATCCGCTGCTGGTTCATGCGGAAGGGCAGGGCGCAACCGTTGCCGACTGCCGGATTCTGCTGGCACCTCCTGAAAATAAGGAGGGGTGAAGATTGCCAGGGGAATTTCAACCATAAGCGTCTTCAGCCTGTTTACCAGAGTCGTAAGGGATGTGTGTGAAGGTAATTTATCCAGTCATTCTGGCGGTTCCGGAAACGGATCGCCGGCTGCGGGGCCGGGATAAGGTTATTCGGCTGAGCGCGCTTGCCCGTCATGCCGTATGGCTTTCGGCAAGTCAAAGTGGCATCAAACTCGGTGAGTTGATAAAATCGCCGGAAGGCGTGCCGCTTCCGGTTGACGCTTATTTCTGGTCGCTGGCCCATAAAACAGAGTATGTGGCCGGTGTCGTGGCTGATTTTCCCATAGGTATTGATATCGAGAAAATCAGACCCTGCGCGCCGGGGCTTTATCGCATGACGGCGGATGAAGCGGAATGGAAACTGGGAGAGGCGGCAGGCGATCTGCTGTTTTTCCGCTACTGGACGGCCAAAGAAGCGGTGCTGAAATCCGTCGGAATCGGACTGAAAGCGCTTTCCAAATGCCGGGTCATTGCGGTTTTGGATGAACATCATCTGATGCTCTCTTACAATCATCAGGAATTTGACGTCGAGCATTTTTATTTCAACGGCCATATCGCCGCCATCCTCGCGCATCCCGCTATCCGGTGGATGGTTCAGGATATTCCAGATCATGTTGTGTCCGGGACTTAAGAAAAAACTCAGGTTGTGGAGCAAGTCTTTAAGCCGGATGTTGCATATGCCCTCCACTAAAGTAAAGATACCGAAGTATTGAGTTGTTTATTTTACGCGTTTATTATAGGCATAAAAAATAAATCAAAAATATGATTCCTTTCATAAGTGTTTATAAGATAGTGAAAGCGGAACGAATATGAAATTTTTTACAACCGAGGGGCCGGTGAACTACCTGGATCATTACTGTCTGCCGCCGCTGGAGCGGTTTGATCTGGATGAAATTCTGGATCTGATCGGAAAGAAAAAGTATTTCATTCTGCATGCCCCCCGTCAGACCGGAAAGACGAGCAGCCTTCTGGCTTTGACGAAATATCTCAATCAGGAGGGAACCTTCCGGGCATTGTATGCCAACATCGAAGGCGCTCAGGCAGCCCGGGAGAATCTGGAAATGGGGATGACCGAAGTGGTTCAGAAGATCGCCCGTTCCGCCAGAGATATGCTGGGAGATGAAAAAGCGGTTGAATTGGCGGCCCGGGTTCTCTCTGCTACGGCTGCAACCGGCGCACTGGAGGAATTTCTGACTTTCTGGTGCGCTACGTGCACAAAACCGACGGTGCTGATGCTGGATGAAGTGGATGCGCTGATCGGGGACACATTGATCTCTCTTTTAAGGCAACTGCGAGCCGGTTACCCCAACAGACCCGTACAGTTTCCGCAGAGCGTCATTCTCTGCGGAGTTCGGGACATCAGGGATTACCGGATCCACTCCAGCAGGGAAAAGACCATTATCACCGGCGGCAGTGCATTCAATGTCAAAGCTAAATCACTCAGAATGGGGGATTTTACGGAACCGGAGGTAAGCACCCTGCTCAATGAACATACCAGGGAAACGGGTCAGGCATTTGAAACGGAAGCAGAACATCTGATTTGGGAATTGACGAACGGGCAGCCCTGGCTGGTCAACGCGCTGGCCTACGAAGCCTGTTTCGAGATGAAAGAAGGCAAAGACCGCAGCCATCCGATTACGCCGGAAATGATCCTCGATGCCAAAGAGCGTCTGATTCAGAACCGGGTGACCCATCTGGATCAGCTTTCCGACAAACTGCGTGAGCCCCGGGTTCGGCGGATTGTCGAACCCATGCTGGCAGGACTCAACCTGGATGACATGAATCCGGATGATCTTCAGTATGTGATCGATCTCGGGCTGTGCCGATTGCAATCCGGCGGCCGGATCGAGATTGCCAACCCCGTTTATCGGGAGGTCCTGCCGCGTACGCTGGCGTTTGTGCCCCAGGCATCGCTGCCCCGGATTTCCCCCACCTGGCTGAAACCGGACGGTAGTCTGAATATCGATCTTCTGCTGGAGTCGTTTCTGGCGTTCTGGCGCCAGCACGGGGAACCGCTGCTTCGCAGTGCGCCGTATCATGAAATTGCCCCGCATCTGGTTCTGATGGCGTTCATGCACCGGGTGGTGAATGGCGGCGGCACCATCGACCGGGAATATGCCATCGGCAGCGGGCGGATGGATCTGTGTATCCGTTACGGGAAAGTCATGCTGGCCATCGAGCTAAAAGTCTGGCGGGACCGGGAGCCGGATCCACTTGCCGAAGGGCTGGAACAGATCGACGGCTATTTGAAGGGATTGTCACTGAACTTTGGCTGGCTGGTCGTTTTTGACCGAAGAAGCGATCAGCCCCGCATCCGGGAACGAACCTGCACGGAATCTGCCGTAACGGAATCGGGCAGATCGATTACGGTGATTCGGGGATAACCCGCTTGTCCCATCCGGTTTCTTCAATATGACTGGCGCATGGACATCAACAAGATTGTCAACACCTATTTGATTCCGGCCATCAATGACGCTAAAAAGAAAACGGGCAAAGACAAGGTTTTGATTATTTCCCACAGCATGGGGGGGGGGGCTGGTGGCATAATTTTTATTCCAACACCACCCAAAAGAACTGTGAAGTCACTTTGGGATACAAGCCTTCAGATTGGGAAACCGGTTATATCCATGCTTACTACCATGGTGAAAAAGGGGGAGGCGAGTTGACAGGTCTGAAACAGTTGCTGCCGATTTATGGATTTTTGGGACATAACGCCAAAAAATCGTTGCAGACAGAGACCAATACTTTTTTGTATGAACTAAACGAAGGGAAATACGCGAATAATAAAGCCCGCATGAAGAAACCGAGTGATTTATTAAGTGAGGGGATTCCCACGGCAATGTTCGTTGGATATTCCAAGAGAACGATTGACACGGTCAACGTGGGGGTTTCCATTACATTTTATGTGGATGGTGCGCCAATCCCGCCTGAAAAGGAAGAGAGTGCGCATATAACCACAGATGGGGATGGGACGGTTTTGGATGATAGCGCCGACCTTCCCTGGACAGAAGGCTGGGCGGAAGGGCGGCTTAAAGGCGGTGAACATGCTGAACTTATCAAATTATTTGCCGATGAATTGAAAACGTTTATCGACACGGGCGTTGTTCCGGCAGCACAATCGCAGGCTATTGAAGTTGCTGAGGCGGAGGAAGATAATAAAATGCTGTCCATCGCCATTCGAGGTGATGTGCGGCCCTATCTGGTAGATCCCAATGGACTTGCCGGTGGCATTGATCCGGCCACCGGTGTGTGTGCGGATGCCATTCCGGGAACAGAAATGTCTTTGCTGGCGAGTGGTGGCAGCATTTCTATTACGGATCCCGTGGACGGACAGTACCACCTGTTCCTGACCGCTGCAAGTGCCACGGACTTCAATCTGGAACTTAGCCATGGCGATGCAGCATCCTTCTATAACCTGATGCGCACCGGTTTCAATCCTGGACAGACCAGGGAAATCATTTTTAATCTGAATGCCGCAAGCCAGGAACGGATCACGATTGTCAATCTGCCCCGGGCTCCGAAGGGGCTGAATGCCGATCCATCCGGCGGACAGCAGGCAACGACCATACTGAGCTGGGAGCCGGTCGTTGGAGGGGCTTTCGCAGTGACCGGGTACAACATATATTCCAAAACCACTACCGAGCCCCGGTTTTCAAAGATCGGCACCACAGCATCAGCTTCCTTTGCTACCGGCCACTCCTGGTCGGGTACGGACGATGTAGCCAAATCCTTGCAGGAATTCAGCCTGAAACCAGTTTCAATCTTGCGGCGGATGTGGACGGGGATGGGAAAATCGGCATGGCGGAAGCGATTTACATCATGCGGAAGGTTGCCGGGTTGTAAAAAAAGCATGTCAGGCTGGACGGTATTCGTGTAAATAGGTCAGGGAGTTCCAAAAAGCAGGAACACCCTGACCTGCAACAGGTGGTTGGCCTGCTTGACCTATTTACATTTGTAATGGAAACGAATTAATCACATCCCCCATACCGTGATGACTTGTTCATGATAGTTTTTCTCCTGAACAAAAATCTTTTCTTCCCGGGACTTTTGGGGGCTTCTGTCAAAAATCACCAGATGGCCTTCATCCGTCCGGCATCGATCCATGTATTCCCGGGTTTGCATCAGTCCTTGTTCCACTGTTTTATCCAGCGACTTATATAATATTTTCAGCTCGATCACCATCCGCTGGGTTTTAACCGGATGGCGGATGGCAGTGGACAGACGCCCTCCGTCATCCGTCGGTTGTTCACTTTCCTCTGCCCTCTGTTCTTTAGATGGCCATATCACCAGCAGATCCGTTCGCATCCGGCCCAGCCCGTATTCCCGCTCGATCCGGCCGCCGCTGTTGACAATCCGCTGTAAAAACGCCTGAAGCAGCAGTTGCGGTCCGGCCTCTTTGTAGTCGAATCGCTCTATCCAGTGCTCCGAATGCTCCCTGAAAAATTCCTGAAACGAGGAAAGCAGTTTTTTCAGGTCCAGGGTTCCATCTCTTTGAACATACCACAAGGTTTGTTCTGTCATGCCGGACTGGATATCCCACACCAGCTCACGGGGAATGATTTCCTGATACAAGCGGTTGGCCAGCCGGATTTCACCGTTTCGTTCCTGCCGGATCAACCCCAGGTCCACGACATAACCCACATCATCTCTTTGAAAGGATTGGGTCAGCAGCCTTCCTTCCAGCATGGGACCAATCACCCGCCGGACCCTGTTTTCCTGAAGCTTGTCCATGAGCTGATCCAGATGGGTTTCCCTTCGAAGGATCAGGTTTTCCTTAGCCTGATAAATCATTTCCGGGCTGATGGGTGTGGATCTGTTTTTGCCTTTTTCGATATCAAAGCAAACCTCATATCCCAGAGCATTTACCACCCAGGGTTGACCGGTTGAATATTCCCAGGCGACTTCCAGGGCTTCAGGGGTAAATACCTGGCCCGTTTCCACAGTATGCTGGCCATAGAGCGCCTCCATTTCAATCCGGGTAAAATCTCCCAGACGAAGTGATTTGGCTTTGATATTAAAAGCGCTGTTGCCGGTAAGGTTTGGTTCGGATCAGGAAATGCTGTTGTCGATGATTTTACATTGACATTACTGCTAAAAAGATATTGAAGGCAATGTATCGGAGATACGTTCCGCATTGCCGCCATATTATATGATATATCTTTTTCCAAAACAATAAATTGGTACGGGTTGTGACATGACGAAAGAAGCCGCTTATTTTATTTCAGACGCCCATCTGGGCGCAACAGCTCCTGACGCCGAAGAAAGGGAAGCCAGACTGATTGATTTCCTTGAAAATATTACGGATAAAGCCAGCCACTTATTTATCATGGGGGATTTGTTCGATTTCTGGATCGAATACACGCATGCCATTCGTCCGGATTATTTTTATGTTCTGTATGAGCTCAGACGGCTGAAAAAAAAAGGCGTCGAAATTCATTATCTGGCGGGAAATCATGATTTTGCGCTGGGGGCATTTCTGTCTGAAAAACTTGGCGTTGCGGTTCATCCGTCGGGATGCCTGAATGTCAGGCTTCAGGGAAAAACCCTTTTTTTGAGTCATGGAGATGGGCTGATGCCTTCGGACCGCGGCTATCGGGTTCTGAAAAAAATCCTGCGAAATCCCCTGTGCCAGAGAATCTATAAGCTCCTTCATCCCGATTGGGGCATTCCCCTGGCAGAGGGGTTTTCACGGACCAGCAGAGATCAGATCAACTTCAGGTCCCGGGAAAGTGAGCGCAGTGCATATCGTCAGGTAGCCGAAAACATGTTGAAAGCAGGATCGGATATCGTTGTTTTCGGCCATACCCATTATCCGGAGATTCGTTCCTGGAACGGCAAAATTTATTGCAATACCGGAGACTGGATTCAGCATTTTACGTATGCCGTGCTGGAAAACGGAGAAATCCGCCTTGAAAAATACGGATCAGATGATCCGCCTTTTGACGTGCTACCGTTTCCCGCGTATTAAACGGATGGCATTCACCACGGGCTTTGATTTCCCGCCCACTGTAAAAAATCCCCAATATGCTTCCTGGACATGTTCACTTCCCGGAAAATATCCTTTGGTGACCGCAGGCTTCCAGGGCGCGTCAAAGGCCTCAAAGCAGGAAACGGCCCTGGTTTCCGAAGCTCCGGACTGTTTCAGTATTTCGGACCAGAATGCGCTTTGATATTCCTCGGTAAACCCCGTCGAAACGGGCCCTGACGGAAGCCCGGTTTCTTTGACGATAAGGGGCTTTGGATACTGGGATTGCAGTTTGCTTGCCACATTCAGGACAAAGGCGGCGGCATTTTTGGCATCCGATGGGTTAAACCATTTTTCGAATGTGGGATGGATGTTGGGAAGAAGCAGATCCATTTTATTGAAGAAATCGAAATATTCCGGCTTGAGATAAAGGAAAAATGGCTCTGAGGTGGTCAGGGAAACGAACGGAACCTCCTTTCTGATGCGAAGGATTGTTTTTTCAACATCCGAAGGGCTATAATGCCCGGCGTAAATGCCCTCGTTTCCAACCGAAATGGAAATGATCAGTTTGGGGTGTTTTTTTGCCAGACGAATGGCGTTCCGGATTTCGACTTCGGATTTCGGATCCCAGATTCCGACAATGATGGCCAGATATCCGAGTTTTTCAGCAGCCGCCGGGACATGATCGAGACCGCTCCCGCAGGAATAGGTGATGAGGCTGTCAAAATCAGGGCGAAGCAGTTTCAGATCCTCTGTTATGCCCTCCTTGGATGCGGATTGCGTCTGCCCGCTGACCACTGAAAAGCTTCGCGGGGTGTAGGACATGAACCGGGCCTTTTTTATTACAGCGCCCAAATCTGGCGTGGCTGCATCCGCAGCCGTCATGACCCACGGGGACAGCAGCATTAGCCATAAGATACACCGGAATGTTTTCATCAAAATTTCCTTATTCCAATTTGCATTCAAAATGATATTCCAGCAAGCATTCTGGCTGAGACCGCGAAAGCGAACTGGAATTACCATACTCTGCAAATCAGGCCTTTTAGATACGTTCCTTCCGGAAATGCAAGGGCCGTTGGGTGATCGGATGCCTGATAGAGCCTGCGAACGATCTGTCCGTCTCGGCCGGCATCCCTTGTCGCATCAGCCACGATTTTTTGAAACAGATCCGGCGGCATCAGTCCCGAGCAGGAAAAAGTGATCAGAATTCCGCCGGGGTTCAGAAGCTTTGCGGCCAGAAGGTTGATGTCCTTGTATCCCCTGCAGGCCTTGGGTATCTGGCTCTGGGATTCGGCAAACTTGGGCGGATCCAGAATGATCACATCAAAACTGCGCCGGCTGTCCCGGAAACGGCGAAGGGTGTGAAACACATCCTCGGGCAGGTTCTGCATACGGGCGGAATCCAGTCCGTTCAGCTCGACATTTTCCCTGGCCAGGTCCAGAAGGGCGGAGGATGTTTCAATGTTGGTGATGTTTTCAGCACCCGCGGCCAGCGCAGCCACGCCGAAAGCACCGGTATAGGCAAAGCAGTTCAGTACCTCGGCCCCTTTGCAGAATTCCGGGATCATGGCGCGGTTTTCACGCTGATCCAGGTAAAAACCCGTCTTATGCCCTCTCATGGAATCCACCCGGAATCGGAGATTGCCTTCCTGAATCTGGATCCGCTCCGGAGGACAGTCGCCGCTGAGAACCCCGGTGGCCGGAAAAAGGCCTTCCTTTTCACGAACCGCCACATCCGAGCGTTCGTAAATGCCCTTGCAGGGACCGTTTTCCAGTACTCCGGGGAACAGAGTACTGGAAAACTGTTCTTCCAATATCCGCACAATATCGGTTTTCCAGCGCTCCGCGCCTGCGGAAAGAAACTGGCACACCAGATAATCACCGTATTTATCAACGGTAATGCCGGGAAGCCCGTCGGATTCGGCATGAATCAGCCTGCATGCCGAAAAATCCTGGCGGGTTCCCGGAAGCGTTCTGGCCAGTATCGCCCGTGAAATCCGGTTTCGGAAAAAGCCGATCGAGATTTCCTCGTCCTGAATAAATGACCAGATCCGTACGGCAATCTGAGAATGCGGGGAAAAAGCGCCTTTTGCCAGCCAGGTTTCGTTTGCCGATACGACATCAACGGTTTGACCCGAATCCATCTGTCCGCTGATCGCATCGATGGCACCTGAAAAGACCCAGGGGTGGCGGTTGAGAAGGGATTTATCCCGGCCGGTTTTTAATCGAATGGTTGGCATGTTTCACGGAAAGGGGTTAAATGGGTGAATGGGTGAATAGGTGAATAGGTGAATGGGTGAATGGGTGAATGGGTGAATGGGGTTGAAGGTCGGGTTCCCTTAACCTGCGGAAATGGGGTTAGGATACGCATTGAATTTCACCGAACATGGCGGTTTCACCTTGCATGCGAATGATCCGGGCCTTTGTTAGCGTGTTTCTGAGATGATCCTGGCCTTCAACCATTACCGGGATGTAATTGGACGTCAGGCCCTTTAAGAGGCCGGTGGCGTCGTCGCGAGCGCCTTCGATCAGGATTTCCACTTCCTTTCCGATGTGGCTGCGATAAAAGCATTTTTTTTTGGCCCTGCCAAGAGCCCTGAGGGCGCTGCACCGGGCCTTGACGATTGCATGGGAAATCTGATCCGAAAAGCCGTATGCCGGTGTGCCTTTTCTGGGTGAAAATGGAAATACGTGCAGATAGGTTATGGGAAGCGCTTCTATCAGGGAAACCGTTTGATCAAAAGCGGCATCGCTTTCACCGGGGAATCCGACCAGGATATCCGCGCCGATGGCGGCATCCGGGATCCGGTCGTGGATTTTGCATACGAGATCGTAAAACATCTCCCGTGTATAAGGCCGGTTCATGCGCTTTAACACATCATTGTCGCCGCTTTGAAGCGGAATATGAAAATGATGGCAGAATACACGGGAACCTGCAACCATTTCGATCAATGCATCGGAAACTTCGGTGGGTTCAATGGAGCTGATGCGAACTCGCTCCATCAGGCCGGCGTTTTCGAGGGCAGCCAAGAGGTCTGTCAGGCAGGTTTCGGGTTTCAGATCCAGGCCGTAGTGGCCGATATGAATTCCGGTCAGAACGATTTCATGAATGCCGTCTGCTTTCAGTCCGCGAATGGATTCCAGCACGGATTCCACGGGAAGGCTTCGGCTTCTGCCCCGTGCATAGGGCACAATGCAGTAGGCGCAGAAGGCATTGCAGCCATCCTGGATTTTTAAAAATGGCCGGGTGCGCCCCTGGCTCCTTTGCAGGCTGAAGTCGAAAAGAGCGGAAGCGCCGGGGCTCGGATGCGTCGGCTTTCCGGTGCTTCGGTGTGTCGGTGCTTCGGTCAGGAATACTTTTTCCGGAATCCTGGACTTTTCCTCATGACCGATAATGTCATGGACTCCTGCGATACCTCGAATGGCTTCGGGTTCGGTCTGGGCATAGCATCCGGTAACCAGAATTCTGGCTCCGGGGTTGGCGCGAATGACCTGGCGAATGGCCTGCCGGGATTGCATGGAGGCTTTCTGCGTAACGGTGCAGGTGTTGATGATGCATAGATCAGCCTCATCCTCGCCGGCCGGCAGATACCCCTGGTTGACGAGCGCCTGCTCCAGGGTTTCGGATTCAAATTGATTGACCTTACACCCCAGGGTTTTTATCGAAAATGTCGTCATCGGGATCGAATGAAATTGACGGCGTTTTCAAGAATGCGGATTCCCGGCGTTACGCCGGGAGCGGTATTGATGCCATTTCGTCGATTCATCTCCCGGGTTCGGGTCCAGTCCGGATGATTGGTGAAATGGTGATAGCCTTCAGGATGCGGCATGAGGCCGAAAATTCTTCCCGTGGGATCGCAGATCCCTGCAATATCCCGGACCGATCCATTGGGGTTATGGGGGAAATCGCCGTTTGCCGGCGTGCCGTCCGGCAGGCAATAGCGCAGTGCGATCTGATGGTTTTCCTCAAGCCTGTCGATGACGGCAGGGTCTGCGTAGAATTTTCCCTCGCCGTGGCGGACCGGGAGTTCAAGCCCATCCATTCCTTTTGTAAACACACAGGGGGAGTCGGGGGTTGCCTTGAGAGAAACCCACTGGTCTCTGAAATTGCCGCAGTCGTTGGAGGTGAGGGCAACCGAACGCTTACGGTAATCCCCGTCGAAGCCGGGAAGCAGACCGAGATTCACCAGGGTCTGGAATCCATTACAGATACCGATGACCAGATTTCCCTTGTCGATAAACTCCAGAAGCTGTCCGCCGATATGGGTTCCGAGCCGGACCGCGTGAATGACGCCTGCGCCGTGGTCATCTCCCCAACTGAAACCGCCGCCAAAAACCAGGACCTGATAGGATTCCAGTCGAACGGATCCGTCCACCAGGGAATTGATGTGAATCCGGGTGGGGTTGGCGCCGGCAAGCTCGAAGGCATGAGCGGTCTCGAGATCGCAGTTGAGTCCATAGCCGGTTTGAATCAGAACATTCACTTTGCTCATATCAACGCTCCAAAAGGCTTTTTCCAGGCAGTTTTCAGCTCGGCAATCGAAACGCGCAGCAGCGGATCTCCGGATCCGCCTTGGATTTCAAGACCGCCGGCTTCATCCGTGGTTTTACCGATGCAGGCAAAAGCGTGTCCGGACATCAGCGCTTCAAACGCCTGTGCATTGTCCGCGGATACGGTGACAATGAAGCGGCCCGCGGATTCCGAGAACAGGGCCTGATCGTCTCTTAAGGGTTCTTCAAGCGGTACATGGGAAAGATCAATGCTCATGCCCAGATTGCCGGCCATGGCCACAAGCGCCAGATGAATTCCCAGTCCCCCGCCGTAGATGCCGTGGCAGGAAGCAACCAGGCGGTTTTCAATGGCACTGGAAAGCGCCCGGTACATCGGGATGAAGTGATCGGCAAATACCCGGGGAACATTCAGTCCCACATATCCGAGATGATCATAGTATTCGGATCCGCCCAGCTCGTTTCGCGTCAGGCCCAGTACATAGATCCGGTCGCCCGCTGCCTTGGGATCCAGGGTCACGCACCGGGTGATATCGGAAATGATGGTGGTTGCTGAAAACTGAAGGGTTTCAAGGGCCGAGACCTTGTGGGTTTCGCCGTATTTGCCGGCAAGATGCCCGTCCACATACATACTGTCTTTGCCAGAGAGAAGCGGAATTTCGTAGGCCAGACACATCTCTTTCAGGGCCAGGCAGGAGCGTACGAGTTGGGCTGCTTTCAGGCGTCCGTCCGGATTGTTCACCGGGTGATATTGAATGCTGGGCCAGCAGAAATTGTCCACCCCGCCGATCTGGTCCAGGTCTCCGCCCACGGAAATGAGTCTTCGAACCGCCTCGTCAATGGTGCAGGTTGTCATGGCATGGGCGTCGATCCGTGAATACAGGGGAAGCAGGGCCTGGGTAAAGACGATTCCGCGCTCGGATTTTAACACCGGGCGGATAACGGACGCGTCGCTGCCAATGTCCCGGTCTTTTCCCACAAGGGGCTTGATGACGCTCGACCCCTGCACTTCGTGATCATACTGGCGGGTGATCCATTCCTTGGAACAGAGATTGGGCCGGGACAGCATGTCCAGAAGCAAGGAGCGATAGTCGCGGGGTTCTTTGAGAACGGGCTCAAAGCATCCCCGGTTTTCCGGACTCTGCCAGTCGGCTTCGAATTCCCACTGGGGGAATCCGGATGACAGCAGATCCAGGTCGATCCAGGCACAGGTTTTGCCCTCATAGGTAATGTGCAACTTGCCGGAATCGGTATATTCTCCGATCACGGTGCTTTCCACGGCATGCTTGCGGGAAAGGGACATGAATGCGTCCAGGTGCTCGGGTTTTATGGCAAGGGTCATGCGTTCCTGGGATTCGGAAATCCAGATTTCCCACTGATCCAGGCCCTCATATTTCAGCGGGACTTTCTCGAGCTGAATGGTGCATCCGTTGGAAAACCGCGCGGATTCACCGATGGAGGATGAAAGCCCGCCGCCGCCGTTATCCGTGATGAACTGGATCAAACCCGAATCCCTGGCTTCAAGCAGAAAATCATGCATTTTTTTCTGGGTGTAGGGATCGCCGATCTGGACATGGCCGGCCGGCGTGTGCTGCGAGAAAACTTCCGAGGATGCCGTGACGCCGTGAATGCCGTCTTTTCCCACCCTGCCGCCGCACATGATGACCAGATCGCCGGGAGAGGTTTTTTTGTCCTCAGCGGGAAGTCCGTCGATTTTGGCGGGCATGATGCCAAGAGCGGTGACAAAAACCAGGCATTTTCCCATATACCCGGGATGAAACAGGGTCTGGCCGAAGGTGGTGGGAATGCCGCTTTTGTTTCCGCCGTCCCGGACCCCCTCGACGATGCCGTCCAGGAGTCTTCTGGGATGGAGCCGGGGTTTCAGGTTTCCGGAATAATCCCTGGGTCCCACGCAGAAGCCGTAGCTTCCCATGATCAGGCGCGCGCCTTTGCCGGTGCCCATCGGATCGCGGTATACTCCCACGATTCCCGTGATGGCGCCGCCGTAGGCTTCCATGTTGGAGGGCGAGTTATGCG
Organism: Deltaproteobacteria bacterium; assembly: GCA_016219185.1. Classification (GTDB taxonomy): domain Bacteria; phylum Desulfobacterota; class Desulfobacteria; order Desulfobacterales; family Desulfatirhabdiaceae; genus RAAP-1. The sequence continues at coordinate 94,737 of JACRBZ010000078.1, forward strand.
TCTCTCCGGTGATGACATAATAATGGTCGTCATCAAAACGGGCGGCTCCGGCATTGTCCCACAGGACCGATATCACCCGGGGCTTTTGCGCTTTAAGCGCCAGGGTCGGGGCTTCGATGCAGGTCTTGAACAGGTTGTTGACGGTCACGCTGTCTCCGGTGTCGAGATTCCGATACCGGAAAAGGCCCCTGAAGGTATTGTGGTTGCAATGGTCGCTTCTGGCCTGGGAAAGATATTCCAGTTCGATGTCGGTGGGATCGGAAAGCCCCCATTTTTTTCGATCCTGCCGAACCGACGGATCGAAAAAATACTGGCGGATGATGGGAATGTCATTGGGATTCAGGGCCAGATTCCGGGACAGGCTGACGGCCTCCAGGTTCCGGTCGCTGTCTACGGGAATGGCGGCGACAGCCGGGCTGTGGTCGAGCCTGACCCTGGGAATCATCATGCCGATGCCGTCGGCCGGATTCCAGCTTGATTTCGAGAAAATCCGCCACTGCTGGATAATGTCGTTTGCCAGAAGCTCTCCGCTAAGGGTGTTTGCCTGAACATCCGTCAGATCTTTGGCCTGAATGCAGTACCGTTTTGAGGTGTATATCGCTTCCCCTGGTTTAAGCCGGATGCCGAGAACATCTTCAACAGCCTCGACAGCCGTGCTGCCGGCATTGTCCCGGACGCCTGGCCTGAACCCCACCCAGATGGTCCAGTCGAAATCGAGGGCAAGGGGGGTAAAGGCGGAAACCTGCGTCACCGGATTGGTAAAGATCTCGGTCTGAATCCGGGTAAGTTGATCGGGCGTCAATGCCGCATCGATCGTAATCACCTGGATGGTCCGGACAGCATCCAGGCGGATGCCGAAATAGTTCTGAGCCTTGTTGCGGATCCCGTTGCCTTCGGGGTCGAACAAGCCGGGTTTTAGCGTGATCTCAAGTCGGTGGGGCATATTCTTTATCCTCTGAAGAAAATTCGAGTGATATCATTGTAAAACACGAGAATCATCAACAGGGCCAGCGCGGCAATGCCGATCTGCTGGGCCAGTTCCCGGACGCGAATGCTTAGTGGGCGCCGGATGACCGCTTCGATCAAGAAGAAGAACAAATGGCCCCCGTCCAGCACGGGGATGGGCAGAAAATTGAGAATGCCGAGATTGATGCTGAGAAGGGCAATAAAAAATATCAGGCTGGCCACGCCTTCCTTGGCCTGTTGTCCGGCCATTTCCGCAATCATGATGGGTCCGCCCAGGGTCTTGGTGGACACGGTTCCCTGAATCAGCTTGATGATGCTGAGAGCCGTCATCTCCGCAATTTTATAGGTTTGCACCAGGCTTTCCGATAAGGCTTCGGTTGCGCTCATCTTTCGAATCCGGGAATCTCCGGATGACATCACGCCGATCACATACCGGTCAACGGGTTCCCCGAAAAGATTTTTAGTGGGTTTCGATTGAGGGGTCACCACGATCTCAAGGGGCTGGCCCTGCCTGAGAATGGACAGGGTCAGATCCCGCCCCTGACTGGAGGCAATCATTCCGGCCATCGTTTCCCAACTGTCAACGGTCCGTCCATTGATGGCCGTAACCCTGTCGTTTGTCTGAATCCCGGCCTGAGCGGCAGGGGAATCGGTGTCTATTTTTCCGATCACGGGATTGAGAATGGGGATACCGGTGATGAGAAAAAGGCCGAAAAAAATAACCACGGCCAGGAGCAGATTGGAAAAAGGGCCGGCAGCGACAATCAGAAAGCGATGGAGAAGCGGCTTGTGGTTGAAGGACAGGGGAATGTCTTCCGGCAGAATTTCGGCATCGGGTTCATCCCCGACCATCTTGACGTAGCCGCCCAGCGGAATTGCCGAAAGCCGATAGTCCGTAATGCCGATGGTCCTGCCGGCGATTCGCGGTCCAAACCCCAGGGAGAATTTAAGGACTCCCACGCCGAAAAATCTAGCCACCAGAAAATGGCCGAACTCATGCACCAGGATCAGGACGCTGAGCACTACGATAAATGAAATGATATTGGTTGTCATAATGATTTTTTTAAACGGGTTCCTCTTATTTGCATAATTTTTCAACAGCCGCGGTTGCGGCAGCCCTTGCCCAGGAATCCGAGCCCAGTATTTCGTCCAGACCCGGGGATGTGAAAACCGTGTGCCGGTCCATCGTGTTCCGAATGATTCCCGGGATGTCGGAAAAACCTATTTTTCCATCCAGGAACGCCTGAACCGCAATCTCATTGGATGCGTTCAGTACGGCGGGCAGTGTTTCACCGACATCGCAGGCAATGCAGGCAAGCTTGAGACAGGGAAATTTATCCATGTCCGGGGTTTCAAATGTCAGGGCGCCGATCCGGGGGAAATCCGGCAGGGCTTGTCCCAGCGGAAGTCGTTCCGGATAAGACAGTGCGTATGAAATGGCGGTTTTCATGTCCGGTATTCCCATCTGCGCCATAACCGATCCGTCCTGAAACGCTACCATGGAATGTATCACACTTTGGGGATGAATGACAACATCGATCCGGTTTCGGGAAAGCCCGAACAAATGATGCGCCTCAATCACCTCAAGGCCTTTATTCATCAGGGTGGCTGAATCAATGCTGATTTTTTTTCCCATCTCCCAGTTGGGGTGGGAAAGGGCATCTGAAACCGTGATGCCGGAAAATTCATTCATCGGCTTATGGCGAAACGGGCCTCCGGAGCAGGTCAGTATCAGCTTTTCGACGGCCTTGCTGTCACTGCCCTGAAGACACTGAAAAATCGCGCTATGCTCACTGTCTATGGGAAGAATTCGGATTTTTCGTTCCGCTGCCAGGCCCATCACCAGATCTCCGGCCATGACCAGGGTTTCCTTGTTGGCAAGGGCAATCTCTTTACCGGCGGAGATGGCATCCAGAACCGGAATAAGGCCTGCCGCTCCCACCATTGCGCCCACCACCAGGGTGACTGAATCAAGCGTGGCAGCGGCTTTTAACCCGTCAGAACCGGATAGGATATCGATGTTGAGTCCGGCCGGCAGCAACTCAGAGAGCTTTTGTGCCGAGTTTGGATCAAAAACCACTGCCATTTCGGGCTGAAACCTTTGGATCTGTTCGGCAAGAAGAGTGATGCTGGATCTGGCAACAAGGGCTTTGACACGGAACAGTTCGGGAAACTGTTCCACAATGCGGAGGGTATTTTGACCAATAGAGCCCGTTGACCCGAGTATACAAAGGGATTTCATAATAATCCACTGATTCCAAGGAAGTTAGTAGAGAATGTATTCTTTGAAAATGAGTGCAACCGGCGCGGCAAAGAGCAGCGCATCGATCCGGTCAAGCATTCCCCCGTGACCGGGCAACAACGTGCCGGAATCCTTGATCTGCACCGATCGTTTCAAGGCAGACTCGTACAGATCGCCGATTTGTCCGGCTGCGCCGATGAGAAGAAACATGACCCCGCACGCTGCCCAGGGAAGCAATGGGAAAAACACGGCCTTGATGATCCCGCCGATCAATAGGTTGGCGCAGAGTCCGCCGATGGAGCCTTCAATGGTTTTCTTGGGGCTGACCGACGGGCAGAGTTTGTGGCGACCCAGATACGTACCCGCGTAATAGGCCCCGATGTCCCCTGCAAAAACAATTGCCAGAAGGAAGAAAATCCACGGAATACCGGCATCCGTATTGCGAATGCGGATAAGAGCGGCAATCAAAACCGGAATATACACCATTCCCTGAACCTGCATGGCAACCGCATCCACGATGGCGGGGTCGGTTTTGTAACGGGGCAATAAAAAAAAGCCGCACAACAGAAAATTAATGGCGATGACAGCCAGAATAAGCGCTGCCGAATTGGAATATGCCGCCCAGATTATGGCCAGTCCGCTGAAATACCCTGAAATGGCCAGTGGCGGGTAAATGTCTCTGTCGTTTCTGCCGAGGGCCATTTGAAAATATTCCCGTAGCGACAGCAAACAGACCAGAGCGATCACGAGTGCAAACATGATGGGGCTGCCCCAGCCAAGCCAGAAAATCAGGAACGGGAGCGCCGTAAGGCCCGTTAACCAGCGTTTGACATGAGAGGAAAGGGTCATGCGTTTCCGAATCTGCGTTCGCGCTGTTGATAGTCTTTTAAGATATCCAGATATTCATTCCGTGAAAAATCAGGCCACAGGGTTTTGGTGATATGAAGTTCTGAATAGGCGATCTGCCAGAGAAGAAAATTGCTGATCCGCATTTCCCCACTGGTTCGAATCAGCAGGTCCGGGTCCGGAAGATTGTGCGTATACAGGTGAGCGGAAACGGTTTCTTCGGTGATGGATTGGGGATCCAGGCTGCCGGCTCTGGCTTTTTCCGCCAGAATTCGGGTCATTCGAACAATTTCCGCACGGCCGCCATAACTCAGCGCCAGATTCAACACCATTCCAGGATTATGTCGGGTGGCCTCAAGGGTCTGAAATAGCACATCCCGGACATCCTGAGGGAGCCGCTCAATCTGGCCAATGGCATTCAGCCGAATGCCATTGGCCATCATGATGGGTTTTTCAGACTCAAGAAATTTTTTTAAAAGAGACATCAAGGCAGACACTTCAATGGCAGAGCGCTGCCAGTTTTCCGTGGAAAAAGCATACAGGGTCAATGTTTGTATGCCGATTTCCCGGCTGGCGGTGACAATGGTTCGAACCGTCTCCGCCCCTCTTTCATGTCCGTGAATCCGGTTGAGCAGGCGCTGTTTGGCCCACCGGCCGTTTCCATCCATGATAATGGCGACATGAGCCGGCAGACGTTGAAGGTCAATCCCTTTTTCCAGGGCAACAACCTCAACGGGCGGCAGTTTAGAATTCAAGGATTTCTTTCTCTTTTTCGCTATAGATGGCGTCAAGCATTTTAATGTAATCGTCGGTGATTTTCTGGATTTGATCCTGGCCCTTGAACGCCTCGTCTTCGGAGATCACCCCGTCTTTTTTCGATCCCTTGATCAGTTCATTGGAATCCCTGCGAATATTGCGGATGGCCACTTTGTGCTCTTCGCTCATTTTATGGATAATCTTCACCAGACTTTTACGCCGGTCCGCGGTAAGGGGAGGGATGGAGATTCGAATCACTTTGCCATCATTGGATGGCGTCAGCCCCAGGTCTGATTTCAGAATGGCTTTTTCAATTTCCTTGATGACCGATACATCCCAGGGTTGAATCGTAATGAGGCGGCTTTCCGGAACGGAAAGTGAAGCCATCTGACTGAGCTGAGTCAGCGTGCCGTAATAATCCACCCGAATGCCGTCCAGGATGGATAACGACGCACGACCGGTTCGAACCCGCTTGAAATCGTTTTTCAGAGCTGCCAGGGATTTGTTCATTGCATCTTTGGTTTCTTGACAAATGGATTCAATCATGGGGTTCACCTTTTTTTATCAGGGGTCGGAAAACAGGAGTCAGTAGTCAATGGAATCGTTTGACGGATGTTAAACGGTGAATTGAAATTCAGTTGCAGATCCGGGTGCCCACGTCATCTCCGCAGACCACTTTTCTGATGTTTCCCGGACTGTGGAGATTGAATACGGCCAGGGGAAGCTGGTTATCCATCGCCAGTGAGATCGCCGTCATATCCATGACTTTCAGTTGTCGTTCCAGCACTTCCATGTAACTGATCGTTTTAATAAACCGGGCATCCTTGTTCTTAACCGGGTCGGCATCGTAGATTCCGTCCACTTTGGTCGCTTTTAAGAGGATTTCAGCATGGATTTCCTGGGCCCGCAAGGCAGCGGCGGTATCGGTGGTAAAATACGGACTTCCGGTTCCGGCGGCAAAAATAACGGCCCGTCCTTTTTCAAGGTGGCGAACCGCTCTTCGAACAATGAACGGTTCCGCAACCTCATGCATGGATATGGCGGTCTGGACCCTTGTCTGAACACCTTTGCGTTCCAGCGCATCCTGAAGGGCAATGCTGTTGATAACAGTGGCCAGCATTCCCATGTGGTCGGCGGAAGTTCTGTCCATTCCAAAGGAACTGGCGGCAATTCCCCGGAAAATATTGCCGCCACCGACCACGATTGCAACCTGAACTCCGATGTCAATGACGGACCGGATTTCATCCGCCACGTATTTGATCATATCCGGATCAATGCCGAACCCCTGATTTCCGATGAGGGCTTCGCCACTCAGCTTGAGAAGGATTCGTTTGTAGAGCGGTTGTTTCAAGGAGTTATTCTCCTACCTGGAATCTCACAAAACGTTTAATGGTGATGTTCTCGCCGATTTTGGCAATCTGTTCATGAATCAGGTCGGCAACGGAGACATTGGGGTCGCGGACATATCCCTGGTTGAGCAGGCAGCTTTCTTTATAGAATTTGCTCAGTTTGCCCTCAGCAATTTTATCAATCATTTGTTCGGGTTTGCCCATGGCGCGAACCTGATCCCGGTAAATCTCCATTTCCTTTTCAACCACTTCCTTGGGAACATCGTCCTGAGAAATGGATACGGGATTGGTGGCTGCGATGTGCATGGCGATATTTCTGGCAAACTGGACGAAGTCTTCATTCTTGGCCACAAAATCGGTTTCACAGTTGACCTCAACCATGACGCCAAGTTTGCCGCCGGTATGAATGTAGGTTTGAATGGTTCCTTCGGACATGGCCCTGCCGGCTCTTTTGGCTGCTGTTGCAAGCCCTTTTTTTCTGAGAAAATCGATGGCTTTGTTGATATCGCCATCGCTTTGTTTCAGCGCTTCCTTGCAATCCATCATTCCGGCCGCGGTTTTATCCCGCAGTTCCTTAACGGTTGATGCACTAATAGTGGTCATGATGTTTGTTCTCCCATCTTATTTGCTGAATCCCAAAAAGGGATGTTACTTTAGTTTTGACTTTTTCGAGTTCATCACACTTCGCTGTCGTCTTCTTCATCTATCGCATCATACTTGGATGATGCCTTCTTGATGATTTCAACGACCGGGCCATCTGCTCCGTCTGAAATCACTTTGCGTTCGCCGGTTTTCATATCCGAACCGGCCGCGCTCATCTCGGATTCATCAATGGCTTTGTCCGAATCGGCCTGTTTTTTCTCGGCATAACGCTGCTGGCCTTCGAGACAGGCATCGGCGATTTTGGAAGTGAGCAGGCGAATGGACCGAATGGCGTCATCATTTCCCGGAATCAGGTAATCGATCTCGTCCGGATCGCAGTTGGTATCCGCAATTGCGATGATGGGGATTCGAAGTCTTCGTCCTTCGCGGACGGCGATGGCTTCATTCTTGGAATCCACGATAAAGATCGCACCGGGCAGCCGGGTCATGGTGCGGATACCGCCCAGAATGCTGTCCAGTTTCAGGCGCTCTTTTCCCAGTTGCTGACGCTCTTTTTTGGGATAGAGGTTGATGGATCCGTCTGTTTCAATGGTATTCAATGTGTTTAACCGGTCGATGCTTTTTTTGATCGTCTGGAAATTGGTCAGCATTCCGCCCAGCCACCGGTTGTGGATATAATACATTTCGCATCGGGTGGCTTCTTCGTAAATGGTTTCCTTGGCCTGTTTCTTTGTACCGACAAACAGGACGGATTTGCCGTTGGCTACCGTATCCACAACAAAATCATAAACATCTCTGAACATGCGGACGGTTTTTTGAAGATCAATGATATAAATTCCGTTTCTTGCTCCGAAGATAAAGGGTTTCATCTTCGGATTCCAGCGTTTGGTCTGATGGCCGAAATGAACTCCGGCTTCTAAAAGCTCTTTCATTGTAACGTAAGCCATTTTACTTCTCCTTTTTTTGGTTTTGCCACCGCTCTCCTCAGCCCGGATTTCCACTTTCCACGAAAGCACCGAAAATTCGGTCAGAGAGCGTGCGAATTATTTTAAATCTTCTTTTTGTACCAAATTATTTTCGTTTTCACAAGTTAAAAACTTTCAATTTTATGAAAGCAATCAGGAGTCGGTCAATGTCATCAAGTCTTGTACATGACAACGACGCGATCGTGCCCGGCATAGTCCTTAATGATTTGAAAAGGATGATAATGACCGCAATGCTGAATCAGTTGGATCACGGCTTCCTTTTGATTGAAACCCATTTCAAGCAGGAGAACACCCTGGGGCTTCAGTAGCGGATGCGCTGAAAAGATGATCTGTCGAATGGCGTGAAGGCCGTCTGATCGGCCATCCAGAGCCAGCAGCGGTTCAAATCGATTGACCTCGGGCTGAAGGCCGGAAATGTCTTCAGAGGGGATATATGGCGGATTCGACAGAATCATGTCAAAAACGGGCTTATTGGGTGAAAACGGATTCAGCCAGTTGCCGGCGACAAATTGAATGGCGGTTTCCAGTTGATGACGCCTGGCGTTTATTTTGGCAATATCAAGCGCTTTCAGCGAGATATCCGTTGCAATGTAGCGATATTTCGGTTGCTCGGATGCCAGGGCAAGGACAATGGCGCCGGATCCGGTACCCAGCTCCAGAACCTGTTCGGACGAATTCGGAGAAGAGTCCATGGGTTTGAGACAGCTTAAAGCGGCCTCCACGAGGGTTTCGGTATCCGGCCGGGGAATCAGAACATCCGGGTTGACCTCAAGGTCCAGGGACCAGAACTCTTTTTTACCAGTGATGTAGGCTACCGGCTCTCTGTTGACCCGTCGCTTGATCAGGGATTTGAATTCGGAGAGCTCGCTTTTTAATAAGGGCTGATCGTATCTGAGGTATAAATCAATCCGCTTCAGATTCAAAAGGGCGGCAAGGAGAATTTCGGCAGTTGCCCGGGGGCTGTCAATGCCGTGAGAAGTGAAATATCCTGTTGCCCACTTGAGCAGACTCAGGATGGTCCACTCAGCTTCCCTGGGGCCGGGAGGATTCTGCATTCTGGAGGGCCTGGGCCTGGTAATAAGCGGTCAACTGGTCGATGATCTCATCAATATCGCCTTGAAGAATGGCTTCCAGTTTATAAAGGGTCAGCCCGATGCGGTGATCCGTCATGCGTCCCTGCGGGAAATTATAGGTCCGGATTCTGCCGCTTCGATCCCCGGTTCCCACCTGGCTTTTACGATCCAGGGAGCGTTTCTCATCCTGCTCGCCAACCATTTTATCCAATAATCTGGCTCTTAAAACGGTCAAGGCTTTGGCTTTATTTTTCCATTGGGATTTTTCGTCCTGACAGGTGACCACCAGACCGGTCGCCAGGTGGGTAACCCGCACGGCCGAATCGGTTGTATTGACAGACTGTCCGCCGGGGCCGGAGGAGCGAAATACATCAAATTTGATTTCCGTGGGATCGATGTGGACTTCGACTTCCTCGGCTTCCGGAAGCACGGCAACGGTAACCGCGGAGGTATGGATGCGACCCTGGGTTTCCGTGGAGGGAACCCGTTGAACGCGATGGGTGCCGCTTTCATATTTGAATGCGCTGTAAGCACCGTTGCCCTGAATCATGGCAACAATTTCCTTTAAGCCGCCGACACCCGTCGTGTGGTGGGTCATCACTTCAACTTTCCAGTTGCGCTTTTCAGCATACCGGCAATACATTCGAAACAGATCTCCGGCAAAAAGACCGGCCTCTTCACCGCCGGTTCCGGCCCGGATTTCCAGGATGATGTTTTTGTCGTCATTGGGATTTTTTGGAACAAGAAGCTGTTTGATCTGCAGATCGAGCTGTTCTTTTTCGCGGCTTAACTTCTCGATTTCATCGCGAGCCATTTCCTTGATGTCCGGATCGCTGTCCGTTAACATCTCGTGGCTGTTGTCAAGATCACCGATGATTCGCTTGTATTCGCGGTAGGCTGCAACAACCTTGCTTAAGTCCGCATGCTCTTGAGCATATTTCTGGTAGAGTTCTCGATTCTGAACGGTTTTCGGGTCCGATAGAAGCTTTTCGACCTCCAGAAATCGTTTTTCAACACCTTTTAATTTGTCAAACATAACAAGTCAGGCCAAGGGCCAAGGGCAAAAAGAGTCAAGGAACTTGATTCGTTCCTTGGCTTTAAGCCTTCGGCCTTTAAGCCTTCAGCCTTTATTTTTGAAATTTCTCATATTTTTTGCGGAACCGTTCGATTCGGCCGGCCGTATCTACCAGTTTTTGTTTTCCGGTAAAAAACGGATGGCATTTGGAACAGATTTCCACATTAATTTCGGGCTTTGTGGATCCAACTTGAAAATTGTTGCCACAGGCACATTTGATAACCGTTTCTGCATAAGGCGGATGAATCGTCGCTTTCATTACTCTGGTGAACTCCCTGTCTTGGTTGTTAATATCATGTTCCTTCAGAATCAAGCATTCATGGAATTTAAAAAGTCCTTATTATTCTTTGTTCCGCTCATTTTTTCAAGTAAAAATTCAAGGCTGTCCATGGGATTCAAAGAAGACAGCAGTTTTCGCAGAATCCAGACGCGGTTTAATGTCTCGTCATCCAAAAGAAGCTCTTCTTTTCGCGTGCCGGATTTCTTGATGTCGATTGCCGGAAATACCCGTTTGTCGGCAAGTCTTCGGTCAAGCTGAATTTCCATATTGCCGGTTCCCTTGAATTCTTCAAAAATGACTTCATCCATTCGGCTTCCGGTGTCGATCAGGGCCGTGGCAATAATGGTGAGGCTGCCGCCTTCCTCAATGTTACGCGCGGCCCCGAAAAACCGTTTGGGACGCTGTAGCGCGTTGGAGTCCACGCCGCCGGATAGAATTTTTCCGCTGGGAGGCATCACCGCGTTATAGGCGCGGGCAAGCCGGGTGACACTATCCAAAAGTATAACCACGTCTTTTTTATGTTCAACCAGCCGCTTGGCTTTTTCGATGACCATTTCCGCCACCTGAACATGGCGTTCCGCCGGCTCGTCGAAGGTAGAGCTGATGACCTCGGCATTGACCGATCGTTCCATGTCGGTAACTTCTTCAGGCCGTTCATCAATGAGAAGCACAAAGGGAATAACGTCCTTGTGACTGCCGATAATGCTGTTGGCAATGTTTTGCATCAGCATGGTCTTGCCCGAACGCGGCGGGGATACGATCAGCCCTCTTTGACCAAAACCGATGGGAATCATCAGGTCCATGATTCGCGTGGAATAATTGTCCGCAGCGCCTTCAATATTCATTTTCCGGTTTGGGTACAAAGGGGTAAGGTTATCAAAGAGAATCTTGTCACGCGCCACTTCCGGGTCTTCGTAATTGACGGCCTCAACTTTCAGAAGCGCAAAATACCGCTCGGTTTCCTTGGGTTGACGGATTTGTCCGGAGATGGTGTCGCCGGTTCTCAGGTTGAATCGCCGGATCTGAGAAGGGGAAACGTAAATATCATCCGGCCCTGGAAGATAGTTGTAGTTGGGTGCACGCAAAAAACCAAACCCATCCGGAAGGATTTCAAGTGTTCCTTCACCATAGATCTGACCATTTTTTTCAAACTGGGTCTGAAGCAGGGCAAATATGAGTTCCTGTTTTCGCAGGCCGGCAGCCCCGTGAATGTTATAGTCTTTGGCCATCTGGGCCAATTCGCTGATTCTTTTGTCTTTAAGTTCGGCTATGTTCATTAATGCAATACCCCGTTGTTTTCTTGCCCGCCGGTCATTTCAGTTCCGCTGTGATGAACCGGGGGTTTGAAGTGAAAAATGGTCAAAACTATAGGCTTTCAGAAAATAATTTCAGGAAGGCAGCAGGGAGGGGATCGTATTATTTTCGTACACCCCGACCGATAACGCACCAAAAGCTTTTTCTGAAAGTCTATATTCACATTCGTGTGCGTCAAGGGAAAAACGCACGGAAAATATGGGAACGAGAAAAAAGACTTTTTTACCGGATCATCATTTCAGGAGCAGATACACATATAATATGCAACCGGTGATGATTCAGTGCCTTGCTGGATATGGAGGAATAAAGGAATTTCTGAGATTATATGATTGAAGAATTGGTTTAGGTATTCACTCCAAATGGCGGATTTTATGCCTTTAAAATAATCTTTTATATCATGATAATAACGATGTCAAGAAATTTATTGGAAAGTCCTCCGGGCAGATTGCAGACTGAAGGTTTTTACCCTCAGCCTGCCTGATCCTTACTCTGAAACCAACATCTCCATATAAAACCGGGTGATGGGATCTATCGAATCCAGCGAATGTGCGCTGTCCTTGTTCCTGGCAGCCATTTCTTTGCGGATTTCCCCGGCCAGGACTTTTCCCAGCTCTACCCCGAACTGATCAAACGGATTGATGCCCCAGATGAATGCCTCAAAAACGGTTCTGGCTTCGTAAAACGACAGGAGTTTACCGATGCTTTCCGGGGAAAGATTCTTTAAAATCAGCGTGGATGACGGACGATTGCCGGGAAAACATCGGGACGGGTCCGCATCCTCTTTACCGGTGGCAAGGGCCATGGGCTGGGAAAGCAGATTGGCCCAGAGTTCCTGATGATTGGTCACCCCCTTGGACAGGGTCCGGTATTGCGGGAACAGCGGATGAATAACGCCGATAAATTCGATCGGAAAAGCCCTTCCCTGATGAGCGAGTTGAAAAAACGAATGCTGAGCATTTGTGCCGGGTTCTCCGAATATGATGGTTCCGCATGGCTCTTCCATGAAGATACCTTCGGTATTGACCATTTTGCCGTTACTCTCCATATTAAGCTGCTGAACATGCGGCGCCAGTTTGGCCAAAGGGGCTGAATAGGGGATAATGGCCTGAGCCGGATATTTTAGAAAATTATTGTTCCAGATTGCAATCAGTGCGGCCACAAGCGGCATGTTTTCCTGAACCGGGGCGTTAAGGGCATGAGAATCCATGGCTTCGGCCCCTTTCAGGAAACGCTCAAATATTTCATACCCTAGATACAGGCTGAGGGGTACCGCGCCGACCGCGGAGCAGACGCTGTATCTGCCGCCGATGAAATCAAACATGTTAAAGGATTGAAGCACGGGATTGGCGGGATTGTCACCCGGGCTTCCCTTGCCGGTTACCGTTACAATATGTTTTGAGGGATCAAGCCCTTTTTCAGCCATAAACGCCCGGGCCAAGCCTTCATTGGAAAGAGTTTCCGGCGTTGTATAGCTTTTTGAGATGATCAGCCACAGCGTGGCTTCAGGGTCAATATCCCTGACAATGGCCCCAAAATTGTGGATATCTACATTCGACAGATAGTGAAGATCAATGTCTCGGTCCGCATGCGATTTCAGGGCCGTTGAAACGAATTCCGTTCCCAGATAGGAGCCGCCGATGCCGATAACCACAACATGGCGGAAGCGCTTTCCCGTGGAACCACGAATTATTCCGCCATGAACCTGATCGGAAAATGTCTTGATCTGGCGGTTTACCTCCCTGAGTTCGGAAAGGATATCCTTTCCATCAAGATTGATGGAAGTGCTGGAAAAATCTCGGGTTGCCGTATGAAGCGCAGCCCGGTTTTCCGTCACATTCAGCCTTTCGCCCTTTGTCATGGCGGCAAATTTTTCCAGAGCCCCGCGGCTTCTGGCGAGCTCAAAAAGAAGCTCCAGGGTGATTGCATCGAGGCGCTGGCGTGAAAAATCAAAAAATATGTTCGCGGCGGTCAGGGAAAATGCGTTTAAACGGTTGGGCTCGGCGATAAGATGTTTCAGATGGTTTTGGGGCTGATTCATCACCTCTGCCCGAGCCTTGAGCTTTTTCCATGATTCTCCGGTATAAAGACTTTGTGAAGTCATTCCGTCTCCTTGTCATTTGCAAAAAACTTGCATTAACGCCGTAATAAAGAAAATACTCTCAAAGCAAACTTGGCCACGGCATGTCGGCTATTCCCAAGTATCTTCATGGAAAATGAGAACTCCTCCCCTGGCCCCCCTTTTTAAAGGGTGGATCGTTTTGCGCTAAAGTTTACGACTTTGAATAATACTCCCTGTACCAGGTAACGAACCTTTCGATTCCGGTTTCAAGGGGAGTCTGGGGTGTAAAACCGGTATCCGCAACCAGATCGTCGATATCGGCGTATGTGGACACCACGTCTCCGGGCTGAAGATCCAGATAGGTTTTGCGGGCGGTCTTCCCGAGATTTTTTTCAATGATTTCGATAAAGGTTGATAATTCCACAGGGTTGTTGTTGCCGATGTTATAGATTCTGTAGGGAGCATAGGATGTCCCGGGATCCGGGCGATTCCCGGTCCAGGAAGGATTGGGCTGGGGCAATTTCCCCATGATCCGGAAGACGCCCTCGATGATATCGTCAATATAGGTAAAATCCCGCTTCATTTTGCCGTGATTAAAGACCTGTATGGGGTTGCCATCCAGAATCGCCCGGACAAACAGAAATAAGGCCATGTCGGGTCTTCCCCAGGGACCATAGACCGTGAAAAACCTCAGCCCCGTGCAGTGCATGTTGTAAAGGTGGCTGTAAGCGTGCGCCATCAGCTCATTGGCCTTTTTTGTGGCGGCATAAAGCGATACCGGATGGTCCACGTTGTGATGCACGGAAAACGGCATCAGCGTGTTTGCCCCGTATACGGAACTGGAAGAGGCAAACACGAGATGTTTCACCTGATTATGCCGGCAGCATTCCAGAACATTGACAAATCCGACGATATTGGAATCCACATACGCATGGGGATTGATCAGGGAATACCGGACACCAGCCTGGGCCGCCAGGTTCACCACCACGTCAAAGGGCTGGTGTTTCTCGAAAACAGATTCCATCCCGGATCGATCCGAAAGGTCATTCTGATGAAACGAAAATTTGTCAAATTCAAGCAGTTGATCCAGCCTGGACTGCTTGAGGCCGACATCATAATAGGGATTCAAATTGTCGATACCCGCAACCCGGCAACCCATTTTCAGGAGCCGAAGAGAGAGGTGATAACCGATGAAACCGGCAGCGCCGGTGACCAGAACATTTTGAAAATTCAAATTCATATCTGTCCCTTAATGCGTATCATCCAGTAGCACTTAAAACACTATTTTGCGAAGATACTTTTTGAACCGCGAATAAGCGCGAATAAAAAAACTTGCCCCCCAAGCTCAAGATTGATGATAGAGCGAGGGCTTTACATTCACTTTTCGGTATCCACCAGCCCTTTGACAAACCACCGCTGCATGAAAAGCACGACCAGAACCGGTGGCAGCATGACCAGAAGGGCTCCGGCCAATGCCACGTTCCAGGTGGGAAGGTCATCCATCTGGGGGATCAGGCGTTTCAATCCGATAACGGCGGTCGACATCTTCGGGTTTGTGGTGATCAGCAGGGGCCAAAGATACTGGTTCCAGCCGTAAACAAAATCAATGACGATCAAGGCGGCAATATTGGTTTTGGAAAGTGGAAGCAGAATTTTCGTAAAGAACTTCATGGGCGAGGCCCCGTCGATTTTGGCAGCCTCGCAGAGTTCTTCTGGAACCGTCAGGTAAAACTGACGGAACAGAAACGTCGCGGTAGCGGAGGCGACCAGGGGAAGAATGAGGCCGGCATAGCTGTCCAGAAGGCTGAACTCTATGGAGATGTGAAAACGGCTGCCCGTGAAAAATCCGATGAGCGTATCCACATGAAAAACCTCCAGGATCCGCTGAATCGGGCCAAAAATATTGGCGGTCACCTCGTAAGTGGGCAGGATCCGGACTTCCACCGGCAGCATCAGGGTGCAGAAAACCGACACAAATGCGATCTTTCTGAAGCGAAAATCAAAATAAACAATGGCAAAAGCCGCCAGCATGGAAACGGATATTTTCCCGACGGTAATCCCCGCCGCCATGATAAAGGAATTCCACATCTGGATGCCCAGGTTGCCTTTGATCCATGCGGTTTTCAGATTGACCAGAAGCTGATCGCCGGGGATCAGGGGCATGGGGATTCTGGACACTTCTTCAAGCGGGAGCGTTGCCGCAACAATGGTGTAGAAAATGGGAAATCCGACAATGCCGATTCCCAGAATCAGCAAGGTATAGGTTAATAAATCCAGCCAGGGCGTTTTTTCAACCATTGCGATTATCCCGTGTACTGCACCTTTTTTTCAACATATTTGAACTGCAGAACTGTCAGGACAACAATCACGATCATCAGCACAACCGACTGGGCTGCGGACGACCCCAGATCCAGCCCCACAAAGCCATCCTTATAGACTTTATAGACCATGGTCATGGTAGCGCCGCCCGGGCCTCCCTGGGTGACCGTGTGGATGATGCCGAAGGTCTCGAAAAATGCATATACCACGTTCATGACCAGCAGAAAAAACAGGGTAGGGGACAGCAGGGGAAAGGTAATGACCCAGAACCGCCGAAGGGGGCTGGCGCCGTCAATGGCGGCGGCCTCGATCAGGGATTTGGGAATGGACTGAAGCCCTGCGATGAAAAAAACAAAATTATAGCTGATCTGCTTCCAGGCGCTGGCAATAACCACCAGAAACAGCGCATCGGTTCCGTCCAGTATCGGATTCCAGTGAATGCCGAACCAGCGCATGACCGAATAGGATATCACTCCGAAAGAAGGATGAAACAAAAACAGCCACACAATGCCGGAGATGGCGGGGGCAATGGCATATGGCCAGATCAGGAACGTGCGGATAATTGCCTTGGCCTTTAATGCCCGGTTGGCCATGGCAGCCACCAGGAGTCCCATTGAAATCGACAGAAGGGCGGTTGAAAAACTGAAAAAAAATGTAATGCCAATGGATTTCCAATAAAGATGATCTTTAAACAGCCGGCTGAAGTTGTCCAGCCATACGAACTGGGTTTTTACGCCAAAAGGATCGCTTAGCATAAAGGACTGGAAAAGCGCCTGAGCTGCCGGCCAGTAGAAAAATGTCAAAATGACAAGGGTCTGAGGCAGAATCAGCAGGTAAGGCAGGTATTTGCTGGAAAAAAAAGAGCGTTTCAGCATGGATGAGCGCGGTTGCCTTTATTGGGGTCAGTGTTCGGGCCGGGATTTGACAGGCAGGAGACTGAAGGCATTTGATGGTTCGAATGCCCTTCAGTCTTCAGCCTTAACCCTCTCTGAGTTATTTGCTGCGTTTTTCAAACTGGCGCAGGATCTCGTTGCTTCTGCTGACCGCGTCGTCCAGTGCCTGTTTGGCGGTTTTTTTGCCCTGCCAGAGCATTTCCAGCTCTTCGTTCATGACATCGCGTATCTGGGGAAAGCTTCCCAGCCGGATTCCCCGTGAATTCACGGTCGGGTCCTTGCGGGTCATCTGAAGAATTCCCACTTCCTGAAGGGGTTCCTGCTGGTAATAACCGTCGGCCTTCAGTTTGTTGTATGCCTGCAGGGTGATGGGAAAATAACCGGTTTCCTTGTGCCAGAGAATCTGCATATCCTCGTTTGCCAGAAAAGCCAGAAAATCCGCCACTCCCTGATATTCTTCCTTGGGATGGCCTTTTAAAACCCACAGGGATGCCCCGCCGATGATGCTGTTCTGGGGCTCTTTCATGGAGGCTTCAACCGGAAGCGGGGCCGCGCCCCAGTCAAATTTGATGTTTTTCTTCAAGGCTCCGATGGCGCTGATGCTGTCCATCAAAATGGCGCATTTGCCGGAGATAAATGCTGCTTCCGGGCCTTTATATTCCCTTTCCTCATAGGTAAATCGCTTGTCGTTCATCCATGACTTCAGCCGTTCCATGTGTTTCACCACCATGGGGTTGTTGATGGTCAGCTCGGTGTCCAGTCCGTCAAAACCGTTGGATTTGGTGGAAAGCGGAATGTTCTGGATGGCGCTGTAGTTTTCAATCATTACCCAGGTCTGCCAGGCAACCGTCATTCCGTATTCGGCGCCGGATGCCACCAGCTTTGCGGTGTCTTCGCCCATCTCATCCCAGGTTCTTGGGGGACCGGTGAGCCCGGCCTTCTTGAAAAGATCTTTGTTATAATACATGATCGGAGTCGATGAGTTAAACGGCATGGACTGTAATTCGCCGTTTGACGAGACATAATACGAGAGAACCGGCTGAAGATAGGATTTCCAGTCGATGTTGTGACCCGTATCCTTCATGAGATTGAACACCGGGTAAATGGCGTTTGAAAGCATCATGGTCTGGGTGCCGACTTCATAGACCTGAAGAATATGCGGCTGTTTATTGGATCGGAATGCGGCGATGCCGGCATTCATGGTTTCGTCGTAAGATCCTTTTTCGGAGGCAATGACCTGATACTGGGTCTGAGATTTGTTGTAAGCATCCACCATCTTGTTCAGCGTGTCTGCCCGGGGGCCCCTTTGGGCATGCCAGAACTGAATCTCAATGGGTTTGGCCATTACATTCGATGCCAGAAAAAGCGTCAGAATCCCCAGTGCCAGGACAACTGTAAACTGTCTTAGTTTCATTTCGGCCCTCCTTTAAATTAAGTGATTTGGATAGATCAATCGACTGTGAATAATATCATGGATGCGCCATAAAACGGTGATTGCTTAACACTATGGCCTATAACGACAATATCCATTTGAGTCAAGATGAAATCTCGGCGGCTTTTGCCATGCAGAGGAGGATGGCGCATCTTCGGCGGTTCATAAAGAATGCTTGACTTGAACCCTGAAAACATGGTTTTACACCCTTTGTTATCATTTATATCCAACGAATAGGACCGATCATGGCAAACGTTATCCTGGAACAGGTGGTTAAACAGTTCGGAAAGGTTGAAGTCGTTCATGGCGTATCCCTTTGTATCGAGAGCCGGGAATTCATCGTTCTGGTGGGCCCTTCGGGGTGCGGGAAATCCACCATTCTGCGGATGGTTGCGGGTCTTGAGAAAATCACCGCTGGTGTGATCCGTATCGGTGATCGCGTGGTCAATGACATTGCGCCAAAGGACAGGGATATCGCGATGGTTTTTCAGAATTATGCCCTGTATCCGCACATGAACGTGATGGATAACATGTCTTTTGGATTAAAGCTCAAGAAAACGCCGCATGATGAGATTAAATCCCGGGTCCGGGAAGCCGCGGAAATTCTGGGTCTTGAACAGTTGTTGCTAAGAAAGCCTTTTGAGCTTTCCGGCGGTCAGCGTCAGCGGGTGGCAATGGGAAGGGCCATAGTGCGAAAGCCTTCGGTGTTTTTGTTCGATGAGCCGCTTTCCAATCTGGATGCCAAACTGCGGACCCAGATGCGTGCGGAGATCAAACGACTGCATCACAGGGTTCAGTCCACCGTCATTTATGTCACCCATGACCAGGTGGAAGCCATGACCCTTGCGGATCGCATCGTGGTGCTTCGTGACGGTTATATCGAACAGGTCGGAAAACCCATTGACCTTTTTCAGAATCCGGTGAACACGTTTGTGGCAGGCTTTATCGGAAGCCCGCCAATGAATCTGGTTCCAGCCCGAATGGTCAAAAACAACACGGGATGGCATTTGGACTTCAGCGGGAAATTTCAGGTCCCCGTCCCGGACAAGCCGCTGCTTTCGGGAAATGCGTTTCAGGAAGGGCAACCGGTTATCGTGGGACTCCGCACGGAAGATCTGATGGTGGCGGACTGCGCGGGTCCGTTTCCGGAAACCTGGAAGATCGATGGTGTCGTGGATGTGGTCGAGCCTCTGGGAAATGAGTCCCATGTTCACATCCGCTTTGATGGCGCATCGTTTATCGCCCGGTGTGACGGGAAAAATATGATCCGTCTGGACGATCGGGTCCGGGTTGTCCTGAACCTCAATCAGATGCACATCTTTGATGCGGCCACGACGCTGGCCATCTACTAAGAGACTGGGAAGATTCAAATATTCCGTTTGCAAGAGCCAGACCGACGCGGTTTTCAAAACCGCGTCGGTCTTTTGAGATGGGCGCAAACGGTATTCCGGAAACTGGGGTATCGGGTTGACTCAAGTATTTAAAATCTATTTTACTGATTATAAAGACTTTTTACCAAATCGACTTTTTATTTATAAAAAAGACCATAAATAGTAAGAATTCAGTGTGTTAGAAACATACAAGTTGAGTCAACCCGATACCCCGTATTCCGGAAATGCGGATCAGGACCGGCCATTGCCATGGCTTATGACGCCGTTTCTTCTCTTATCAATTGAGGGTTTCAGCAGGATGGGCTGAACAATCGGTATTGTCCGGATTGGCCAGATATCGCCCCAGGGCCTCAACGCATCCGGCATCCCATTTTGTTCCGGCATGGCGTTGAAATATTTCCAGAGCGACATCGGGTGTCATGGCTTTTTGATAAGGGCGTTCCGTGGTCATGGCGTCGAATGAATCGGCCACGGCGATGATTTTGGCGCCCAGAGGGATATCGGCATCTTTCAATCGATGCGGGTACCCTTTTCCGTCCGGACGTTCGTGATGGGATCGGACATATTCCAGTGCCGGTCCCAGAAAGTCCAGCTCCTGTAATATCTCCGCCCCGACAGTCGGATGCTTGATGATCCGTTTCACGATTTCCGGCGGGTTCTTTGCTTGATGCGGCAGAAACAAATCATCCGGGAAACCGATTTTCCCGATATCATGCAGCAACCCGCCCAGGCGGATATATTCAATATCGCTGTCTCCAAGCCCCAATTCCCTGGCGATTTGTTCCGCCAGATCGGCAACCCGTTCCGTGTGACCTTTTGTGTAGGGATCTCTGGCAGCCAGGGCATTGGCCATAGTGGATACGGTGTTGATCGTATTCTTGCGGATTTTTTCGTTCAGCGATTTCAGCTCTGAAATGAGCATCTCAAGATGATATTCCCTGGCCTCCACCTTGACCATCATCAGGCCCATGGCTTCCGCAATCGTTCGAACCGGCTCCGGTGTGTCGGGGCCGGTCAGGGACATGATGTCGTTGGAATATTTTCCGGCAGACACATCCTGTATGATTTCCAGAAGCGTTTCAAGTTCTCCCATTCAATACCTCTCTGTTGATGTCTTCGGCAGGCCAAAGTTCCCTGTACTTCGGAATTGAATCTTCATAGCCGGGCATTCAGGGAAATGCCGGTTAATAATACCGTCGGTCTTGACCAAAAGCCCATGCAGGCGATTAATGCTTGACTGCTTTGATAATGATATTCCACCCGAGACGGTTCCAGGGGAAAAAACGACCCAGCAGGCTATCGATTTGCGTAAGCGATTCAAGTCGGTAAAATTGTCTGCCTGATGAAAACGGAGCAGGAATTTTGTGCGGAATAAGATAGATGGATCTCCACGCAATGCATCTCAGTCCGGCCATTTTCAGTTTTGCTTTCAGCTTTTGCGGCGTATAGAAACGAAGATGCGTTGGATCCCAACCGCACCAGTCTTTTGCGCTGCAAATGATGCGCTGATAGGTTCCTTCGATCAGATAATTCAGGGAAAGCGCGTTCTGGGTGCTGATGACGACAATCCCATTCGGGGTAAGGGCTTTTGCAGCAGCATTCAGCAAAGACTGATCATCCTCGACATGCTCCAGTACGTCTTTCAATAAAATGGCATCAAAACGGGCATCTGAGGAAAAAGCAGGGAATTGATCGCTGAGCAGAAACGCGCATGCGTCGGCTATCCTCTGTTTTTTTGTAAAATAACGGGCCGTTGACAGAACCGTTTCTTCGATGTCGATGCCGGCAACCAGCGATGCGCCGGATTGTGCCGCATGCCCCAGAAACATGCCCGGGCCGCACCCGTAATCCAGAAAACGCTTATGGCCAATATTGCCGAGAAGTTCAATGATAAACGCATTTTTGATTCTGCTGTAAGCCTTGCCCTGCTGCTCCAGATAAGCCTGCATGGCTTTTTCATGATTTGTGGAGCGTATCCAGTGGTCATCGGCATATCTTTTTCGTTGCTGAATCCGTGCATCCTGGATCATATTTAAATGATTTCCCTGTAAAGGGTTTTCCATTCCCGCCGTTCTCTTTTCCGGGAAAAGCTTTTCATCCGATTTCGCGCGGCCAGGCCCAGAGACATGCCCCGATCCGGTAATCGAATGATCCGATCTATCGCTTCGGTTATGGCAGTGGCGTTTGCCCAGGGAACGATCAAGCCGGATACCGTGTCTTCCATGAGGTCTTCCACGGCCCCGACTCGGGTTGCAACACAAGGAAGACCGCAGGCCATCGCCTCCATGAGGATATTGGGGCAGCCTTCGGATACGGAAGAAAGAACAAAGGCGTCGAGCGAGCAGAGCCACTCCGGGATTCTGTCATGAGAAAGCGCGGGCTGGAAGTTGAGGATGTCTCCGATACCCGTCTTTTCAATCATGGCCTGGTATGTATTTTTTTCTGAGTCCCGAAGCGTTCCGACAAGCTGAAGGGTGACGTCATGCTGCTGCCGAAGCGTTTTTATCGCCTTGAAAAGATAGGGCAAGCCTTTGGCGTATTTAAAAATACCGGCACAACCGATTTTGAATGGCCTGTTATGAATCGGTCGAGACTTCCAGGAAACGCGGGGGATTTGAACGGAATTGAAGATGACCCTGCCCTTGTTCGCAACCGGAGAAAGGGCGTTTGCCGTCATCAGAAGGTCATGGCTGAGTGCTGCCACCCGGTCCGCATTTTCCAGTCCGCCACGGCAGAAAGCAGCCATTTCCGGGCAGAAAATGTATTTTTTAACATCGTTGCCCACAAGGGTCACAATGGAAGGAACCCACTTTCTCTGAGCCAGCAAACCTGTAATGTACCCCGTGGGATATAGAAAAAAACTGTGAAAGAGGTCGAACCGTTCAGAGTCGTGAAGCAGTTCAAGGGACTGATAGATCATCTTGAAAGTATGTGTATGGGGAGAGTCCCATATCGTCATCGGTCTGTCCGGTAGGCTCTCCCTGCCAACCTGCAGACGATGAACGAGGACTCCAGCCCTGTTTTCATCTTTCCTGTTTTCATCCAGAAGCACCGTGGCGTTCTCCAGAACCGTAAAGTGCGCCACATGAATTTCCAGTCCCATATCCCGCACATGGTGGGCCACGCTTTCAACTGTCCTTGCAAGACCTCCCCACTGGTCGGGGGGATATTCAAGCGTGACCATGCATACTTTTTTATTGTTCATATCTGCAACTGATCAAAAGCCGGAAGGTTATAAAGTCATTGCACACTTCATGCCTGGTTGTGCTGGAAAAGCATGGTGGTTCATCAACAGCGCCATTGATAGATAACCTTGATGTTAAGATGTTGTCAATTTGTTTCATGTTTCATTGTGGATGTCAGGCTATTGTTTGTCGCCCCTGTCCGGCGTCAGGAGTCCATGAATGGGTCTTGACGCAGAGAGAATGCTCCACTATAAAATAATCCATGTACCGCTCAGATGTTCACCCCAGCCATCTTTTTGAAATCTGGCAGGTTTGGCCCGGATCATACGGCAATCCGCCGGCATCCGACACGATTTATCCCTTCCCGCGGACGCATGGCCTTGTGATTTCCCGCAAGACCCCGATTGCTTCCATGGGTTCCTGTTTTGCCAGAGAAATAAAGGATGCCCTCATCCAAAATGAATATGCGTTTATTCAGGAGGAAGCATGGCATCCGGCTTCAAAACAGGCCAGTGCTGCCTGGGAGCGCGTTTACAACACGTTTTCCATCCGCCAGATCTTTGAATACACGTTCAAGCAATGGAAGCCGGATCTGCGCTGGTGGAAGGCGCCGGTTTCCGGAGTCATTCAGGACCCATACAGGCGGATTATCCTGTATGACGGCATTGAAGAAGCCGAGGCTGATTTTGAAAAACATTGCACTGCTTCCCGCATGGCTATCGAGAAATCCGAGGTGTTTATCCTTACCCTTGGCCTGACGGAGATCTGGGAAGACAAGATTGACGGATCCGTGTTATGCCTTCCGTCAGGCCCATATGTGAACGAAGGCGGGGACATGGGCCGTTATCGGTTCCGGGTCAGCCGGTATGGGGAGAATCTTGAAAATCTTGAGCGGATTTATGCGATCCTGTCTGCCCACAACCCGAAGTGCAAGCTGATCCTGACGGTATCGCCGGTGCACCTATGGGCAACCTTCCGAAAAGATGCGGATGTCATCAGCGCGAGCTGGAATTCCAAAGCCACGCTCCGGGCGGCAATCGATGAATTCGTTGCCTGCCATCCCGATGTTTTCTATTTTCCCGCCTTTGAGATGGCCGTCACCTACAGAATGATTCTGGGCAAAACGATGTTCACCCGGGACAGGGAGCCCTTCCATGTCAATAAGGATACCATCGATTTTATTATGGAAAATTTTTTCCGGTTTTATTGTGAAGATTCTTGAAAATGTCAGCCATTCTTGACGCGAAATCCGGACTCTCCCAAAACGCATGGCATGGCTTTGAAACAGGACAGAGTATCCAGTCCAGGGTGATGGGGAGCAAGTCTCGGACCGAAAACCGGAAATGGCTTGCCGGCATGTCTTCTCCGTTAATGGAAACCCAGCCGCGGGGCGGATTCAAGTTGCCTTTGAAGGATTGAATTCCGGCGTGATGAAACCCGGCATAAGGGATGAGGGCTATTCCCTTTCCTTGTTGATCCATGGATCGTATGATTAACGTTCCGGCATCCATTTCGACATTGCCCGGAAAAAACTGCCAGCATGCGGTAAGGGTATGGATGCCCGTTCCGATCGACGTATCCCGTATCACCCAGTAGCGACGGGCAACAAACAAAACCGTTCGGGTGATCTGGAAAACCGCTCCGGATTCATCCCGATAATCATGGCAGGTTCCGGTCATGCCATTGATATCGCCATGATTGAAGCAGATGAATTGATCCCGGGCCGATTGGGTCCTTTCCTGAAAGCCAAGCCGGGATCGAAGCGGCCCTTTTCCATCCAGAAGGAGCGTGTTGTGGGCAGCCGCGCTGCGGTAATAGTCTGTCATGGGTCCCGGCGCATAGCGCGTTATGCCCGGATCGACCAGGCATGGAATGCCATACGCGGCAACTTCAAGGGACAGCGCATCTTCATGGACATGGGTCATCCCTGCCGGACCCGCCCTGAATGCCAGAAAATGGGCTTTTGGGTCATATCCGGATCTCATGATGCCGATGCCCGAATCGGGAAACCCCTTAATGGTTTCGGCCGGGCAAGCGCCGTACGCGCCCTTTGATCCAATCCAGTCAAAGTCCTTTCGGCGAAATATCTCTCCTGCCAGCCGCATCAGGGCTGTGTAATCTCCCGCCGCGCTTCCGGAATCATTGAAAGCCGGCCAGGTAAAATCCGGGCGGCAAAGCGCAGAAAGGTATTCAACGGCTTTTTCAAGCGGCGTGCCGAACACATCCGGCAAGGCGATGCCCTGAAGACTTGCCACCCTCTTGACATCCAGAAGCGCTTGAAGGCAGATGGCCTGATAAAGCGGAGACAATTCATAATGGGTGCCGTCATCCATGAATTGCCTGATGAATTCGTTCTTCAGACGCCGGATTCCTGTTTCCAACCATGCTTCTGCTTCCTGAAAATCGGGCAGGCACATCCCGGCAAGGGTCAAGGCCGCGGATTCCACAATCATCCAGTTGTTCGGGTGTCCCTGGTGATCCATGAGGTGATGGGCATGTTCCCAGAATGACCGGAGCATCATCTCCTTGCCGGTTTTCCGGAAGGATGCGTGGGGCCAGGCGATTCCTCCGATCCAGAGCCATTCCCACAGCCGCCAGGCAACGCTCAGGGTTTCCCACGAGGGGCCTGCGCCGCCGTTTGAATCCATGGGGACGGGATTTGATGAAATCCAGTCGCAAACCGTTTCATCCAGATATGCCACGTAGCAATCATCGCCGGTTTCAGCCAAGGCCTGAACCACATTTCTCAGGAAATGATGGCGGTTGAGAAAATGGGTCCACTCAAGAAGCCCGAGAGGACTATGGTTCCATGGAATCGGGCGGAAAAGTTGTCTTCCCATGATCCGGCCCCGAAGAATTTCGTCCGCATGTTCCCGTGGGAAGGAGTGGGGAGGGAGAATGTAAAGGGTTTGGGGGTGCCTGGCGCTGTAGGGAGCCAGTCGTTCTGTCTGATACATTGCATCATTTTTTAAAACTGCGGACAGTCCGGTGGAGGTCAGTCTCGGGCCTTTGGGAATGATCCGGCTTTCTCCAAAAACGGAACCCATTTCAACGATAAGCGCATCCTGAGCGTGATCGGTTTTATCGGGTTTAAAAAGAATTTCGATGGTTTCTATGTTTTTCCAGCCGTCCGGAATGCCGTAGGTTCCAAACGCCTCGGCGGGAAATTTTAGTTCTGTTCGCTGGCCGGGCAGCAGGACTTCGCGCCCTCCGGAAAGCGATATGGGCGTATCAATCAATTCCGTCTTTCCGGAGCCGTGAAACAATTTTATTTCCCCATAAATCGAACGGCTTGAAATATTGATGGCGGTAAACGATATCTGGTTGAACCGCGACAGGTCGGGGGCGGGGCATGTAAAGGAAATGCGCGGCATCCCGGATGATGAATCGGATGAAAGCCGTATTCCGTCAGACTCCGGGTTTGTAATGTGAATCAGGCATTCTCTCAGAACAATCTGGTCCCGAAGGAACTGGTCGAATGACAGTGCGGGGTCTTTCATGATTTTATGCATCGAATCACGGTTGCTCGGAAACGCGGTCGGCCGATTTGAAGTTGGGCTGAAGTTGGGAAGCACCGCCGGCTGTCGTCCTGACGGGATTGACAGTACTGGAAGCTATCGGCATTTACAAGGGAATTATGGGATCTTCCGGCAAGAAAGCCAGTGGCGACCGGCTTTCAAACACGATGATACTGTGATATGTTTCATTTTACAGAGAAAAACATTATGGAAACAACGATGAAGCCAACGCCCGCACACCCGGCACCCATTAGACAGTTTGGTTCATTTTGTCCAATGTCCGGCAATGCCTTCACTGGTGTAACTTTTGCGGGAATGTGTTATATAATGGGAATGTGTTATATAAAAAGTGGAGGCTCTGCCAATGACAAGAGAACAACAAATCAGCCATAATTTGAATGCCGTTGCGAACGCTGTTGCGCAGCAAACACTTGAAGGACTGAAAGTCCCGCCGGATGTTGTCGAAGAGATGAAACGGGCGGCGAGGGGTGAAATCAAGATTGAGGAAGGCATTCGTAACACAGTCCGCAGGTTCACGCATGGTAAAGTACGAGGGGAAAGACCATTACCTTGATCCCGAAACCGGAGTTCTAAAGAATAAACTCGGCATTGGGGATGAGAACGAGCTAAAAGAGGCGGAGGCTTCTTTGTTGGCTTGGCGTAGCTTTCAGCTTGCTGAAAATCCAATTAAAGGTCGTTTTGATCTTGACCACCTGAAGGCCATTCACAAGCATCTGTTTTGTGACGTGTATGAATGGGCAGGCGAAATTCGGAATATCGACCTTGCCAAGGACAACAGTTATTTTGCTAACCACACCCACATTGTCAGTGCTGCACGCCCGGTGTTTGAAAAGTTGGCTGAGGAAGGCTATTTGAAAGGATTGGATGCTGTAGCATTCAGTACCCGAGCGGCCTATTATCTTGGAGAGATAAACGCTTTACATCCTTTCCGTGAAGGAAACGGCAGGGCGCAACGAGAATTCATCAATCACTTGGCTTATAAAAATGGTTACTTCATTGAATGGAAGAACATAAGCCAAAAAGACATGATTCAAGCCTCAATAGAGTCTTTTCATCAAGCCGATAACACAAAGTTTACTGCTTTTATCTGCGATAACCTGCGAAAGATTCCGGTTTCTGACCTGAATAAAACAGCCCCATTCAAGAGAAGAAAAAAACAGTTAAAGCCAGATTAAAAGCCGGTCGGAAAATCCGAAACCGTCGAAATGTGGGATTTTATGAAAACCTTGCGAATTGGCATAGCTTCCTATGAAAAAATGAAAGAGCGCACTATGGCGATTGCGCGCGGTGAATTGAAGCCTGGGAATGATGAGCCAAAACTTTGGTTCACATCAATCGAAAGTCTTGCCCGCGTGCTGTCAGATAAAAATCGCATACTGCTCAACCTCATTATTGAGCAACAGCCCAAGTCTATTGCCGAATTGGAAACCTTATCCGGTCGCGCCAAATCCAATTTATCACGCACGTTGAAAAGCATGGAGCGTTTCGGCCTGGTTGAATTGC
The DNA here is from genome assembly GCA_016219185.1 of Deltaproteobacteria bacterium. Lineage (GTDB taxonomy): Bacteria > Desulfobacterota > Desulfobacteria > Desulfobacterales > Desulfatirhabdiaceae > RAAP-1. Next base: position 122,548 of record JACRBZ010000078.1, read on the forward strand.
TCAAGGGTGAAGGCAGTGCAGTGTGTCCTCGTGTTCCCTATGAGGAAATTCAACTTGATCTGCAGTTTGCTCACCATCAACAGGACCATTTTGCGGCTTTGCGCTGAATGATTAAAAGGCCATGTAATGAACAATGATTTTGAACTTGAGCGCGGCATTCCGGATGATGAATGGGATGAAAGCCGTATTCCGTCCGACTCCGGGTTTTTAATGTGAATCAGACATTCCCTCAGAACAATCTGGTCCCGAAGGAACTGGTCGAATGGCAGTGCGGGGTCTTTCATGATTTTTTGCGTCGAATCACGGTTGCTCGGAAAAGCGGTCGGCCAATTTGAAGTTGGGCTGAAGTTGGGAAGCGCCACTGGCTGATGTCTGCACACCCGGCACCCATTATTCTTGCCAGACATGGCGAAACCACGGCCAACCGTCAGGGGATCATTCTCGGGCAGCGGGATTATCCGCTCACTGTTGAAGGGTTGGCCATGACCCGGAAGCTGGCTGCGCTTTTGCCGGAAAGCCATCAGGGGATGATTGTTACTTCCCCTATCGGCAGGGCCTTGGTAAGCGCCGGAATTTTTGCGGCTCAAACCGGGTGGCCCATCCAAATCCTGGATGGGCTTGCAGAGCTTTCCTGCGGACAGTGGGAAGGAAAACCACGCGAAGCTGTCATTCCGGGCCGTCGATTTATCCGGTCAACCTGGGAGGATTCGCCGCCAGACGGGGAAAGTTATCAGGGCGCCGAAACCCGTGTGAAGGAGGCAATCCGCAGCATAAACGCAATTTTGATGCATGACCCGATTCTGGTTGTTGGCCATGCCGCGGTCAACCGGGTTTTTCTGAAGATCTGGCTGGACCTGAGTCCGGAACAGGCCATGAAAATCCAATTTTCGCATGACACCCTGTACGATATCAACCGGAGAATTGCAGGTGAATCCCCATCTGTAATCCAAGCGTCGGGTAAAGATCGAGCAAACAGAAAGGAGTCTGAAAAAATCGGTGCGGTTTAAAAAAAATGGCGATGGCATAAGATATTGCAATGCGCGACCAGGCAACATTGATGCGCCAAGATCCGACAGTTGTGCAAAACGATAATCCCCATACACATGGACAAAAACCCTGCTCCAGCCTCAAAAAACATTAGACAGTTTGGTTCATTTTGTCCAGTGTGCAAAAACACGACCCAGCATTTATGCAGTTTCGCGTGAGGTCAAAGACCCCAAACACTAGGCAAAATGATAAACGAACGACCAGTGGTTTCATTGGTTCGTATTTTGTCCTCAGACATGCTATGCGAAGCCTTACTGAGCCAGCGCTTTGATCATAGGGGGAAACAGGAAGCTTATCAATTTGTAAAATCAGGTGAAAGGCCTTGCCTTATTGACATTTCTTTTGCCTCCCTAATAAGAGATTGCCTCGTCCTGTAATGAGTTTATCCATTCTATAAAAAGCCTATCCAAGCGCGGACAAGCCCTTTCGATCAATGATGTCAAGAAGGCGTTGCGCCGTACCGCTTGGTTTTTTTTGTCCTTGTTCCCACTGTTGCACTGTTGTTTTCCCAATACCCATGATTGCTGCAAATACTGCTTGGCTTACGTGGTTGGCCGTGCGAATGCGCCGGATGTCCTCTGGCCGAAAGGGGCGCTTTGGAGGCAAACACAACGCGTTGATTTCGCGCATGGTGATTTCGTCCATAGCTCCAACCTTAAACAGGTCCTTTGCCATGTCGTGGGCAATATTTAAAATCTCACTCATGATAACACCTCCCATATGGAACCAATCGCTAAAAGCTCTTGAACTTGTTTGTCACCCGCCGATATAAAAGACTCGGCGGCAAGACTTAACGCGCCCTCTTCTTTGGCTGACATGCTCGCCCTGTCATTCTTTGCGAAAGCGTACAAAAAAATAATCCGTTCCGTGTTGTGCTTTCTATATCCAACAACAACCCGATAGCCTCCGCTTTTTCCCTCACCTGTTCGTGGCAATCGTTTTTTGAACAGGCAGCCTCCAAGATCGGCTTCAACCTTTCCCGTGATAATTTCCGCCGCCGCATTGAGCAAGGCGGCATCCGAAATGCCTTCACGCGCCCAACGGTTAAACCATTTATTCTTGAACACTCTCATAAGGGAAAAGCTCACCTTTTATATCACAAGTTATATATAACACTATGTGAGATACTTTACAATATATTTTGTAAAGTTAATTTAACACACCACGAAGGCGGGGGGTGGGGGGCAGGTCGATTTTCCAGAATGCCTTGCCTTGTTTACTTGGTGTTTATGTGTGCCGCTGTCCTTGTCCGGTGTTCGCGGTCTGGGGACGTTCAGGCTGAAACAGAGAATATCTTGACGATTACAGGCAAAACCGGCTATATTTATAACCGGATAAAGCTACTTCCGGCGATAATTATAACCATGAGTGATCCGATGATCGAGGTGATAAAATCCATCATCCTGGACTTCCAGGAAACCCGGCTGGAGACCGGGGTGCCCCGGCGCTTGCTTATCGAGACGGTTCATGGCAAGGCCGCCGTCTGTATCGGTGTGCGTCGGAGCGGCAAGTCGACTTACATGTTCCAGGTTATCCAACGGCTGCTGGACAGTGGGATTCCTCGGCAGAACATTCTGTACCTGAACTTTTTCGACGATCGCCTCCATAACCTGCGCCAGAATAGCTTCGGTCTGATTGCTGAAGCCTATTATTCGCTTTACCCGGAGAAGAAAAACACAGAGACGGCCTACTGCTTCTTCGACGAGATTCAGGCTGCCCCCGGTTGGGAGCCCTTCATCGACCGCTTGATGCGCACGGAAAAATGCGAAGTCTATCTCACGGGCTCATCAGCCAAGATGCTTTCTAAAGAGATTGCCACGCAGATGCGCGGGCGGGCGCTGTCATGGGAGATGTTCCCCTTTTCGTTCCGTGAATTCCTGGACTACAAAGGAATCGAGAGCAAGGGCGCACTCTCGACGAAAAACCGCCTCATCGTCCAGAAGGCTTTCGTGGAATATTGGGAAACCGGCGGCTTCCCCGAGGTGGCCGGCCTCAGTCGTCACTTGAGAATCAAGACTCACCAGGAATACCTTCACGCCATCCTGTTTCGGGACCTTGTCGAGCGTCACGACGTTTCGCATCCGAAGGCGGTGACCGATTTGGCGCACTGGCTGGTGGACAACACGGCCTCGCTCTATTCCGTCAACAGCCTTACGGGATATCTTAAATCGCTGGGTCACAAGGTTCCCAAGTCGTCGGTGTCGGATTATCTGACGTGGTTCGAGGACGCCTATTTCCTGTTCACCGTGCGGATATTCGACGCGTCGCTCGCGCGCAGCAACACCAACCCCAAGAAGGTCTACTGCATCGATCATGCCCTGGTCACCTCGGTGTCGTCGGGGATTCTGGTCAACGCCGGACATCTTCTGGAGAACCTTGTGTTCACGGCTCTCCGGCGTCTCCACCCTGAGATTTACTACTATAAGACGAAAACGGGCCGGGAGGTCGACTTCATCGTCCCGATACGCGGTCGCTCACAGATGCTGGTCCAGGTGTGCGAGTCCCTGGCCGAACCGCGGACGCGGAAACGGGAAACCGCGGCTCTTGGCGAGGCGATGACGGAACTCGGCCTGAAAACCGGAACCCTCGTGACCCGGAACGAGGATGAGCGGATCGAAGCCGGAAACGGAACCATCGTGGTAGTTCCGGCATGGCGATTCCTTCTCGATCTGCCCGAATCGATGGCATAGCGGAAACCATCGAAGCGTTGTCTCTGGCCTTGGAATAGTTGGTTCGTTGGTCTGCACGGGGTTATCGTAATGGGTTTGCACATGAAAAAAATCCTGCTGATAGAGCCGCCATTTTATCGGCTTTTCAAGAAAACGTACGCACTGGTCAAATACCCTTTATCTCTTGCCTATCTGGCTGCTGCCATAAAAACGAAAACATCCTGGGATGTCAGGGTCTATAACGCCGATTTTGCGCCCATAAGCGATCCTTTTGAAGTGACCTATTTCAAGGGGAAAGGCTTTGTGCATTATCTTGAAAACCTTAACGACGCGTCAGCGGATATCTGGCGGGAAGTGCGCTCGGCGATTGCGGCGTATGGTCCATCGGTTGTGGGAATATCGGCAAAATCCGCAAATTTTGCATCCGCAGTCCGGATCGCGCGTGTGGCCAAGGATATCTTTGCGGAAACTATGGTGGTGGTTGGCGGCCCCTATCCAACGACTGTCAGGGACAGGGTGTTGGATTGCGCGGATATCGATATGGCCGTGGCAGGGGAGGGCGAGCAGACTCTTGTGGAATTGCTGAAAGCGCTCGAACGCGGGATTGAACCCGATACGGTGCCCGGCTTGATCTTCAGGAAAGGTAACCAGCCTGTTTCGACGCTTGCCAGGATGTTCATACCGGACCTGGATTCGCTCCCATTTCCCCATTGCCATGCCCGTGAAGTGCTCCAGGATTATGCAGCCTATCCGCTCAGCGCTTTCAGCAGCATTTTTGCAACGCGGGGGTGTCCGTTCAACTGCCTGTTCTGCGGTTCAAAAAACATCTGGGGAAGAAAAACCCGGTTTCGATCTCCGGATCATGTCGGGCAGGAAATCATCCAACTGAGAGAAATGGGGATCGATCGGGTCCACTTCGAAGATGATACGTTCGGGGTGACGCAGCAATATCTTCGGGCGATCTGTGATACCATCAAACGGGTTTGTCCGGGGATTCAATGGAGTTGCGAGCTTCATGTCCGGCTGGCTTCGGATGAAAACATCTCCCACATGAAAGAAGCCGGCTGCGCCATGATTCAGCTTGGCTTTGAATCCGGTAACGATGAGATCCTGAAGGCGATCCGAAAAGGGTTTACCGTTTCAGATGCGTTGAAGGCCTGCCGCACCATCAGAGATCACGGGATCCGTCTGCAAACCTTTTTTATGGGCGGATTCCCCCAGGAAACCGAAGACAGTCTGATCGATACGCTGAAGGTCATCGAGGCCCTGGCGTGTGATAAGGTCATTTACAGCATCTTTACTCCCTATCCCGGTACGGAGGCCTTTGACCTTTGCCGGAAAATGGGACTTATTCCAATCAACTACGATCTATCGCTTTATAACCACCAAAGCCCTGAAAACTGCTTTTGCCTGCACTTGTCGCATGAAAAATTCACACTTCTTTCATCCCGAATCGAGGAGATCGTGGTCAGCAAAAATCGGATGGGACGCGGCGGCGCCGAGTTGTCCAGTCTTCCAGTTCATCGATGATTTTCCTGCCGATGGCGTATTTGTCAAAATTGAGTTCCAGAATCGTTGTTTTTCTGCTGATCAGCTCCAGAAGCACCTGGGCCGGGGGAGAGGCCAGGGCGTCTTCTTCCGAAATCACGGCAATATTGTCCAGGGGAAGCAGGCGCGTCCGCTCTTCCTGTTCGCCGCTGGGATGATGCTCCGGAATGACCAGCGCACGGGCGCTGGTCAGAAGGATTTCATTGATGACATTGTACCCTGCCCGGCAAATAACGATTTCCGAGGCATGAATCAGGTCGATCAGGGGATAGAAAAACGGCAGAAACCGGACATGCCGGAACCGGATGTCGGATCTGAGATCTTCGATAATTTCCGGATTCAGGTAAGGGTACGCCACCATGATGATCTGATAATTCCGGCTCAGACCCGCCAGATTGATGGCGTTCATGAGGCTTTTGCTCAGGCCCGCGATATTGCCGTGGCGGGAGAGATACATCAGGATAATGGGTTTATCCGCCAGGCGGAAACGGTTTATAATCGCCTCCCTTTCCGGCAGTTCCGCAATGCTTTTCTCCGCAATTCTTCCCAGATAGCGAACAGAATGTCCAATTTGCGCTGTCCCGGCAGCAGGCCCTTTGGCGCAAACCAGAGCCGGGTCATCGAATACATAGCGGAAATCATATACCGGCACCGCGAGGGAGGAACACGGAGCATCCGGATAGTGCTGAAGGCTGAAATCATTTCCCATAATGCCGCGGGACAGGTGAACCAGGGCAAAGTCCTTCGGGCTGTTTCGGCAGGCTTTTTTTTCCATCAAAAGCGGTGCGATCTCGCCGGATAAACCGGCCAGATAATGTTCGATCATCACCACATCGGGCTTGAAAAAAGCATGGGCTTCCCGAATGATGGTTTGGCGGAAACTCAGGACTTCATCGACCGGCAGGCTCCGGAGATAACGGGGTTTGAGGGGACAGCCGGTTTCCTCAATAGCTTTTTTGACGCCGGGCAGTTTGACGACTTCTATGCCTTGTCGCATGAGAACATGCGGGACGGATGTTCCGGACAGAACCATGAAGTCGATATCCGGACGCCACTTCCGGATTCCGGTGATGACGGCCAGGGTTCTGAATACATGACCCAGGCCAATGGAATTGTGGGTGTAAAAGAGGACCCGGCGGATTCGGTTTGTAATCATTACGTCGTTGCCTTGAAAGTCGGTTGATGATATGCGAAGTTTATGGATAACACCGGGACAAGTCAAACGGATATACGGATTTTCCGGCCACTGGAGGCGCCTCTTGGAGACTTTGCCGACATCCCATGAAACAATTTTTTGAGAAAACATTCAAGATCTATGATCAGGAAGTGGGGAAATGCCTCTGGCTGGTCCTGATCTTTTTCAGCCTTTTTTTGACCATGGCCATTTTTCGCACTTATGTGGACACCACATTTCTCAAGCGCTATGGCGCAAGTGCAATTCCGGAGATGCTGCTCATCAACGGGGGCGTAACCATCCTGGTCTTCGGCGGGTTGAACCGCCTGAGTCAACGGTTTTCCGATGACATCCTCCTGAGCGGGTTTCTGGCCGTGTGCGCGTTTCTGGTGATGCTGCTCTTTTTTGCGGTCGAGGCCGGAAAGGCCCTGGCCTATCCGGTTTTGTTCCAGATACTGAATCTGCAGGATTCCGTTTTTCTGGTCTATCTATGGAACATGGCCTGCGATCTCTTTGACGCCCGGCAAGGCAAGCGCATTTTTCCCCTTGTTATGGCCAGTCAGGTTCTGGGCACCGCGATCGGCAGTTTCTCCGTCGTGCCGCTGACCCGGCTCAGCGGGTATGAATTTCTCCTGATCATCACTGCAGTTGCTTATTTTGTCATTGCCATCGGTGTGATCTGGTCTGCCCGAAAGGTGATGGGTCCTGTCCCGTTCAAAAAAACAGCAGCCCGGGAGTTGCGAAAAAATCCGGCCGAGATCCTGCGGATTATCCGGGAGTATCCGATTGTTCGCTATCTTATCGTCACTGGCCTGGTACCCAATATTCTCCTGCCGATTTTTACCTATCAATTCAGTGTGATTTCCCAAAACAGTTTTGCTTCCGAGGATGGGCTGATGACGTTTCTGAGCGTTTTCAGGGGCAGCACCACCCTGATCAGTTTTCTGCTGCTTTTTGTCATGGGCCGAATATACACCCGCATGGGGGTGCCGAACGCATCCCTGATGCAGCCTTTTAATTTTACGCTCATTTTTTTGGCATTCATCCCGTTTTTCAATATTTTCGTTGCGGCGTACGGACAATTTTCAACCCTGTTCATTCAAAGGGCCATTGCCGGTCCGGTGAACAAGGTGCTTTTTAATGTCGTTCCCGATAGCGTGGCAGCCTGGAGCCGGGTCTTTGTGCGGGGGACGGTTATCAAGGCCGCGGTTATCGCGGGGGCCCTGACCATCCTGCTCCTGAAACCCGTGGTCAGTGCCCATGGCCTGTCGATTGTTGCCGTGGTAATCGCCTGCTATCTGATTTACGAGACGATGCTTTTCAAGAAAAAATATACCCAGGGGCTGAAGCAGGCCCTGATGGATGAGTCATTCGATTTGGATCGGATGGCTTCGGAGTTTTCACTGAACCCGGACGTGACGTCCATGGCCTTGATGTCCGACAGCTTGTCAACGCTCCGTGATGATGTTGAAACCGGGCGATTTCCGCTTACGAATTTAACGACCGAAACCGCTCTTGAAAATCTTGGGCATGCGGACAAAAATGTCCGGGCCAGGGCTGCGTCCTATTTTGTGGAGAATCCCGACCCGCGCGCCATCCATCGCCTGATGAACCGTCTGGATGACCTGGAATGGGTCCGGGAAGCCGCAATAGAAGCCCTTGCCGGTTACGGAGAAGCGGCTCAACCCTTTCTGGAAGCAGAATTGATGGATAGCCCATCCAGGATTCAGCTTGGCATCTTGAAGGCCATGAAGGGCTCCGGCCTTCAAGACTATGACCTCATGCCTTTTATTACCCGGCAGGCCGAGGAAGCCTACCATCATCTGGTGGCCATTTCCGCTCTTGCCGAAGGGTTGAAGCTGCATAGCGTCGATATGCTCATCCAGCATCTTCGGGAAAAAAACGAGGCGATCCTGGCCAGGATTTTTTACGCCCTTTGGATTGCCGATCCGGATATGCGGTTCATGTACCGGTCCCTGCGCTCCCAGAAGGCCGCCACGTCGGTGGAGATGGTCGAGGCTTCCATCAATCGGGAAATGGCAAAATACCTGGTGCCGCTCATTGATGACATTCCCCTGGCCGAGAAAATCGGATGCGGCCGAAAGGCGCTGCCCATCATCAAGACCGATGCCGCTTCCCGGATTCTTCCAGGGCTGGCCGGAAGCCGCGATCCCATCACCCGGATGCTTGCCGCCTACACCATCGGCGAATACATGCCGGAGATGCGGTTTTATTCAGCGATGGAACGGCTCCTGGATGATCCGGATCCGGGCGTGATCCAGGCAGCCGGCTATGCCTTGAAACGCTGCATTAAAGGAGATGCGAAAATGCCTGAAGCGATTTATGATATCAGCGCGATTAAAAAAGAAGCCCTTTTTGAAGGTGTCGGCATCCGGGGATACAAGGCGATCGCCTCCATTGCAATCCAGAAATTTCATAAGGCCGGAGATATTCTGATTCAGGCCGGAGAAGAAGTCTTGTCCCTGTTTCTTCTGCTGGATGGACAGGTCGGTGTGTTCGATCATTACGGCGCTTCAGGGCAGCGTCTGAAAACGACCCTGGGTCATGGTGATACTATTGGAGAGATCGGCCTTCTCAGCAGCCTTCCGGCAACCGAGACCTGTGTCGTGGTCTCGGACTTTCTCGAGGCACTGGTCTTTACCCGGCAGGCCATATACGAAATCATGGGACTTTATCCGCAGATCAGCATCAATCTTTGCAGGCAGTTTGCCGTAAGACTGAGCCGCACAGGTTGTTAAACAAATGTTCATAGACCTCGACCCGGCGTTCCCATGAATGCTCCGCGGCCATGAACGCCATGGCCGCGTTTCTTCTCTCCGGAGCCGGCGGATTTTCCAGAAGGGATGTTGCGTTGGCGATCAAATCCTCTATATCTCCAAAACGAAAAATCTTTCCAAGCCCTGTTTGATGAATCAGGTCGTTGTTTATAACAGGCGCTTCGGATAAAATAGGCAAGCCGCCTCGCAGATAATTGCATATTTTGGACAAATCATTATCAAAGGCATGGGGGCCTGTGGCCAGGGCCAGCCCCATATCCGCATGATAAATATAATCCCAGATATCTTCTTCAAGGATTTCCCCATGCCGAACGATGGCCGGATGAAGGTTGCCGACTTCTTTTGCACCATACCAATGAACTTTGTTCAAACCAATGACATGAATCCGCGCCTCGTCCATGCGGGCGGCAAGGGTGTTCAGCATTGAAATCATGCGGGGAGCGGCAAGGCTGCCCAAAAAAAGAATTGCCCGCTCTTTTTCGTCATAAGGATTTTTCCGGGGTTGCGGGATTTGCATGGGGCAACCTGTCGGAACCAGGACGACCGGAAGGGACCGGCCATGGAAACGCTGCCATCGTCTTTGATTCTCCGGGTTATTCAGAACCAGAACCGATGACCGTTGGCTGATCCGCTGTTGACACCGCATCAGTCTTTCCCGCCATTTTTCATCCCGTTCCGGCAGCCGGCTATCCACGACCCGAACAATTCGGGAGACGACCGGGCCCTCATAATTCTGAATCAATTCAATGGAAAAATGGTAACACGTTTTGATGACGTCATAATGTCCTTTCACGATGTGGTGGAGCGGCCGGACCGGAATCGCCCCCTCCATGACGCTCTCATGTTGAACCGGAGCCAGCACTTCCGTTTCGATGCCTTTTCGGATTAACCCGCTTGAGATGGCTTGTAGCCGGATAAGATCGATGCTTGACTGCGGCGCCAAAGGGTTTTTATGGAAGACTATACCGACTTTCATTGTTTGGCTTCTGTTTGAGAGCGATTCAGACATTACTCGGCTATGCCGGCGAGGCTAAGGAGCGTGATGTTTTTAGTTTTTGTGAGTTTGTTTTCGTTGGTACTCCTGATGGTGAGTTGCGCCTTAGCCGTTTTTAAGGGCCGAGACAACCGTTTTCATGAATATGGGCAGGTCTTCGGGTTTTCGGCTGGTGATCAGGTTGCTATCGACCACGACGGGTTTATCCACCCATTTTGCTCCGGCATTGACCAGATCATCCCGAATCGCCACAAACGAGGTCACGGTTCTTCCTTTCAGTATTCCGGCCGAGGCAAGCATCCATCCAGCGTGGCAAATGGCGGCAACAACTTTTTCCGCCTGGTAGTGATCCCGGACCAGCTTTACCATTTCGGGATATCGGCGCATGTGGTCAGGAGCGTATCCGCCCGGAATGATAATGCCGTCGCAAAGGGACGACGCTGCTTCGGACGCATCCATATCAACTGCGGCCAGGGTTCCGTATTTCCCGGCATAGCTTCGACTGCTTCCGGATCCGACAACCAGAACCGTTGCTCCGGCTTCCTTCAGCCGATAATACGGGTACCAGAATTCATGGTCATTGAAAACCTGCTCCACCAGAATCATCACCTTTTTGTCGTTCAGTTCCATTATGTGCCTCCTTTCATGGGGGTATCCGGTTTTAAATTCATCAGGCCGTATAAAGCCGTTGTTAAGGAACGGCTATGACATCGAACTGTTTATAAATCACGGTAAGCCTCCTCGTCGTGTTCAGAAAGCCATTCCGACATCGTTTCCTCTAAAGCCTTGGCAAACTCCAGATCCATGGGATTGACTTTTCGGATAAAAACCTGTTTATTTGAGGTTATTTCAAATGATACCGAATCGCCCGCGTGAATGCCTAAGATCGTTCTTATTTTTTCAGGGATGGTTGTCTGAAATTTGGTGGTCAACTTGCTCGTTATCAATGTTTCCATCCGAATGCTCCATTTTGCCGTTTTCCTATGCGAATACTGTATTGCGGTATTACCGTAATGTCAAAAATATTCATCAAATTTGGATTTTGCTCTTTGTTTTTGGGGAGTTTTTTTCAACACTTGTAAATCATTCTGATATCATGAAGGGGGTGACAATGGATATTCGAATCAAGCGGGTTTATGAAAAGCCGGATCCGGGCGATGGAACGCGCATCCTTGTGGATCGGCTCTGGCCAAGGGGACTCAGCAAAGAAGCAGCGAAGATCGACTACTGGGCGCTGACGGTTTCCCCGTCCAACGAACTCCGGAAATGGTATGGCCATGATCCGGCCAAATGGGTGGAATTTCAGCGGCGATACGCGGCCGAACTGGATGAACAGGCAGGGGAGGTGGCGATTCTGCGCAAAAGGATTGAACAGGGGCCAGCCACATTCCTGTATGGTTCAACGGAAAAGGAGCTCAACAATGCCCACGCGTTGAAGCTTTATCTGAAGAATCTGGAGAATTTGACGAAACTTCAACATGCGGATGATGTTCTTTGAGGGGCACGGTGCATTGCGACAGGTTATCTTGCACGGACTGGAATTCCGGCGGAACGGGCGCTATTCGCCACTTTATAAATCCGAATTGATGATTATGTATTAAACATAAACTGCTTGATGCGTAGCCCGCATGGGATTGGATCCACAGCCAAGTTATTGGCTCGATTCCGAGAATTAGTGAGAGTTCGATGGTTAAGTGGACATGTTGAAATGGAGTAGCATCAGGCAAATCCAGTACCACATTAGATGATCGGATATGAAGCGAGGAATGGTTTTGGCCTGCCCTCGGGGGAGTACAAAGGAGGTTGCCATGGAAGATAATGTATTTTTGAGCCAGGAAGAGCTCCGATGCGAGGAAAAGTGCGTGTACGAATGGGTCGATTGCGTGGAAACAGAGAACGGTTCCAGCATATGCAAGACACGCGAGCGGAATTGTTTTGACGAATGTTCGTTATGACAGTCCGATTTTCCGGACTGTTGAAAAATAGGGGCGAACAGTGTTCAGGAAGGAGGTATATAAAATGGCCAATGACAGACAACAGGAAATTGCCGAGCATTCAGATCGGCGGATGGAAAAATGCCAGTATGCCCCGGAATGGGCTGAACATGCCAGAAATTTTATGGACAGTGATCCCTGCGACGATGGAAGGCAGGGAGTTAACTGCGGGAGCCGGGGGGATGAGTCATCCTGCTCTTTATAAAATATCATGGTAGAAATGAAATGGATCCAAGGCTTGTCTCTGTGAGAGACAACGCAAAGTCAGGAGGTTTTGAAATGATGAGTCAAATATCCACGAAAGCACATCGTTGTTGTTCCACGGAAAAACAACGACTGGTATCGGAACTCCGAGCGTGTGATTATTGCTCGGACAACTATAATGATCATCATGACTGCTATCGGCGTGTTGCAATGGAAAGCGGACAGAATGCCCAGGATTGCCTGATAGAATAGCACAAGGTCAATGTACAATGGGAACATCCGTTAAAAGTCAGTTTCCATGAAAGTTTTTCCTATAAAAAAAGACCGACAAAAAAAGAGATGTTATCGGTGTGGCTATCGGGCTGAAGGTCGGTGTGTTCGTCATTGAACCGGTCTGGTTCGGGAGAGCTTCTCAGTTGAATGGCTTTCCGGAGCCGGAACTTGAGTAATTTTCCGGTTTTCCTGGAAGAGGAGAGGGGAATTGATAGGTCGTTATCGTGATAATAATGGTTTGATTCTGGCCGGGAGCAAAAACTCGGTTTGATCTACCCTGTTCACGTTGCCCGGTCAGATCAAACTATCGATGCGCTTGTCGCGCTGTTCATCGGATCGTATGGGCATGAAATCCTATAAGTCAATTTAATTGAGCATGTCTATTTAGCATCCTTCCAGTTCCACCATTTCAAAAGTTCCGGGTCATGCACGGAATTGCCGGCGAAGTAGACGGCACACCGGAACACGTATAACACGCAACGATCAATGTGCTCTCCGCGAAGCGCACAAAGTTTCTGGTACATCTGCTCGGGATCCGAACCGCGAAGCTGAGAAACCCGATCATACCCGAGATCGGTCAGATCCCTGGCAAGACTCGGCCCCACCCCCGGAATATTCTGGAGTTCTTCCGGAGGCCGGCTGCGTTTTGCCTTGACTGCGCCGCGATGATTTCGCCGCCCTGATATCGTGTGCATGCTTTCACTCCAGGCAATTTTTTACGGCATCCATAAAAGCCTTCATTAATTCAAAATCTTTTACACCATCTATTTCCACACCACTGGATACATCGACGCCAAATGGTTTTATATCCCTGATTACGGCACAGACATTGTCTTTGTTGAGCCCCCCGGCAACAATCAGTTTTCCGGCCATATCCTTGAGCCACGCCGGAAATGCCTCGAATACGCCGCTTCCCACGCTTGCATCATATACGAAATATTTGTAATCGAGTCCTTCGGGCGGCATTTTCTTTGAGGCAAGTACAAGGTTTGCAACCTGTCTGGTTTCGTATATCTGTACAAAATCAAAAGCGCCCGCTACTTTTTCAACATCGCTGTATTGAAGCCCGACAACAAAGGATCGTATTTTCCCCCTGGCATATTTTGCAAGTTTTATGGCGTTTTCAGGAGGGCAATATCGCTTGCTTTTATGATAAGTGACGATGCCGATTGCATCATAACCGTACGCTATTGCTTTATCGATCTGTTCTGTATTCCTCAATCCGCAAACTTTTACAAACATAAATCATTTCTCCAAAATTAGGCAGGCTGCCAGGATACTTCAAAAACACGTCCAATGTCTTAAAACTGGCTTCTCCTGATTCGATACGTTGCGTTGCATCAACTCTGCTTACGGCATGTCGATATTTTGCGTGAAAGCTGCATATGAAGAGTCATGATCCTGCCTGACCGGTAGCGAGTGTGTGCATGATGTTCTCCTCGATTGTTGATCTAACTATACGATAACACGTATGTTTTCTCAAGGGACGTTGAACCTGCTGATCAATAATCATTTCGTATATGCCATGAGGCCGGAAACAGCCGGCACAAGCCCCAATCGGCATTATTCCATAGAAAGACCATGGATTCGGATTTTCGGAGCTATTCAAGGCGGTATTTTCCGATGCGGTCATTGTGCAGGCTTCCCAGAAAAAGATAGCCGGCATGCTCCCTTGCGCCGGTGATCTCCTTGAGGTGTTCTCCGGTGGGGTCATGCAAACTTTTGATTATTTCGCCGTTTTCGTTAATGGCCAGCACGATGCCATATGGTTTGGGCTTGGGCCACATGAATTTCGGAAGCCGCGACACAATCTTCTTTAACAGCGGGCTTGGATGGATATCGTCCATCCGGTCGTTTCTTATGGTGAAGAGTGCCAGCCAGAACGTTCCCTTGCGGTTTGAGGTGATGTTGTCGGGAAATCCGGGCAGATTGTCCATGAAGATGTCAGCGGTTCCGGCCTTTGGGCCTTTAAGCCAGTATCTCTGGATGCGATAACGGTAAGTCTCGTTGATCAGAACAAAATCTTCGTTACGCGAAAGGGCGACGCCGTTGGAAAAATACAGATCCCGAAGGAGTACGACCGTATTTCGGGTGAACGGATCATAGCGCAAAAACCGACCGTTGGGCCGGGATTCCAGGAGATCATACAGATATTCACTTTGAGAATATTTGTAACTTGCATCCGTAAAATAGATCATGCCGTCCGAGGCAATATCCAGGTGGTCCGTGAACTTTAAAGGAGCACCTTCGGCTTCGGTTGACAGCGCAACGATTTTCCCGGAGGGGTCAATCGAGAGAAGGCCCTTGTTTGCGTCAGCCACGATAAGATTTGCCTGCCGGTCAAATGCCAGCCCCAATGGGCGTCCGCCTGTATCGGCAAAGGTTTCGACACGGCCGTCCGTGAGAATGCGGACAATTTTTCCATCCTGGGTTCCTCCGTAGACCCTGCCTTCGGAATCCACAACCACATCCTCCGGGCCGTTGATTTCGCCTTTGGCAATCAAGGTTGCTTTCAACAGTTCGTAATTGGGTTCAAGCGCCCCTGTCATCGGAGGCTTTTGGGTCGGCGTGTACCCAATGGGCTCGATTTTCGTGGGCCAGGTGAGTAAATATAAAACGATTGCAGCGGCGATTGCCATCAATATGACAACATATTTTTTCATCGGACTCATTTTCCTTCTCGTCGAATGCACCCCCCATGGTGTGGTCTTTAAGTATGCCTGTGACTATGTAATCGTCGGTGATGCCGCCACCAGCGACCTTCTGGAGGAGAAAAGCCCCTTCTGCTAATCGATTATGCCGTGTTCCGTGTTTGGTTGTTATCGTCTTCCATAAGGACACGTGTACAAACACAACCCGCAAACAGCCGTCTCAGCGTCATTCTCTTTCATATATTTAAAGTATCGATCACATTTTCTGGCATCAAAACGAGCATCTCTCGGCTCTCCTGCTTGAAATGCTTGTCCCGTGAAAGCCCTGACCGGACAGATGTCAGCACACTCACGGCAGTCTCCGCAACGCTCGTCCATGGGTTGACCGCTTGCTGCAAGGGGAGCGTCGGTCAGTACGGTGGCCCAACGCACCCGTGGTCCCATGTCCGGGGTAATCAGCAGGCAGTTTTTCCCGATCCAGCCAAGCCCTGCCAGGTGCGCGCTCAATTTGTGAGAGAAAATGGCACAGATTCGATCATCATCCACGCGCTTTGCGGCTGGAACCGGGAAAGCGCTGTGGCCCCCACGCTGCAAGACACTTGCCATGCGCGAGGTTATTTCATCGAGGCGTAAATTGATGACGTCGTAACCATGGGATCGATAATTGACTGCTGCCGCGCGCTCCTGGCGCCGCATTAACTGGTCCACAATCGGATGAAGCAGGGCGATTCCAATTGAAATGGAGCGCGGGTATTCCGCGATTTCCGTCCCCCCTTGTTCGAGAATGGCATTGCGGGCAGGGGACAAATCGGCAATGCCGAAATAATCCGCCCCCCAGGTCAGGGCCGAGTCATGCAACTGATTTTCAAGGTCCATCTGTTCTTCCTCTTGCGGGTGTCGTGGTCACCCGTGCTTTGAAATTATTCCCAACCTTTGACATGGGGCAGGCCACGGCTTGTCCTGGAATGTCGGTTCGATAAAACGGCAAGCACGTTTTGCAGTCGATGGTGAACAGTTTTGCCCCCAACCTCCGGTTGATAATGTGAGCATATTCCCGGATGGCTTATTTTCGATCCAATGCTTCGCGGACCTTGGCGGCCATGTTCTGCAACGAAAACGGTTTTTGGATGAAATTGACATCTTCATCCAGCACGCCGCGGTGAGCAATGACATTTGCCGTGTAACCGGATGCGAACAGGCATTTCAGGCCGGGTTTAATGCCACGAAGTAATTTTGCCAGGTCCTGTCCGTTCATTTCCGGCATGATCACATCGGTGAAAAGAAGCTGTATCTCGCCGGCGTGGGTTCTGACCTGCTCGATCGCCTCTGCCGGCGTGCCGGCAGTCAGCACCTTATACCCCAGTGTTTCCAGCATCTCCAAGCCCACTTCAAGAATCAATGGTTCGTCCTCCACCAGCAATACCGTTTCTCCGCGGCTTGTCGGTATTTCAGTAGCAGCGCTTATGGCTGTTAACGCGAAGGCTTCTCCCGCAAACCGGGGCAAGTAGATCTTGAAAGAAGCGCCCTTGCCGGATTCGCTGTAAACATTGATGAACCCGTCATTTTGCTTGACGATGCCGTAAACCGTGGCCAGTCCCAGTCCGGTGCCCTTTCCGATTCCCTTCGTGGTGAAGAACGGCTCGAAGATGTGATCCAGGATCTCCTTGTCCATGCCTTGTCCGTCGTCGCTTACTGCCAGCATCGCATATTCTCCGGGGACAAAGCCCTGGTGAACGGCGCAATAGGCCTCATCGAAGACCGCGTTTGCGGTTTCGATGGTGATCTTGCCAACCCCGGAAATGGCGTCCCGGGCATTTACACAAAGATTCGTGAGAAGTTGGTCGATTTGGGAAGGATCGATCTTGACCGGCCACAGATCCATGCCAGGCCTCCAGGCAAAATCAATATCCTCGCCGATCAACCGCTTGAGAATTCCGACCATGCCCGCCACGTTGCTGTTTAGGTCTAAGACCTCTGGTGCGACAGTCTGCTTGCGGGCAAAGGCCAGCAGTTGCCGGATGAGCTCCGAGGAACGAAGGGCGGCCTGCTTGATGGCCTTGAGAGCGGCATGGATCGGCTCCGAAGGGGTGCACCGCATCATCGCCAGTTCGGCCTGACCCAGAATCGCCGTGAGCATGTTATTGAAATCGTGCGCCACGCCGCCCGCCAGCCGGCCGACGGAGTCCATCTTCTGGGCCTGGTTGAACTGTGCCTGCAGTCGGTCCTTTTCTTCCTCGGCCCGCTTGCGCTCGGTGATGTCATGGTGTTGAATAATCGCGTGGATCACCTGTTTCCGGGTATTCAGGATCGGCGAGATCGTCACCTCAAGGAATAGCAGCGTACTCTCACTGCGCCGGGGGGTCTGCAGCCGAGAAATATCATAATTCAGGTTGAACTGAACCCTCTCGCCATTTTCAAAAACGCGTTTCACCAACGGCATCGCCCCTTGCTGTTCAACGATGATGTCTTCAAAAATGTTGTACTTGCCGATCAAATCCTCATCCGTGACACAAAGCATGTCACGGCAAGCCTGGTTCATCCGGATCAATGTGGATTTGTCGTCGGAAACCCACATCGAGTACGGGCTGTGCTCGAAAATAGCTTCCAGGAATGTTTGCGATTTTCGTAAGGCCTCTTCCGTCCGTTTGCGTTCGGTGACGTCCGTCAGGACCCCGTAAAATACGACGTCGTCTCCATTTTTGTGAGGAATTGCACTGCCCGAAAACCAAATATTTTCTCCGGATGGTTTATTGTATCGACCTTCCCAATGCCAGGCGCTGACATTTTCGATTGACTCCGTGATAGATGCCTGTAGCGGAATTTTCTCATCCTCCGGGACATGCGCGATGAATTCGGTTATATATTTGTCTGAAGGAACATCAAGTCCAAAAATATCCGTCATCTGCTCGCTGACAAAATTAACTGAACAGGAGCGGTCTGGTGAGACATTGACTTGATAGACGACACCGGGAACATTGGCGGTAAGATTTTTAAACAGGTTCTCGCTTTCTCGTATTTTCTGCTCCTGAGCGTAAATATCGGTTACATCCCGAAACACCATGACCACGCCGATGATGCGGCCATCGGATTGGCGAATGGGCGCGCCACTATCAGCGATCTGATATTCGTTGCCGTTTTTGGCTATCAGAATGGTATGATTTGCCAGGCCGACTACTTCGCCTTCATCGAGCACCCTTTCCACAGGGCTACGCACTTTTTCTCGCGTGTGGCCGTTAACGATGCGAAACACTTCCGACAAATGCTTTCCTTCCGCTTCTGTAAACGACCAGCCGGTCAATTGTTCGGCCGAAGGATTCATGCGTGTAATGGCGCTATCGACATCGGTGGCGATGACGGCATCTCCGATGGAATTCAGGGTGATTTTCAGGTTGTTCTCATTTTCGACAATCTGCCGCTCACGCTGCCTGATCATATGGGCCATCTGTTGCAGAGAATCCGAGAGCTGAACAAATTCCATTGTTTTAGCAACCGGAAGCTTTAATTCATAATTTCCGCGTGCGATCGACCGGGCCCGCTCCGAGTAGATATGAAAAAAATGCGACAGTTTGTTCGCCTGAAACCAGGCAGCCCCCAGTGCCAGCAATATTGAAATCACCAACCCGAGCAAGATTGTCATGAAAGTAACGCGGAGGGATTGATAGGCATTTTGATGAAATTGCGCAACCAGCACTTTCCAGCCAAGCCGATCAATCGGTACGACAGTGCCGATAAGCGGTTTGCCATCGAGTTCGAATGAGTCTGATGAAAATGGAACATTGCCGTCATCGCGAGAGGTGAGAATCTTTTTTTCATTAAGCTGCTGGCCACCTAGAACGCCCTGCGAATCAGCAACGATTCTCCCCCGCCGGTCCAGTATCATCGTGACCAGTCCGGATTCCACAGGCAACTTGCTTATTAATGCGGAGAGTTGATCAACGGTGATTTCGCCGACAATGGCACGATCTGATAGCGGGATCGTCACGGCAACCGCCATCCTGCTGCTGGCCGTGGAGAGAAACGTTTCAGACCAGAATACTTTTTTCAAAGATATCGCAGAGCGGATAAAGTTTCTGCCGGAAAGGTCCAATCCCATCAGGTCATTGCGGCTGCCGCGTCGCATGCCGGCAAGTCCGACACAATCGATCACTTCATCCCTGTAGCCGGAAATATAGATGGTTTCGAAGAGATCGCCGTTTCCGCATTGGGTATCCAGCAGTTCAATCCAGTGGGTTGCCGGAAGGTTTGCCCGTGCTTCGATATAGTCGGCCAAAGCGCTTAACTGGCGTTCTCCGCCCAGCATATGGGCGGCGACTTGTCCTGCGATGGCGCGCGCAAGCGCCTGGTGACGAATGCCGATGTCGGTGCGCATTTGCGGCAGCAGGATCTGCCACACGAGAACCGTCACGATTACCGACTGTACGATAATTACCAAACTCAATTGAAGAGACAGATACCGGCGAAGCGATAAGGGCGTTTTCATGTTGTTACTCCAGAACCATGAATTGCCGGTCCCGGACAATGCTGATGGAAGTCTGGGGTCTTTGTGCATCGCCGAACCGACTAAAGCAGAAATTGCTTTGGAGGCCCTCGAACTGATTGATGGAAAGAATGGTTTCCGGAAGGGATTGCCCTTTTTTTTGCGCCCGGAGGGCCGTCAATAATACTTGTACGGCATCGTAGGTATTAACGCCAGGGAAACCGGGTTCCTGATGGTATCGTTCCATAAATGATTTGCGAAAGTCCTGATAACGGGGACTTTGGTTACTGCGATCAAAGGCCTGAATCACGATGACGCCCTCCACTGCTTTGCCTCCCAGATCCAGTAACCGCTCGGTTGCACCCCAGTCAGACAGGGCGATTTCTACTTTGGCATCAAGTTTTCGAATTTGCTGACAAAGGAGTGCCGAATCCATGGAATTGGCTACAATGACCACGCCATCCGGCTGCGCTGCCAGGAGTTCCTTTGCGAAATCAAAAAAGTTGCGATTCCCGAGGGCATCAATCCCGACCGTGGCAACTATCCGGCCTCCCAATTCAGTAAATTCATTCGTAAAATTTTCGACCCATTTTTCCGAAAAAGAACGATTATTGAGGTCATATGCTGTGGCAACGCGATGCATTCGCCCGGATTTAATAAGAAAATCTGCACCCCTGGATGCGAAGTTCCGCGTTGTGGAAGCCACGCGGAAAAAATAGTCATTCTTTTCGGAAAGAGATTCGGTGGTGGCTGTGGGGCTTAACAGGAGTAGTTTCCCGTTATTGGCAATGGGTGTAACCGCCAGGGCCATGTCGCTTGTCATGGGTCCTATAATGGCTACCACGCCTTTGCTGATGAGTTCCTGCGTGGCCTGCCGGGCGACTTCGGAGTCATGTTGATCGTCTTTAACGATCAGCCGGACCTTTCTGCCGGAAACCCCGCCGCTCTGGTTGCATTGTTCTATGGCCAGTTGCGCCGCGTCGCGTCCGGAAATGCCTAAATCCGCCACCCGGCCGGAAGTTCCGGCCAAAAAACCGATAAGAATGGGATCCTCCGCTTTACAGCCGAAAAATACCAGGAAAGTCAATGCAATTGCTGTTGTCCAAGGCCGGGTGCCCGGCTTTGCGATGTTTGCGCCGTCCATTAAAGCAGCCCCTTCCCATGAGATGATCGAATAGAAGCCAGCAGAAGCCTGTGATGAAGGAAATTCCTTTTTGTTTGCATCTATAGCTTTTTCTGTTTAATCTTGCACCAACTTTTATTGATGACGATTATCGATTGAACACCTCTTTTAATTTTCACCAAAAACCATTCTCACATTATGAAAGGAATCAAGATGCTGAAGAAAATGTCTTTTATCATGGGATGCTTCATTCTGATGTTTCCGCTGCTGGCACATGGTTTCGACTGCAATAATCCGGATTTCGGCGCCCGTATCGAGAATCTGAACCAGGATGGGTATTTCATCAAGTACATGGGAAAAGGGGGTATATCCTATTACAATTATACCGGTCCGTGCCGCATGCATATGCATAACCATGCCAATCCGATGGTTTCCTTTGCCTTTATTCAAGACCAGTTGTATGCGCGGATCGTCAATATACCGGAACAAGAGGGGCAAATAGAGGATATCCGAGACAGAATGGAAAAAAATGTGCCCAAGCAGTTTGGGACGCAACCCTATTCCATGAAACAGGAAGGCGACTGGTGGATATATCAATGGTTCAATGAGAAAGATAATGTAAACTATAAAGTGAAAGTGCACGGCAAAACAAATGAAGGCAAAAGCGTATGCTACTATGAACCGCTTCGAGCAAAGCTGAAAAACTTGAATGAGGCGGATGATCCAGCGTCCCTGGCGAACTGATAGTTGCTTTAGCGACGCTTTATTTTCAGAAAATGATGAAAAATAATTCTCATATTTTGGCAAATATCCTGCCGATTTTCTTGCTGGCGCTATCAGCCTGTGCGCAAATTCACCCTTTAACGGTCATTGATGCCGGGCACACGCCGGCTGAATATGGGGCAGTCAGTTGTACCAATAAAATGGAAGTCGATTACAATGATGATTTGGTGGCAGAAATTTCAAGTGAGTTAACCCGAAGAAACAGAAATTTTTTCCTCACCCGGACAAAATGTGAAAATATCAACCATGCTGACTACTTAAGGAAATATTTAATTGATCCGCTGGACGATGCGATTTGGCAAAAGCACAAGGATTTGTACAGCCGCATCGCCCTGGCCAATGAAAAACAAGCTGGTTTATTTATTTCGATTCACCATGATTCCGTTCAAGAACATCATTTATTAAGATCCAAAGACGGAAAAATTATTGATGTCCAGGACGATTTCAAACGAAAATTTGGCCCAGGTTATACGATTTATATTGCCAGCGACCCGAAATATCCCGATTCTGAACAGAATTATCCGGATTCGTTGAGATTTGCGAGAATATTTGCGGAAAAGATGCAGTCTCTTGGCAGAAAACCATCGACCTATCATGAAGAAAAACCAGATCAAAATAATTATCAATCCATAGATTTGCCGTTGGGTATTTATAACAGCAAGTCCATATTGGCGGTACTAAGAAATGCAAAAATGCCGGCGGTGCTTATTGAAGCCGGCGTCATTGTAGATAGTCAGGACGAGGCGGTTATTTCATCTCGGGCTTTTATAGACCAATTTGCCGTAGCGCTTGCAGAAAGCATTGACGCGTTTTTTGGCCAATAGCCGTTTCCGCGGAACCCTGCGGCCTGAAAATTTTCTTCAGTCGACGATGAACAGCCTGGCCCCAATCTCTGTGTAGGAGCGGTGCGGCTCTGCGTTGTCCGCAACCTGATAGCTCATGCCAGGTTTCAGCGTGAATTTGCGGCCGTCTTTGAGTTCCGTGTGCAACTCGCCCTCAATGCACAGGAGGATGTGGCCCTTGACACACCAATGATCCGCGAGATAGCCCGGCGTGTACTCAACCATGCGAACGCGGATGTTCCCGAAGTTCTGGGTGCGCCAGTAGGCCAACCCGCTCTCGCCTTTGTGCTCGGTTCTCTGGATCTGCGACCATTCGGTGGTGCCGAATGGGATGTCCGACATTTGCATATTGACTCCTCTCAAATCACCAACCAATTTTTCATAAGGTGGCGGATTTTGGAATGGATTTTTACGCAGAACCCTCAAAAGCGTCTGCGTTTTTTCTTTCAGACCTGCTGAGAATAGTTTTTGAGCATCTTTCCGGGCGTGCCTGGCTGGCCGTGAGTGTGTGCATGGCGTTTTCCTTGAGAACTGTATTTAACGTACGATAAAACGTACGTTTTGTCAAGGGGGCTGAAAGAGAAAAACCTCAGACCGTCCGAATCATTAGAGTCTGGAATTCGATTATCCTGAATGAATAGGTCCATACTTTTCCTGATCGACCTTTTGACTATGCTTGAAAGTAAATTGCTCTTGATCACATTCCGAGGCTTTGTTATGCAGGAGGCACGAAAGCAATTCTAAGTCAATGATTCATCACGAGGAGATTTACCATGAAACTTTGCCGTTCCGTCGTTTTCCTGATTGTGGCCGCTTTTTTCATCGCCCCGGTCCTGCCGGTCAATGCCGCACCGCCTCAGGCCAGGGAGCCGGATGCACCGGGATGCTCCGACCACCCGCTTTTTACCCGCATGCTGAACATGCGTCTTGTGACGTGTAAGACGATCGCATTCGATAGCGCCAAATTCAAGACCGGCAAGGGGACCGAGGTCGTGGTTGAGGGAAAGCGCTACGATATCAAGTATCAGACCATGGCCGGAAGTGAATTTCCGGGGCCGATCGCCATCCTCCGCAACCACCAGCAGGCCATTACCAATATCGGCGGAACTGTTTTGTTCGAAGACCCGCGCTACACCTGGTTGAAGGTCGCAAAAGACGGCAAGGAGATCTGGGCTCAGGTCGATACGGCCTGGAACAAGGGGTACATGCTGACGATCATCGAGAAACAGGCCATGGCCCAGGAAGTGGTCGCCAGTGCGGAACTCTTCCGGTCGGGGCTGAGCGCCAGCGGCCATGTGGAGGTTCCGGGTATTTTCTTCGATACCGGCAAGTCCGTGCTGAAGCCCGAGTCGGAAGCCGCCGTGACCGAAATCGCCAAACTGCTCAAGGCCGATCCTGTCCTCAAAGTGTATGTGGTGGGGCACACCGACAATGTCGCGGCGCTCGATTTGAACCTGAAACTGTCCCAGGCCCGTGCCGAGGCGGTGGTGCAGGCGCTCGTGGCTAAACACGGCATTGCCGCGGGCCGCCTGAGCGGTCAGGGCGTGGGTCCCCTGTCTCCCGTTGCCGATAACGGGGCAGATGAGGGCCGTGCCAAGAACCGCCGGGTGGAACTGGTCAAGCAATAACACAAACGGCCATAACACACACCCATTTACCATAATAATACTCTGGGAGCGGCCAATGCTATAACCATCGCTGTTTAATTACTGTTTGATCGCGCTATTTATGTATAAAAACGCTCAGTTGCATGTGATTTCAAGGTGAGGTAAATGATGCCATCCCATATCGGAGCAGTGGATCAGGGAACGACCAGTACACGCTTCAGCATTTTCGACAAGACCGGCCGGATCGTGGTCTGGGATCAGAAAGAACATTGTCAGATATTTAACAAACCGGGATAGGTCGAGCATGTTCCTGAGGAAATATAACTTCCCGACCCTTCACGATATCACTTCTCCATTCCACAACATTTTCAAAAAATCACGCCATGGCAAAATGCGAATATCTTCATGCACCCGTGGAGCGCGTTCGTTGCAGACAACAATCGCGGTGGCGGGACGATACTCCTGGATAAACGCCTTGAGTGGACGCATGTCCGAGCTATCGATCCGGCTCGTCCCTTTTACCTCTATGGCCACTTCCCCACGACCCAAAATAAAATCCACTTCCAAACCGGACTTCGTTCGCCAGAAATTCACGTCGTAGTCCAGTTCCCTGTACACGCGATGGGCAAGTATTTCCATCAGGATGAAATGTTCGAGCGCCCGCCCGAACTGTTCACCTTTCTCCAGAGGAATCTGACGGTGGGTAATGGCCCCGGCAACGCCCACATCGAAGAGGTAGAACTTGCCGGCCCTGATTATCACATTGCGATTTTGTTGTTTCTTGTAAGGTTCGATCATTGTTCCAAGCAGTGTATCGGCAAGGATCCGGTAATACTCTTTAACGGTCTTTGCGTCTATGCCGCAGTCCCTGGCAATGTTCGCATAGTTCGTCAGCTCTCCGTGCGAGTATCCCATGGCATCGAAGAACCGCGAAAAGGCAGGGATATTCCGGGTCAATCCTTCATCAAACACTTCCTCCTTGAGATAATCCCGAACATAAGCCTGCAGCGACTTGCGATATTCCTCCTGCATATAGTGCGTGGGTATCATTCCCCGGTTGAGCGCTCTGAGCAGATCCAAATCAGCCACCTCCGCCGAGACAAGCGGGTGCATCTCGTAACGCCAGGCGCGGCCTCCGAGCAGATTCGCCTTCCCCCGTTTCAGTTTCCTTGCGCTGGAGCCGCACAGGATAAACCGCAGGCCCTTGTTCTCGATTAGCCAGTGGATTTCATCGAGCAGTTGAGGCACCTTCTGCACCTCGTCGATAATGATCGGCTCTTTCAACTGTTTTGGGTCTGCTGCAAGGAGCTGCTCACGCAACAGGAAGGGTCGCTTGACGAATTCAAAAAAAAGATCGGTCTGAAGCAAGTCATAGCACAGGTTGACCGGGAAGGCCGTCCTGAGGAACGTGGTCTTTCCGGTCTTTCTCGGTCCCCACAAGAAGGCGGACTGTCCTTTCGGCAGCTTGATCTTCAGCAATCTGGTTATCGTTTGTATCATGGACAATACTCCTGTTTAGTTAAACTATTATGGAATATCATCCACTTTGGAAACTTTGTCAACGTTTTTGAAGAACCATTCGGAGACTTGCGCCGCCAATACCCTGGCCGTCGCCATTCCCTGCCATCGGGTGGTTCGTCTCGATGGAGAATTGTCCGGCTCCAGTCGTTTCCTGAACAGGGGTCCGCTGAAGGTTGACGCCCAGTTGGACAGTGGCATGACGGACTCGGCTGAGACGGAATCGTAAAGCGACCAATTTCTTACGTGTTCTTTCGACCGGAAGAGGTTCATACGGCTTCAGGCCAAACCCCAGGGCACTTCTCCCGTCAAAATCTTGGCGAACGGGATATTCATAATCATTTCCTCCTTTTTGGTGTTGGCGATCTGTGATGGTGAAGCCACTACACGTAGGTGTTGTCACATGAAAGTCCGCAACCTTCTTAAACTCTGTTCCCCCTTTGGAGGTTGCCATATCAGTCGGTATGAGCTGAAAAAGCCAGCGGAGACTGGCGCGAATGCTTGCAACGCAAATCGGCATGACGAGTCAATGGTAAAAGAATCAATGGGTTATATTTATCAAAGAACTGCGGCGGAACATTCACTTTCAGTAACTTCAGCTTCCCTGCGTCGCCGGTCGACCCACCATCCGGTAAGCGGGAAGATCAGCCACGGCAGGAAATAGTAGACGGTCAAATACCAGTACTCCCAGACGAAGTTAGCGCCGTGGCCAAGATAGTACCCGCAATAGAGCAGATCATACAGAAAGAGAGGAACTGTGATATAGAATGCCAGCCACGAAGAGACAGCGAGCCCCCTACCGATTCTGGTTTTCTTGGTACTGGAATAGACGATTAGCCAGATGGGTGGGAGGATGATGATATCGAACGCAATCATGGAGACTGTGGAGTACTGCCTGTAGTAATCCGGGAGTCCCGCAACCCAGAACAAAAACCAGGCTAAAGAGACGGCCAGAAGCAGGCGCATATGCTTTTGGGGATGCATCGTATCATCCTTTCTCATGTTGCGTGGTTCAGCCGGGTTGCGGCGCGCAGCGGAGCAACGTCGGCTGCAACCCGTTATTGGCATCCAGAAGTCTCTCGTATAGGGTTTCCGGTGCTATATCAACTCCGTTCGGCCAAGAAATGGTTCCACCTTCCACCATCGCTTTTGAAAAAACTTTGCTGTCCTTAAGTGCTTGAAAGACGGGTCCTTTCGTTAAATATTCTGAAAAATCGATATCCCCCTCAACCCCGTCATCGAATTTAATACTATAGACGTATTCACCACGATATTTGATATCTATGACTTCATTAAATTCCCACATAATTCACCTCATTATTCCAATGGGGGTATTTTTTTGATTTGTTCACTTTTTTGCGCCAATCTCCAATCTTCATCAATCTCATCATTCCGCAGATCAATCCAGTCCCTCACGAGTCTAAGGGCTGTCCGGGATTTGAGATCACCTTTCAGGATGTTGCCCTGAAAATCTATGAGCGCCTTGTTTCCCTGATATTCCACATGGATGTGTGGCGGATTGTGTTCATCATAATACTGATGATAATGCCAAAAAATACAGAAATGATGGCATTATGTCTTATCCTTTCATATCAACACGCTGTTCCACCGGCGCGGCGGCTTTTTGCCATCGCCCTTAATGCCGGGTTTATGTGGAACGCTTCATGAAATCCGAAGCAAAAGATTCTTTCAAAGGGCCTAAAATTGGCTCCAAATCTGATAGATTAACTATTTTTACTGACAGACCTTCTTGTTCTGCCTGCCTTCTAAAGACATCATCTGATGAAGAGTTTCCAGTCAGCATTAAAATGTTGGCCCACTGGTTCTTCGCCCGGAATGCAGCTTGGAATAAATCCCTTACATCCTTTTCCTGGGGTGCTTCATCCACTACACGCGATAAAACATGCCCCAATACATAGCAACTGGCGGCATCTATCAAAACATAGATATCGTAAGGTTCATCCTGGACAAAGAGGAACTCCTCATTAATCCTGACTGCTATCCATGCTTCATTAACGTGGAATTGATCTGGTGTGATCATAATTATCCTCTGTTTTCAGTGGAATTTATGTTTCAAGTCATATGAAATGCGCTATAGTTAAGATGTGTAAGCTGATATTTTAAGAGAGAATGATTTTGAATTTTCTTCTTCCCTGTATTCGATAAATTGTGAAATCTCGATCTATCGTTGCAATTGTATTAAGGTTGAGTTTTTCGGCCAGATAGACAAGGCAAGAATCGGCAAAATCCATTGGCAGATCACGGTATTTTCCTGTTAGCTCTTTCAACCTTTTAAAATCATTGTTTTCGATATTTTGAAGTTCAACCGCGCCCCTATGTACCCATTCAAGGAAGTCGATCTGTGCATTTCGATTAAAATCTAATAAGTGCAGAGTTTCGGTAATGGATGCAAGAGTTGTAACTAGTGGATATTTATTTGTTCTTATGAAGTTGACAGCATCATGATGATACTTATCTGTTGCGTCAAAAAGGGCTATTAGCGGGCCAGAATCTATAAGGATTTTTTTCATTTTCTTTTGGCCTTAATTTTGTTTTTTATAAGCTCCTTCCTATTCGTTGACAGATTGTTATGACCACTTGAATATTTGCCAAATAAATTTTCACCGATCTCCCACGCAGTTGGCTTGCTGAGCTTGTCAAGATACGCATCAATACTCTTGCGAATTAATTCCGACTTAGTCAGTCCAAGATTTTTTGCTGTATTATTAATTGTTTGTTCTAATTTTGGGTCGAGTCTTAATGTGATCATTTTTCTACCTCTGTAATACGGATTGTAATACAAGGCGAAAGAGGTGTCAATTTTCTTTTTCACATAAAATCACCGGTTCATCCGGTACATTTTATTGTTGGTATTCGATATGGTGCCCCTCGAATTCGGGGATGTTCCCATCCCCAAGCCCCCTAAGAACGGTGCGTGACAGTTTCCCGTCACACCGCTCAAGCCTCCGTTAAGGTTTCCCTTGTGGGGATTCCCGCAAATTAAAATTTCAATATATCCGCAGGCAGGCCGGCAACCTCCGCCAACGGCAGCATGGTGATCTTCTCATGAGCAGTGTAGCGCACCGCGCCGGGATACACCACCCAAAGATGGTCCAGGGAGAGGTCCGACAGAGCGTTCTGCATGGACTTGGTGATTTTCGGCGCTTCGTTGAATTTGCACTCCACACCAAACCGTCTTCCCCCTGAGAAGAAAAGCAGATCCAGCTCTGCTCCCCCCTGAGTGGCCCAGAAATACACCTCCTGCGTGTTCAAAGCCGCAACCACCTGTTCTATGCAGAACCCTTCCCATGATGCGCAGAGCTGTGGATGCGCCCAGAGTTCTCCTCTGCCGGGAATATTCAGCAGGCTGTGTAGCAAACCGGTATCGCGCAGGTAAACCTTGGGTGACTTTATCTGACGTTTTTTCAGGTTTTCATGCCAGGGCTGCAACTGCCTGACCATATAAGTGCCGGTGAGGATGTCCAGGTAATGGCGCACGGTTTTGTCCGACAGACTCATGGAACGGCCTAGGTCGGAGGCGTTCCATGTCTGGCCGTGGAGGTGCGACAGCATGGTCCAGAACCGGCGCATGGCAGTGGCGGGAATGGTTATCCCCAGTTGCGGGATGTCGCGTTCCAGGAAGGTACGGATGAATCCTTCCCTCCAGGCAAGGCTGTCTGCCTCGCTGCCGGCGAGAAACGAACGGGGAAACCCGCCGCGCAGCCAGAGACGGTCCCGCTCATCCGGTGATATTTCCGCAAGGTTGAATCCGGACAAGTCAACGAACTCGATCCGTCCGGCAAGGGTTTCCGAAATCTTCTTGATGATATGGGGAGACGCGCTCCCCAGTACCAGATAGCGGGCAGCCTGACCCGGACGGTCCGCCAGCACCCGCAGAATGCCGAACAGTTCGGGGGCAAATTGAATTTCATCGATAATTACCAGTCCCGACAAAGAGCCGAGCGCGAGTTCGGGGTTCTGGAGGCGCTGCCGGTCAACGGGTGACTCCATGTCAAAATAGTGCCCTTCCTGCTCCTGGCCGATCTGCAGCGCCAGCGTTGTTTTGCCGCATTGACGTGGGCCGAGCAGGGCGGTGATCGGAGAGCGCAGAAGCGCTCGTGAAACGGCTTTACGGTAAAGGGGGCGTGGTATCATGGATGGAATGTATCATTGCAAACTCGGAGTGTAAATCCGAATTTGAAAGGCTTGTGGTCGATTTGAGTCACAACGCTGAACTGTGCGGTGGTCTTTTGCATCCGCACCAGTGACAGGTTCTGTTCCAATTTACGCTTTCGGAGATAGGGAACCATTTAAATATTTATGAATAATACTTGAAATAAATGTTTGATAAGGGATACCTTCTTCAATCGCTTTTATCTGGATTTGGTGATAATCCTTTTCGCTCAGCCTGAGGTTGATTCGTTTATCTTTTTTCAGAGTATTTCGAGCCGCGATAACAGCCTTTTCTTTTTCCTGTTTCATATTTTTAACAGGTTTCCATTCGTCCTGCTCAATTGATTCCATCAATTCTTTTTCTTCTTCATCAATCGGGTCAAATATTTTTGTATTTATTTTTTCATAATTCCCCCTTTAAGCCGTAGCGCTTTGTATATTTCCGACTTGGGAAGGCCGTTTTTAAAAAAATCTCATTACTTTCTTCCACAAACGGTACAATCACAGCATAGCCTTCAATTTGCGTGGCCCGACCCTCGACCATATCCAGTCCAATCATTCCATCTTACCCACGGAGGCAAGGTAAATCGTGAATTCATCTTGTCCGTCGATCTTGAGCAGTTCATCTATCCCTTCCTGATCATAAGCGGCAATCGCGCAGGTTCCCGCGCCTATTGCCTCGCAGGCAAGATAGAGATTCTGGCAGACGTGACCGGCTTCAATGGCAATGACCTTATGGGCGGCAAGGCCGTAGCGCCATTCCATTCTATAGGGAATGGCTGTCCAGATAAATGTAACGGCTGCTTCTCCCGGATAGGGTTGACGAAAGACCAATTGCACAATCTTTCTTTTGAGATTCTCCTCGGTAAATTCAAAGAGTAATTGATGCTCAAGAGGAAGGTAACGGTAGATTCCTTGCTCCAATCCCTGAACATTCAAAACGCAGAGATAGGTTTCCAGGGCATGACGGCAACCGGCAGAAGGAACGGTTCTTAAGGCATGGCCCAAATCAATTTTTTGCTTTATGCCCTGAGTAGACCACAAGAGGAAAGACAGTTCATCAATGGTCATCGGCTGATGACTATAAGACCTGCGACTTTCCCGGTTCCGGATGGCTGATGCAAGATCAATTGTGCCGATGTTTTTAACTTTTTCATGAAAGGGAAGGTCAATTCGTTCGCCTTCTTGAGAGTAAGGCTTTTCAATGGGAGGAGGTGCAACGCCCCTGTTCTGGTCCGTTTGGGAAAAATCGATGACCTTACGGATGCTGTCTTTTAGAAATGATCTGTACTTACTGATTTCTTTATCCATTTTGCTTATCCTGATGATTCTGAACGGTCTTTGCCGGTCACGATTGCATGAAAGGACGCTAACCCTCCCGCTTCATCCTCTCACGACGTGCGACTTCTGCTGGCGTAGGAGGGTCCAAAGCGTAATCTCCGGTCTTTACCGCGCCGTCGCGAACATACTTCGCGATTAGAATGCCATTGGGCGAAATCCGGCCTGCGATCAGTCGGAACGCTGCAGGTCTTGAGCCTGCGCCAAACAACTTCTTGCCTTGCCCGAGCACGACTGGGAATGTGAAAACATTGATCTGATCCACGAGATCATCCGCAAGCAGTGTTTGGATCATGTTGGTGCTGCCCTGCGTAAGAAGTGCTGGCCCATCCTCGTGTTTAAGCCTGGCAACATCTGACGCTGCGTCACTGAGGGACATCGATCCCTTCCAAGTCAGATTCAAGCCCTTCCGGGTCGCAACGTACTTCGTGATCGAATTGAAAGTCTTGGCGATGAAATCGTCGGGCCCGCCCTCGGCGTAAGGCCAGTGCGCCGAGAAGATTTCGTAAGTCTTTCGCCCGAGCAACAAGTCGAACGGCTCGCTGAACATCTTGCCAACCTCTTCGCCAAAAACGTCGTCGGCCAGCGGTGCTACCCAACCGCCATGGCTGAACCTCATCGTAGGGTCCTCATGGGGGCCGCCGGGTGCTTGCATGACGCCGTCCAATGAGACGAAGGCACCGATTATCACTTTTCTCATAATTTCACACTCCTCTCTTGCCCCAAGGTGCAAGGTGAAAAATATGCATAACCCCGCCTTTCGTGGGGGCGAGAATATGTTCTCCTCTCAGTTGAAAGCTGCAGGTTCCGGATTAAGCGCGCTCGCCTTTTTTCCCTCGGTGGGGGCAACCGGCCCAACAACAAGGCCGGCGCTTTCCCTCTTTAAGTTCCGTGCGCACTCTCTCTATCCGGTTGCGCCTTGTGTCCGGTTTCTTGGCGTCCTCAACCCAGCAAATCCACTCATTACGCGCGAGCGGCGTAATGTCCTCCCATAGTGCCAGTGCAGCTCTGTCAGCAGTAAGGGTTTTTCGCAAATCCGCCGGGACACCATGTACAACACCAGTGGCGATTTCTCTTTTGGACATAAATTTGTTTGTCAATTCTTCCGTAGGAACGCTCAACGTTTCAGCAAATTTCGCGCTTCCAAATAACTGTACTGCAACTATTTGAAATTACCTTGTTCTTGCTTTTCTGTTTTGGTCACAGAAATTGTCGAAAATGGCAAAAGTTTCTTTATAATAAACCTCGGCAGCAGACTGGGTGGAGCGCTAACAAAAAGCTAACCGGCGGCGCGAGTGTCTGATGAACTTTGAAGTTGTGCGACTTCCGTTGAAGTGCCCACGGATTGTGCCATCCGGTTGAGCGACGGGTTAGCTCACACCTACCTCCCGCCTTTCTCCTCTAAACCGTTCATTTTGGCCCCCAAAACATCACTTTAAGACCGTAAAACTACCTCATTTTTGGCCTAAACCAGCGTCAGTTGCGCATTTAGCTTGGTCCGACCCCGTTCGTTCGTTCGTCTCGTTCGTCTCGTTCGTCTATGCCGTGATTGCGCGCCAAATCTTTTCCAGTTGCTAAGAAGCGACATCGATGGCCTTTTGTTGAAGCATGTGTTCAAGAAACGCGGAAACCTCGGGACGCGCGGCATCCGGTGTGATGTCATACTCCCCGGCCAGAACATGACAAAGATCCGTCAGACTGCATGGCGTTTCCAGCAGTTCCCAGATGCGGCCGCCCGAGCCCGAAAGATTGAGGTAGTACTCATGCTCGGCGTTCATCATGATGAGGTCATCATCGATTTGTGACGTGAGCCAGCCATCGCGGCGAATGAACATACGATCAACGGTCATGTTGTTCTCCTGACGTGAATTCTTCGGAATTGAGAAGAGGAGGAGTGATCGCCATGTCCGGATGCATCTGCCGCAGAAACGCCGTGGCCTCCTCCATCCCCTGCAAAGAACGCGGGCGCTGTAAGCGATAGACCGGCACGGCCCGGGACAAAGCAGCCAATTGCCGGAAAATATCTTGATGCGAGCCAAGCGCGCGTCCCATCCAGGAGCGATGCGCCTGACTGTCGAGAAAGTTGAAGCGCTCTTTGCCGCGTAGTGGCCTACGGTCCATTACCATGCCATGTGACGTGTCGATGGCATATATGACGGCAACGGGAACCGGATTATTCGCATCCGCGATGCATTCGAGCCCGGCCATGCCGAAGTGGCCTTTCTCGCCACATCTGGTCGGCGTTTTCTTCCAGTTGAATCGTGACCGTGTCTTCTTCATGAGGACTGCCCGCCTGAATCAGGATATGAGCGAGACCGGCAATGCGTAAAATCACATCACTCCGGGGCGTTATGCTGAAATGCCTGGACTCATCCCCTCCGCTCACAGCACCCAGTTCGATACGCAGTTACCGACGGGGAGGCAGTGCATCGTTCCAAGGGTGCAATTCGGGCAGGGCGATTCGTGACTGAACCCGCCATCCACACAACGCATATGGTCCCCAACTGGCAGCATGCATGTAGTGCGCCTCAAACCCCTTCTTCAGTTGCATTTCTTCCTCCATGCGACGCAGGTCGAGCGCGCGTTGCACCAGGTCGCTCTGCTTCATGCGGGCAAGCTCTACCAGTGCCTCAGGCCATTCCTTCCTGAAATGGATACCCATATCAGCAGCCTGAAGTCCCCTGCGCCGTTCGACGCGGACGATCTCCGGCAATCGTCCTTTCATGGCATTGCGTATCAACGAGCGCGATACCCCTCGCTCGCAATAGAATTCTTCCGCGGATTCGTCACGGCACTTGTTCCGGACCCGAGCGGTCTTTCCGAACCGGACGTCCCTGAAAGATACGCAACAGGAGTGGATCTGGTCATTTCCGGCAGTCAAGTTTCCCCCCCGGCGCTATCAGAGAATATCATGTCGCATACAAAATTCGGCAACCGCCATGCCTTGCTTCAAGCATCGAAGCTTGGAAACACCTCAAACTAGGAAACGACTATGACAGGCTAAACATATCGGGACCGGGTGAAGCCCCATTTTCCGTTTCTCGTACAAGCCCAACGACTTCTACAACCGGCGCCTGCCAAGGCTTGTTGAGCTTTATTTCTTCCTGATCGCAAACCTCTGAATTCACCCTGTTCACACTCTCTCCGTTCATGGTTGCCTCCTTTTCAATATTTTGGATGCAGTTTCAAAAAAAAAGTCGCCCCCATCGTTTTCTCTACTCTTCCAAACAGATCGTCCCGTTTCCCCTCGGAAATGCCGTCTGCTATAAACTCCCTGTAACGGCGGCGGGCTTCAGTCTTTGCTTTTTCCGACCTCTCAATGCCATCCCTCCATCGGCCTGCCTTGCGGTCGGCTTGCCAGAAATTGCCCCTGGCGGAGTGACGGCTTTTCCACGTTCCACGTGGTTACTTCAGACAACTTAGGCGGAGCCTGAACGC
>JACRBZ010000079.1 GCA_016219185.1 Deltaproteobacteria bacterium
CTATGTCGAAAGCCATGACGAAGATTTCATTGGTCACTTCAAAGTGGTCGAGGCAAGACTCAACCCGAAATACCTCTGCCTGACACTCGGCAGGAAAACGTCCCCAACCATTGAGGTCACTTTTGAGACTTCTTCTGAGAACTATGCTGAAGTCAAGCGGGTCATGAGCGTGATGATTCCAAATATCGAGCTCCAGAATGAAGGGTAGAGAAATCGGAGGAAATCGGGGACGGGTATTGATATATTGATTAATCGACAAAATGGGAAAAAGATATTGAAAGGAACAAAGATTCCAGTCCCTGAAGGGGCGGGCCAAAAGCGTGCGCCCTGGCGGAACCACCGGCGATGCCTCTTTTCTGGCCGCCGTCTTCGGGCTGTCCGTGCTTCCGGCCGTGTATTTCCCGTACATACTCATCGGTCAGATCGTTTTAGCACATATGATGCGCTTTTTCCGGCTTTCAAGTGGATATTGAATGGAATCTAATCAGGAGAAGTTCATACTACCGTTCCAGAACCGTTTTGGATTCCAGCATGTCAGATAATGATACAGGCAGATTCCAACCCCTGCAAAGTAACAAAAGAATAGTTATTACCGGCATGTCCGTTGTCTCAACCCTTGGAGACACGCTTGAAGCGTTCCACAACAGTCTCCGGCAAGGAAAGTCAGGAATTTCACGATGGCAAAACCCGCCCTGGCCGGGAAGCTATTCCAAAATCGGTGGCGACCTTTCGCAATATCCTATGGATAGAAAGATGTCGTCTTTGAGCGAGTGTATTCCCCCGGACGTGTTCCGGCGGATGGCAAAGCTTGTTTCCAATTCCCCCCGTGCAACCGGAATAAGTATATGTCTCGCAGTAGAAGCTTTCGCCGATTCAGGGTTGTTGGGTGAAAATGCATCCCCCGAACGCATAGCGGGTATTTTCGCAGGACATTATCTCCACGACGTATACAAATGGTCAAATTGGAAGGCTTTTGAAGTTGATCCGGATGAAGCGGAAGTTTCACTGGCGCTGAAGGAAATGGAAACAGATGCATTGGGCTGCACAATGGAAGTCCTCGGCATTCATGGCTCCGGGTTCAGCACCGGAGGCAGCTGCGCGGCCGGCAACATCGCCCTTCGCTCCGCAATCGACGAGATCCGGTATCACGCCTCTGATGCGGCTCTTGTTGTGGCCCCTTTCCATGAACTCACGCCCGCTTCGCTGCATTCCCTGGCAAGGTTGGGAACCCTTTCTATGGAGACGTTCGATGATGAGCCGCAGAAGGCGAGCCGCCCCTTCGATTCCCGGAGAAACGGCTTTGTGCCGGCAATGGGCGGAGCCGCCCTCGTCATCGAGGAACTGGATCATGCCCTCCGGCGCGGTGCGCGAATCTATGCCGAAATTATGGGGGTGGGTCTCAATACTAACGGATTCCGCAACCCGGCGCCGCAGGAAGATCCCATCGCGCTGGTCATGGAGTTGTCTCTCCGCGAGGCCGGAGTGGACAGGCGAGACATCGACTATATTTCCGCCCACGCGACTTCAACGCAAACCGGGGACTTGGTTGAAGCCAGAGCCATTCGGCGCGTATTCGGCGATCATGCGGGAAGACTGAAAGTGAATGCCCTGAAGTCCATGCTCGGTCATCAGTTGGCTGCTTCAGCGCTCGTGGAAATGGTGGCGTGTGTTCTTCAGATGCGCGCAGCCGTTGTTTATCCAACGATCAATGTAGAGCGGATCGATCCGGAGATCGATCTCGATGTTTGCGCCAATCATGGCAGCCAATACCGGATCAACTGCTTAATGAAAAACGCCTTCGGCTTTGGGGGCATCAATTCGGCATGCATTCTGAGGCGATATGAATAATTTACATAAAAAAACAAAGGAAGAAAATACATGAAAAGAGAAGAAGTGATTCGGCTGCTTGTGAAAAACCTGAAACTGGCGATCCCTGAGTTTGCTGATGAGGATTTCGATATGAGCAAATCCTACAGGGATATGGGGGTTTCCAGCTTAGAACTGGTGGAAGTCGTAGCCGTTACAGCCAAGGAGATGGCTGTGAAACTGACGCCCACGGCCCTTTCCTCCGTGAAGACAACGAATGATTTGGTGGATGTGCTTTTAAAGGCCAAGGGCGCCTAAGGATCGGCAACATGAGGGGAGGTGATGAGAACACCGCCCCTCGCGGCATTATTCAGTCTCCAAAGAGCGGCAGCATTCAATGTCCGCTTTGATGTCATCCAACAGCTTCCGGTTATCCTCCGTAAGGAGCAAAACGGAATTGAAATCGGGCAGTGCGGCAAGTTTTTGCATGAGGAGTCCGTCCGAACCGAACCACTGCGGCAAAAATCCCCCGAAGAAGAAGCCCCGCTTCCGTAAAATGGTGACCGCCTTCCCGCACCACGGCTCATCCAAGTTCACGAAAACCTGAAAAACGACGACTCCTTTGGATTTTGCCTGCGCTTCCTCATCGGCCAAACGCGATTCAAAATCCCTGCCAGTTGCACAAATTGAAAGGCGAAGCACTTGCGAAGCCTCAAAATATCGCGCATCCATAGACGAAACAGACCCTTGCGGGACAGGATCAGATGATACGGCCGCGTTTCTGGACAGGGGCATCTTCGATATCATGGAACGAAGCAGGGCTTCATATTCAACCGGAAGGTAGATGCCATGCGGCCTGTCGTGAATAACCTTAAAAGACATCACCGTCGATACTCTGTTCACAAATGGGGAGCCTTTATGATAGGTTTCACCCGGCATCACGCCAAGCTCAATTCCTGTATCGTAAAATCCATTGAGCGAAGCAATCTTTTGCATGATTAGATGGTTGCAGACCGGCTCTCCGAACATGATATCGATCCCCACAGTGTCAGTGATGGTGTCGAAAATGTAATCCTGGATGCAAATGATCGCCAGGGTGGAACGATAATCAGGAATGACCGTAGCCTGACCGTTTTCGTAAATCCGGGGGTTGTGCGCAAAATTCCGGAAAAGAGACCCGAAGCCGATAATGTCTCTTTTCGTAGTGCGGGCAACAATTCCGATCATGTCCCCTGACCGGTCCGCGGCAACAAGTTTTTCCGGAACGTAGTAATGATCAAACGGATAATGCTCGCCGTACACCTCATAAAAACAACGTGCAACCCCCCATGCGTCTTCAGGTTCCATCCTGTCAATTTGAAAATCCTGGCCGGGCAGAATCTGATATTTTTCTTCTGTTAACTTGCGGATGGCTTCCTTCTTGTCTTTTGGAAAATCGGATTTCATAAACACACTCCCACGGTATTTTATATGCCATCACACCCTGCCGGCGCATGCAGCAGCCGGCAGGTGGTACGGGCCGTATTTTTCGAGCAGATCAGCCAGAGCTTCTTCTATGGCCTGGAGCGTTAAATTCAGATCTTCCTCGCTATGACGGTAGCACAGATAAGAATGATGGTGGGGAGACATGAAAATGCCCTTGCGGATAAGCCTGGTGTAAAAGGCTTCTTGTCTCCGGATATGTAAGCCTCCCTTCTCCCTCCTGAACGTAATGAAAAACATCGGTGGAAAACCGCTCAGTTCTGCGCCCGAATCATACTGATCCATGAGCGCCTGAATCTTCTGCAGAAAGCGGCCCCCCTTTTCCCAAAGATTTTCCACAACGTTGTCCCTTTCCAGAATTTCAAGGGTTTTAAGCGCAGCCACCATGCCGTCGCTATTGGGAAAAAAGGTGGCGGAAATGAAGATGTCCCGGGCTGCGGCCATCATCACGTCGGCCTTTCCGGTAACGGCGCTGATGGCGTAGCCGTTGGCCATGCCCTTGCCCAGCACGCAGAGATCGGGAGAGACGCCGTACAACTTCTGCGCTCCACCCGTGCTGAGCCTGAAATTGGTGCGAATTTCATCAAAGACCAGGACAGCGCCGAATCGGTCGGCAATTTTCCTTACGCCTTCGAGGAATCCGGGAAGGGGTGCCTCCATCCGGCGATGGGTAGGATGGGCCACCGGGGTCATAATGATGGCGGCTGTCTGATCGCCATGTTTTCTCATAAGCGCTTCGAGCCCGTCGAGATCGTTGTAGCAAAAATCGTACACATCCTCGTA
Organism: Deltaproteobacteria bacterium; assembly: GCA_016219185.1. Lineage (GTDB taxonomy): Bacteria > Desulfobacterota > Desulfobacteria > Desulfobacterales > Desulfatirhabdiaceae > RAAP-1. The sequence goes on from JACRBZ010000079.1 coordinate 4,072, forward strand.
CAACTTTTCAGGAATGCCTCCTTTCAGCTCGATGGCCCAGTCGTGCCAGCCCAGGTAGCCGTAACGGACGACCTTGATCCGGTCCGTGTATGCCCTGGCGATACGGATGCTGGCAGTGGTTGCGTCCGAGCCCGTCTTCAGGAAGAGGCTTTTTTCAGAGCAGGGAATCAGTTCGTGCAGTCTTGCCGCAAGCTGGTTTTGGCATCTCTGTGTGAAGGTCAAACACAAGCCCTTCTCCGTTATCTGACGGATGACGGCGTCATCGACTTCTTTTTCGCGATGACCCAGGAGAATCGGTCCATACCCACAAAGGAAGTCGATGAATTCGTTTCCATCAACGTCGATGATCCTGCACCCCCTGCCTGACTCAAAAAAGATCGGATATTCTCCGGGAATAAATTCGTCGGGCTTCCTGGCATACAGGGTTCCCCCGGGAACCAGTGTGGTCGCCTCCTCGTACAACTCAAGGCTTTTCGATATGTCGAGTTTCGCGGCTTCTTTCATGGAAATCCTTTGTTATGAACAAAATGTCTGCTGTACCTCAAGCATGGATGTCACGGTTTCCGTCTGATGGATCCTGGCTCCGCACTGCACCATGGCCGCGAGAAATTTACCGGGATCAACGCAGCCTTCCGGCGCGGACATCCCTTTGAAACGGATATCCCCCGCGCCCAGCATCCGGACTGCAATCGAGGCGGGAAGGCCCGTTCCCGGCCCCATCCCCCCCACCATATCCGCCGTATAAATCACCTGCTTTCCGTCCCGTTCCCCTTTCACGGTCACCTTCAATCCGGAACAGGAAGGCCCCTTGTCTCTGTTAATGGGAATTGCTTCCCAAAGCCGCAAGGCCAGATCACAGGGCGCAACCTCGATGCCCCCGACACGGACGGGAAGCTTGCTCAGAAGGCCTGTCAACTTTTGTTCCTGGATCAGTTCGTCCACCCAGCCAGGAAAAAGCGCACCTTTGACAATCACCTGCTTCACCCCCTGGATATAGCGAGGCATCGTCAGGGGCTGGGGATGACCGACATAACGGACCCTGCAGGGCCCTATCGGTTCAGGAAATTCAACCATCTGTTCGCCGGAACCGCCTTCCACATATTCGATCCGGCCATCCAGAAATTGAGGGATTCTGCCCATCGTCATATGAAGACTGTGCTCCCAGGCCGCACCTGCAATCTCGGCGATGCTCACGGCCCAGAACAGAGAAATCTCATCGACACGGTCCAACTTGTCCGCATACCATTTTGCAATGACATTGTTTGTCCCCGGATCAGAACCCATGCCGGTCAGTACGGTAATTCCTGCATCCTTAGCGGCCTGGCCGTATTCGGATGCAAACAGGGCATTGGTGGCTTCACAATCATCGCAAACATCGATGTAGTTGACCCGGGCCTCCACCGCAGCCTGAACGACACTCAGGGCCGTTGAATGGAAAGGCCCTGCACAGTTGACGACCACATCGGTTCCTTTCAGCAGACCGGCGAGTCTCTTAGGGTCATTTGCATCAACTTCCACAAGGAAGATTTTTTTATTTTTGCGAAACCGGTCGCGCAATCCGGCAGGATCAGCGTTGGTGTCGCCCAGGACGATGATTTCAACCTCTTTGTACCGGATCAGGTTTAAGGCCACCTCCTGACCGATATTGCCTTTTCCGCCTGTGATAAACACTTTCATGTGCTTTCTATTTTGCTCCGCTGAATTTTGCCGGTTGCGGTCTTGGGAATTCTCTCCGTAAGGATAAAACGGACAGGGCACATGCAGGCCGGGAGGCGCTTCAGGACAAAAGAACGCATCTTTCGCGGAAGACCGGTGTCCTTTTCGTACCCCGGTTTCGGCACCACATGGGCAAGGGGCTTCAGGAGTCCTTCCACAAAGCATGATGTCACAGCGCATTCCAGAACAGCCGGGTGATCACGCAGGACATTTTCAATCTTGACGGGCGAAATCCAGACACCGCTGCTCTTGAACATGTCGTCGATTCGTCCCTGATAGGCATAACAGCCGTCCTGTTCAATAAACATATCTCCTGTATTGAGCCACCCGGAAGCGAGCATGGTCTTTTCCGTCAGATCCGGACGATTCCAATAATAAGGAGCTGTACTTCGCCCTTTGATCAGGAGCGTACCCGGCAGTCCGGAAGGAAGGTCCCGGCCATCCTCTCCGATAATCCTCGCCTCATAGCCCGGTACGACAAATCCTGTCTTGCCGGGAACCGCATGGCCGGTGCGGTTTGAAATAAATATGTGAAGCGCTTCCGTTGAACCGATACCGTCAAGAATCGCAAGCCCGGTCAATCGCTTCCAGTCGTGGTAAACACCAGCGGGAAGCGCTTCGCCCGCGGACACGCAAAGCCTGATGGAAGTGAAAGATATTTGATCGTCCATCGTCTTCACCATCATATTGTATAATGACGGAACGGCAAAAAAAAGGGTGGGATGCAGAGACTCGATTAACTCAAAGAGATAAAAAATGTCGGCGGGGCCGGAATTGCGAGAGTTGAGGATGACCGACGCTCCGAAATACAACGGGAAGATCAGGCTGTTTCCCAGCCCATAGGCAAAATGGAGCTTACTGGCGGAGAGAACAACATCGTCCTCAGACATTTCAAGGATTTTACCGGCATACTGTTCTGCGCAGAACATCATATCACTTTGGGAGTGAGGCACGCCCTTGGGATCGCCCGTACTGCCCGAACTGTAAAGCAGAAAATCCAGCCCATTCTCCGACGGGGAAGACGGCGAGAGGGATTTGCCCATCTGCATAAATAAGTCCATGTATTTCCGGTCATCAATGCAAAGGATGGGAATCGGAAAACGGGCTGCCGCTTTTTCAGCCTCTGACACGACGGTTGTGATCACCAGTTTTGGTTCAGCGTTACGAAAAACATATTCATAGCTGCCAAGGGGCATATCCGGGCTCAGGAGGACAGGCCGGACCCCGCATTTCATGCCGCCCAGAAACGCATACACCGCTTCGGGGCAGTCCGGCAATGCCACAACCATTCGTTCGTTTTCCAGCAGTCCCAGCGACTTCAGGAGATTTCCGAATCGGTTGACGTTTCCTTCCAGAGAGGCATATGTGATCCGTTCACTCTCATGGTAAAGAGCCGTATGGTCTGCCCGGTTTGTGGCGTGAGCGTGAAGAATATCCGCGCAGTTGTTGAATTGTCGAGTCATGATCATCTTTTTGAATACCGGTTCACTTTCTTCATTGAAACAACCGTAATCTTATGCTAGGTTTTTTTTACAGAAACTCTAGCACATTGGTGCTCTCAAGTCATGGATAAATTGTTGATGGAGAGACTTTTAACGCTTCTGGTAAAAATACCTCCAAAGGTTTCCATATCAGAGTTCATGGGAGATGTAAAAGGTCGAACAGCGATAACGAGTATTCAAGAAGAAACGGGAATCCAAAAATGGAAGATGGCACCTACAGGTTGGTATGTCATGGAAAGATCGGGCCTGGCCAGGATCCGGCTCTTGTCAGAACCCGTCTTGCGGAGAGGTTCAAACTGGACAGCACCCGCATCGAACGGCTTTTTTCAGGTTCTCCCGTTGTCATAAAAAACAGGTTGCCGATCGAACAGGCACGCAAGTTCAAACACGGATTCGAGCTAAGCGGTGCGCTTTGTGACATCGAGAAAGAAGAGAAAGCAAAATCCCTGGCTTCTTCCCCCGCAAACGACCTTCCCGATAAATTGCCTTCATCTGTTCCAAAGAATATCCCGGGTAGCGCATCCAGGAATAACGACCCGTCCGGGGGCGGTTTTTTTTCGGGCTTTCCTCAGGGATTACTGGCCTATGGTGCGGTATATATGATCGGTGTTGTTTTGGAAGTGAAATGGAAGCTTTTTGGCTTTGACGTTACACGGATCCTTGCCTCGCTTGCCGGCCTTCAAGCCTGGAATCACTTCAAGAACCAGGCAAAAGACCATCAGAGCATTATCGGCATGCGACATTTGGCGCTTGTTCTCGTGCTGGTTGCACTGGGCTTCGGGATCATGATGAGCCTTGACTCCCACAAGCCCGTAACCAGCGACCATCAGGCGCCGGCCAAATCAATTACCCAAATCAGACTGGAGCGCCTTCAAGACGCCATGCATGTCATTCAGGGAGCAGCCTTTGAAGAACTTGTCCCGTTTCCCGATACACCGGAACAAATCGTGGAAATCGTCCGAACGCACAAACAGCTTTTTCCGGGTAATGTCCGGGTGCTGGGAAACGACCTGCTCATGGATGAGTGGGGTACCCCGTTTCACTATGAGCACCATGGACAAATGAATTATACCCTCGAATCGGCCGGTCCGGACAAGGTTTTCGACACCGAGGACGATTGGGTCGTATCGAACAGTTAAGCGATGGGGGGGATGTATTCAGGGATTTTCGGCCTGCCCCACATCCGCCCACTCGGCAAGCATCGCCGCATAGCCGGAATCGAGATGATCCGTGGAATAGGCAAAGACATGGCCGATTGAAGTTATCAAGTGCGCGATGTCCCGGCAGATGGGTTTGTCCATCATTTCTTTCAGGCAGCACCGGATCTGGTCATGGCTTAGGTTAAAAGGCGGGCACTTAAAAAGTGAAAGCGGGACCGGACGCGGATAAACGCGTGAATGTTCCCGGATCACCCCGGCCATCATCATCAGCGGCCCCTGGCTTTTAAGCAGCATGACCCGTGCGTATGCGCCAGTCATGAACCGTTCGGAGAAATACCAGGCGCCGCCGGAGTCGTCCAGGATCACTTCAATGTCATCGTGTCTTAAGATGGCTTCCTGAACGCGTGCGGGAAATTGGTCCGGCTCTGTTGCCGGCTCTGAAACGGGGAGGGTTCGGACGCCGAATTCTTTAACGGTCTTTAACGTCTTTAACGGGGTCGGACCAAGTCAACATCTTGGTTTTAAGGGATAACCACTTTAAAATGGGACCGTTTTGGTGTTTAAAAGTAACTTTTTATTGACAAAAACAGCACTCTAATCGGGAAAGGGGGAGTTTCTCTCCGCCCTCCCCACGCCACCCGGCATGCGTGGTCCGCACCGGGCGGTTCATGTAAGCTATGGGAAAATAGGGACAGATTTATTTTCTATTTGGAAAAAGAGGGGGTTGTTGAGTGCCACGACATGTAGTACTTACGCCAGTTGAGAAATATCAATTTTTATCATGACAATCTGTGGGAGCGAAAAGAGAAGCTGAGCTGCAAAATTTAGGGTACTGACTGATGAGCAATTCGCCTGATAGTCAATCCTGTATTGGACAAGGAAGCCCGAGGAAATCTTAAAAATAGTTCTGTCACCTTTTTTCCAAAGAGCCCAGATTTTCCCCAGTTTTTGGACCCGCTGCAATACTCGCGGATCGAGATGTGGCGGGCACTGATCTAAAATTTCAGAGGGCCAAAAAGCGATCAAAGCCCGATAGCTGTTTTGGACGGCCCATGCGTGGCCCCAAATCGCCAGGATGTTAAAAACGCATTGAGTCCGAAATTCGCTCTATTCATCCGATCCATTTAGAATGTCGAACAAGATCTCTGCGGCCGACCGGACATAGCCCGGGCAGTGGACATATAGATCCCTGTCTGCGTTGAGAATGTGGTGTTCATTCCCAAATTTGCCGAGATCAAAGCCAATCAGATCGCGACAACAAAGTGAGCCGATGCGCATTTTAAGCGTCTTCATGAATTCATGACACAATTCATAGGTGCGCTCCTTTGCGTATGTATCCTTCACATCCGCATTCCAGGATGCGCTCTTGAGTCCGATTACCATAATCGCCCCTGTCACCGCGCCGCATACCTCGCCAAATGCCATGCCGCCACCGAATCCGGCGGAAATCCTGAAGGCATCTTCATGGCTAAGATGAAGTTGCGCTGCAAAGGGGCAAAAAACCGATTGTGCGCATGAATAACCGGAAACCAACAGGTTTTGAACTCGGCCTAACAGCAGTTGCTGCTCCAAAGTGCTTTCCATCAAATGGCTCCTCTTTTTCGGTGGGCAAGTTGTGTCACCATCGGTGACACCGATGGCAAAAAAAATATCATCCTTTATCAGGAAAAATTCCATTCAGCAGCAGGTCGATACCGTCCTCGATCCGTTTCCACCCTTTCTCATCGTATAGATCAATCCCTCCCACAAACCGCTGTCTGCGTGACTTAATCAATAGATTGGTTATGGCACCGAACATAAGGACCACCACTGCGGCAAGATCCCGGTCCTCCGGAATTTTTTCCAGAATTTCAAAGAATTCCAGGGCAGTTCGAGTTGGAACAGTTTCCATCTGTTTGGTCAGTTCGTTATTTTCAGTGAATTTCCAAAGAAGAATGTTAATAGTTGCAGGCCGCCGCCGGAGCGCTCGTAGGTAGCTCTTGAAAAAAAAGGCCATCTGTTCTCCAGGGCTTAGATCATTGAGCCTTTCCGGTTCGGCTCCAAGCAATTCACCCAATGAAGGCCAGAAATCAACTGTGTGGCTGAAGGCAAGCACTAGTTGAGGCAATCCTCCAAAATAGCGGTAGACAAGTACCTTATCCATGCCGGCTCGCTTCGCTACCTTATTGACTCCGAGACCTTGGAAACCTTCTTCGGACAATATTTCTCCAACCACCTGAATCAGGCGATGCATTTTAGCTTTTTTTCCTTCCAAGGACGGACCAACCAATGTCATAGAACCCCCCGTATCACTATGATATCACCACTGGTGACACTTATTCAGTAGACGGTGTACGACAATAAGTCAAGCTTTGATTTGTCTAAATTGCAAATTTCTTTTGCTTATGTCATTAAATCTTGTAAAATCAATCCCTCTGCGTCACGGAATGCTTAATGGCATTTGTCATGCGATGGCCGCACTCGGCCACGAGCGGACACCAACCTACATGAAAGGAGAGAACATGGAGACAATAAATGTATCGAACATCCTGATGCGCTCGGCACTCGTCCTTGGTCTCATTGTGCTGGGGGTAATTTTCGCCAACGGAGCCAAAGGGCAGACGATTGTCGATGAGTGGGCAAGCATCAAGGCACCGCCCGCACCGGATCTCAAGTCGGTCAAGATCAATGCGAAGGACACCGCCCTGCTCGTCCTGGATATCGTCAAACAGATCTGCGGCCCTCGAGCCCGCTGCGTGGCTTCCGTTCCCAAGATTCATCGCCTGATCGCACAGGCTCGGGAAAAAAGCGTTCTGGTCGTCTACAGTCTCGCCGGTCAGGCGCTGACCGACATCCTTCCGGAAGTGACCCCGCGTGCCGAAGAAGCGTCAGTCTCGTCGGGACCGGACAAATTTCTGAACACCGACTTGGACAAGATCCTGAAGGAAAAGGGGATCAAGACGGTGATCGTGGTCGGAACTTCAGCGGAGGGTGCGGTTCTTAACACGGCTTCCGGAGCTGCACAGCGGGGATTCAAGGTGATCGTCCCCGTGGACGGCATGTCCTCAAACAATCCTTACGCCGAGCAATATACCGCATGGCATCTGGCCAACGCGCCGCGGATAGGCGCTCAGACTACACTGACGAGATTCGACCTGATTGAATTCTATCCGCAGATCGAGAGCGGGTCGCCTTGTAACCCATATTCCGGACACTATTTTATGAAATACAATAAATACATTGAGTTATAAATTACTACCTGTATTTGTAGTCACAGAAATATAAATAGATATTAAGTTGATTTAGCATATAACCATCATTAATATAAAGTTATTGACGC
>JACRBZ010000080.1 GCA_016219185.1 Deltaproteobacteria bacterium
CCCCGCCCTTTCTTTATGGTAGTGGGCAGGAGTCCCTTCATCGGTATTTGCAAGGTACGTGAGGGGACTCCTTTGTTCTCCCTCACCTATCTTGCAAATTTTAAGCTATTTTTCCATCATTTATTGTGATCATCCTTATCCGGCCACGGTGGTAATGATACCGCTTGTATCTACCTTCCTTATTCGATTATTTCCCAGGTCCGCTATATAGATATTCCCTGAACTATCTACTGTTACGCCAACTGGAAAATTAAGTGCTGCCAGGGTGGCAAGACCCCCGTCTCCACTGTAAACCTCCGCCCCATTTCCAGCCACAGTGGTAATGATACCGCTTATATCTACCTTCCTTATTCGATTATTATAAGAATCCGCTATATAGATATTCCCTGAATTATCTACTGCTACGCTAGCTGGCCAATTAAGTGCTGCCTGTATTGCAGGACCTCCGTCTCCACTGTAAACCTCCGCCCCATTCCCAGCCACAGTGGTAATGATACCGCTTGTATCTACCTTCCTTATTCGATTATTTCCCAGGTCCACTATATAGACATTCCCTGAACTATCTACTGCTACGCCAGTTGGATAACTAAGTGCAGCCTGTGTTGCAGGACCTTTGTCTCCGCTGTAACCACACACCCCATTCCCGACCACAGTATTGATTGATTTATCAATATCTTTAACTGTTGTCCCATCTCCCTTATAAAGCACATCAAAAACGCCGGGGGCCAAATAATGCTGATGTGAGAGTGTCCAGCTTTCTCCAAGGAAGCTGATTATGCCTCGACCTAATGATACACTATGATCTAATGATACACTACCTTGCTTCCATGACGTTATATCTTCTCTGCCACGAACTCCTGTTATTATTGAACCTGCCTGGGCAAATGACTGCGCTACAGCGCTTCTGGCTGAATAATAATATACATTATAAACAAATCCTATGCTTATATTCGCAACTATTGCACCGCCAACTGTTTTCCCAAGATAGTCCAAACCATCCCAGATAAATTCGACTTTCTGATTCGGAAGGGGCTGCAGAGTGGTCTCAAAATTGCGGCCGGCAACCTCCAGCTTTACAATGATGCTTTTAAGGCTTGCAGGAACACTATCCCCGCTTGCAGGTATAGACACAACAGTCCCAAAGTTCTTAACCCTGTTGCTCGCATAGTGCAGGGTCATATCCGTACCGGCAATTGGGATATCTTCATGAAATACCCCGCTCTTTCGCTTAACATATGAACCTATATAGTCAGTATCATCGCCATTGCAGGGATCGCCACCATCACTGTCTCCACTGCCTCCATCATCCCAATAAGGTTCTCCCTTGGGATTCGGTCCTGATGCACCGGGAGGCGGACCATAGGGCCAGTTACAGTCCCATGGAGTAAAATGATCCAGCTCAACCCGCCAGTATGTTTTGCCCGGCACGTAAACAGCAGGATTGTCCAGGCCGGTTACCACGCCGTGAGGCATACCGTCGCCTACGTCATCAAAGGCATCCGCTACACCGTCTTTATTTGTATCAAGAAGCCTTACTACCTTGCCGTTATTTGAAGGCACCCATACCCCTCTATCCCGATCGTAATAGCCTACGGGAACAATTTCTCCCACATTAAAGCCGAGAAAATTATCAACATATATGGTTACCGGTTTTTCAAACCTTACACTTTTTGCTCCATCCACCGCCAGTTCGGCACAATAGGTATAGGCCGAATTGGGCGGAAGCTTTGCGGGCATGGATTCGGGAGTGTCAAATTCCGTGGCCCTGGTCGTGATCGATGTAACTTCAACCTCGCTGCCGTTGTCATTTTTGACATACGTATGGTTGTCGCCGGTAAAAACCATGGTAAGGGAACGTGTACCAAATTCATCTGTGGTGGCTGAGCTCTTGTGTGTTGTAACCGTAGCAGGATTTCCATCAAAAGATACTGTTGTGGAAGCTGCGTCTTCCGGAATCATGATGACATCTTCAGCAGTTGCAATACTGTTCCATCCGACTTCCACCTGCCGGTGGCTTGTGATAAAACCGGGTTTCTTATAAATAGCGGTGATAAATCCGCCGCCTTCCACCGGTATTGAAAACCTGCCAACGCCGTCGGTCTGTGCTGAGCCGTATTCAGGATGATCTTTTACCGACACCGTGACCCCTGAAAGCGCATTTTGCGCCCGGTCTTTAATAAGCCCGGTGATGATTGAAAAACGCTTGGGATCATAGCTTGTAATTGTTGCATCGGCGGGAATCAGGTCTTCATACTGTTTGCCGTATGATCCTTCCGGAAGCGGCGCTACAGTTGCTTTGTTTACCGTAAGATTGAGAGCGCCCGATTCGCCGCCGCCAGGCGCTGCATTTACAACATTTACGGGATAGCTTCCGGGTGCGGCGATTGCACCCGAAGGAATCGAAATATCGATACGGCTGCTGCTGGTATATGTTGCCGGAACAGGGGTGTTGTTGAAATTTGCCGTTGTAGTGCTCAGGAAATTGCTGCCCGATAGAGAAAGAATAAACCCGGGACTTCCGGCTGTTACGGAAGGCGGGGTTATTGATGCAAGGGATGGGGCCGGATTTAATACCGTGAATGTCACATTGTTTGATATCCCGCCTCCTGGAGAAGGATTTGACGCTGTTATCTGAATATATCCGCAGGTTGCAAGATCCGACGGGGTGAGCCCGACCTGCAGTTTTGCCGCGCTTACGGGTGTATAACTTCTCTGAACGCCGTTTATTAAAATTGTCGTGTCCGCAAGCCAATAACATTTACCGCCAGCCCCTGGGTTCCGACTAAAGCCTCTGAAGGGTCAAGGGTTGTTATGGAAGGTGCGGGATTGATGGTTGTGAAAATAAAATCCGCTGATGTTGCCGAGGCGCCGCCGGCTGTCTTGGAGGTAATCCTGTTATGATAAGTTGCTGATGGATTTAATCCAGTAAGCGTAATCGTATGCGAAATCGTGAGCGTGGAGTCTGGCGCAGCACTTCCGTATGCGGTTGTCTGGCCGTATTCAACAAGGCTGTCGGCCGGCTTATCCGTTGTCCAAATGATGGTTGCTGAATCTAAAGTAATGTTATCGACCGTGATGCTGCTTATTACCGGGGGTGTTTCCGAAGGAATTTCCGTTAATGCCGCATTCGCGGACAGGGTCTGGCCGGGTGAAAGCGTTCCGATATACGTATATTGATTATATCCGGTTTTTGTTATTGTTAAATTAAAGGCTCCCGATACAATGCCGCTAAAGGAATATCCGCCGTCACTGCCGGTAACCATTGTCTGTGTATTCTTTGAAGAGTCGGTTACGGTTACGGTTGCCGAAGAGACGGCAAGGCCTGTCCGTGCATTGGTCACCGTTCCGCTGATGCTTCCCTTTGTTGCCAGGGTGACTGTTATGCTGGCAGCTCCCGTGGGGCCGTGCTTGTCGGCTGCGGTCGCCGTTATGGTATTGCCGCCCTCTACAAGGGGAACCATCGCGGAAAAGGTGCTGCTACTTATAGACGCCTGGACGCCGTTTACCTGAACCGATACGGCATTGTCATCCACCGTTCCGGATACGGTCGCGGGCGAAGAATTTAACACAGCGCCATTTTGAGGAGATGTGATATTTATCACTGTCTGATTTTTTACCGTAAATATAACACTATTTGAAACTGTATCTTCTGATTTTTTATTTGGATTTGATGCCTGTATTTTAAGTTGTCCCGGGTTTTTCAGATATTTGGGTTTGAGTTTTAACTGTAATTGAGTATCACTGATGTATGTACAATTATTATTTTCATTGTTTATCAGGATTGTTGTCTTATCGACAAAACCGGCGCCTGAAATATTTACCGGCAGATCTTTAGTTCCGGCGCTGGCTTCCGAAGGGGTAATGCTTGCTATGTAAAGCGTATCGTTTGGAAGCTGTATTTCAAGCACGCCGGCATCAAACAACTTGTGGGTTTTATGCTTTAAATACGAAACCAGAGCAATATTCCTGTAGTTATCAACGGCAACCGCCCTCAGAATGTGTATATCGCCAAGCGGGTATTCCTTTAATATGTTCGTGTTCATATCGAGAAGTAAAAGACTGTCTTCTCCGGATATGACCGCGGTATGTGTGGACTGGTTGATATCAAGTCCAAACGTGTAATCCATATGAAAAGTCGTCGATCCGCTACGTATCTTATTTAATTCGTCTTCTATGCCATCGTCCGTTTCAGGATAAAACCAGTCAAGGAGTCCGTCTGTATCCGCATCGATTTCGTTTTTATCCGGAATATGCTTATCACCCGTCTCCAGGCTGTCGGAAGCACCCTTCAGTCTGATCCCGTTTAGAAAATCATCCCCTTCCCGGATGGTTGAAAGTATGCTTCCCCGGCTGATATTCAGAAGGTTTTTCTCTTTCAGGCCCGATGTAAATGCAATGTCTTTTTCGCTGTCAATTGCAAGGCCTTTGACGCCTCTCCGGAGTGTTATGGTTTTTGTTAAGGTGCCGGTATTTATATCGACCACCATGATGATGTACTGCCACCAGCCCCTGTCTTCATCTCCGGTTGTCACCACCGCTCTGTTTGAATCGATATCGAGCGCGACAAGCCTGGGGCTGCCGGGAAGATTGATCTCCTGCAATGTCTGCAAGCTGTCAGCGGAGAGGATAAGCAGCTTCTTCTCCTGCTCCAGAGCCACAACCACCGTGTTGTTGGCGGGATTGATCGCTATACCGTGAGGTTTTCCAATGATCGGACGCGTGTTTAATACGGCACCGCTCGTATCAACGACGCATAACGAGCCTTTTTCATGGGAAGGGCCATACCCCTTGAGCGTTATATACGCAAGATTGTTCTTCGGATTAACCGCTATGCCGACCGGTCTTCTGCCGAGCGAGACCTTTCTAATGACGGAATGGTTGGTTACATCGATTATGTGAAGGCTCTTTTTTTCCTTATCAACGCCAAATGCCGTTTCCGTATTGGGCGAAAGCGCAATTGAATCCATCAGGCTATCCGTCGGGATGTTTCCGATGACAGAAATATCGGCGGCACTTGAGAAACAGGGAATCAACAGTCCAATCAAAATCAAGAGACATGGAAATGACCTTTTCATTGCGGTTCTCCTCCATCGTTATCAAACATACATTGTGCCTGTTTCGAAAAAAACCATCCGAGTTTTGATGATCTCGAAAAAAACCTTAACCCGTCGCTTCCGTGAAAACGGGAGCGACTGATTTAGCTGAAATGACTGGATTTACGTTGGAGAATATTTATAAGAAAATGAGGATGGAACTAATGTTTGAAACTACGTAATTCTCTCTGGGCCAAAATACATCGCAGCATATCTTCCCAGATCCGAAAGGATCTTCATAAACAATTGGTTATTAATTGTCAAGAATTATATTTAAATATTTAAAATACTTATTAGTATTACGTAATGAAATTTGTATTAATTCATCTGTTGTCAGCCATGGTCATCCGGCTTGAGAACGGAGATTTCAACCGCCCTTTGGATGTTGTAATAAATCTGATTTTCGCTCTTCTTGATCTATTTTTAAAAACCGTGGAGCCTGTCAGGCCCAATCGAATATTTCCGAGAAACCATAAAATCTGCTATCTTCGGATAATATCGGATCGCGGGCGGGTAAGGGCTGGCCTTGACATGCCAATTAAACGGCCCTTAAATATCCTCTAAATGTCCTTTACAGAATCCACGGCGGGTGCTATCGTAATAAATTTAAAAAGCATTTCCTTATAAGCTGCTATCCGTATTCAGCATATCTCGCTTGCCATCTGCATGATAAAATATCCGAATGCGTGTCGAGAGCATGGGGGGAGGACGATGGGGACCAGTCCAGGCGTCAGGGTATGGTCGCTACTGGGGATGTTTTTTGCCGGCCGGACCTGATTCTGCCGGGTCACCAGAAAGGGAGTTGACCGACTTCAGCCATGAAGGTTAAGGATGTTCTGCAAGCTTTGGATACGATTACCGGCGGAAGGTGCGTACGGGATGCGGCGGATCTGAACGGCGGGAAGAACCGGTTCGTCCTCACAAAATCATCGGGGATTCCCGGCAAAGCGTGCACCGAGATGCCAGGCCTTGTGTACGGCAATCCCGATGCTTCCCTAAAGAAGATCGCGGTGGTCATGACGCTTACGGAGTCCTGTATCGAACTTGCGGCAGCGACCGGAATCGAGGTGATCATCGCCCATCATCCGATAGCGGACGGCGCAAGCTGTGGCGGGGTGACACTGCGCGATTACTTGTCGTTATACGGGATTGCCGTATTTGAGTTGCATGAGGCTTTCCACGGGCTGCATCCGGGCATTGCGTACATCCACGGCCACCGCGTGTTCCGCAAGGACATCGCATACTGCGGAATACCCGGCAATGTGCTGTTTGTAGGCAGGGTGCTCGAAGGGATCGTCACGCTTGCCGATATTATCGACCGCATCAACCTTTTTTCAGGTTCCGACGAAGAAACGGAAATGCTCACGGCGGAAAGAAGGGTGCGAAAATGCCTCTCCATTGATGAAACAACCGTCTCCACCCGGGGAAAGATCCTGCTGGGAGACCGGAAGGATCGGGTCAACACGATTATTCACATTTTCCCTCATACCGGCTTTACCGCTGAACAGCTTGCGATGGCAAAGACGGAGCATCCGGAAGCGGATACGGTTATCGCCTCGATCAGCCGGTTGCCCTCTGATCACGAGATCGTTAAAACCGCTGAAAGATTGGGGCTTAATCTTTTGCTCGGCAATTCGCATGCCCTCGAGATACTGGAAAACGGACTGCCGCTGGCCACAGCGGTTCAAAAGCTTTTACCTGAAGCACAAGTATTCATTTTTCGGGAGAGAGTGACATCGACCCCGGTCGGGATGTCAGGGAACCCGATCGTGAGAGAGTATGCGGACACCATGGCCGAGAAATATCTGGTTCCGCGCAAACGTACCCAAACTGATCATTAAAGGGAGGTAAGGATGACGAAGAAAGGATGTTTCGCAGCAGTTTTTCTATTGATGGCCGGCATGTTCCTTACGAGCGCACAGGGTGCCGACACCCCAGCGCAGACGACGGTGAAAAAAGACTCCTTCTGGGCAGGGGGTTTGGCTCCTTTACCCCAGGAAACGGTCATCAAAGTCGGGATGAAGCAGGTTGTTTCCGACTCCGGAGTGCTTATCGGCATGGCCAGGGGATATTATAAAGATCTGGGGATCACCATCGAACCGGTGCAATTCAATTCCGGACAGGAGATGATCAACCAATTGGCGGCCGGGCAGTTGGATGTCGGAGCGACCGTTACCGCTGCCGGTCTTTTCAATGCCATGTCGCGCGACATTCCGATGAAGATCGTCGCCGATAAGGGAATCAACGTTCCCGGTAAGGGTTATTACCGGTTGGTCGTCCGCAAGGATCTGGCGGAAAAGGTAAAGGATTTTAAAGATCTGCGCGGTCTGAAGATCGCCATCGTCGGGACTGCGTCGCTCGATGAGATCTCTCTGGTCCGGGTGCTCGAGGCCGGTCATATGACGACAAAAGACATCGACCTTCAGATCATCCGATCTTTCCCCGACATGCTTGTGGCGCTGGCCAATAACAGCATTGATGCTTCCATGCTGATTGAACCGTTTGTGGCCCAGGGTATTGCCAAAGGGATCATCGACCCGTGGAAAGACCCAAAAGAATATGATCCCGAGGCTCAGACCGCACTTTTGGTTTACGGCACCAGCATGACCAAGCGACCGGAGCTCGCGAACCGTTTCATGGTCGCCTATATTCAATCCTTGCGGGACTATAACGATGCTTTCTTTAAAAATAAAAATAAGAAGGAAGTCATCGACATCCTGATCAACATTTCGGTTATCAAGGACCCTAAACTTTACGAACAAATGTTTCCGGTCGGGCTTAATCCGGACGGTTATGTGAGGATGAAGGGCATTGACATGGACCTGCAATGGTTTAAACAAAACAATTTGCTGCAAAAGGACGTAAAGGCGGAAGATGCGGTTGATAACCAGTATGTCGATTTTGCCTTGAAACAGCTTGGTCAGTATAGGTAAGGGAAATGGCTAAATACGCCAGTAGTAGATTTGTTATGAATACGCTATCGGTGCTGTCGCCGCTCTCGCTGCTGCTCGTATGGGAGTTGCTGGCACGGGCAGGAATTGTCGATACCCGCATTTTGTCCAGCCCCACGCTGATCCTAAAATCGCTGATGCCGTTAGTGGTTTCGGGGGAACTCCTTCGCAATACCCTGGTAAGCGTTCAGCGGGTTCTGCTGGGGTTCATCGCCGGAGGGCTGCCCGGGATTCTACTGGGACTCAGCATGGGGCTGTCCCCTCTGATGCGATCCGCTATCGAGCCCATGATCCAGGCAACCTACCCGATCCCGAAGCTTGCGATCATGCCGCTTATCCTTTTGGTATTCGGACTGGGTGAGCTATCCAAGACATTTACCATCGCCATTGGCGTCTTCTATCTGGTGGTGATCAATACGATGGCCGGTGTGCTGCACATCGAGAAAATATACCTGGACGTGGCCAAAAACTTCGGTGCCAGCCGCAAGGATTTTTATTTGACGATAGCTTTCCCCGGAGCCCTGCCCATGATTTTCACCGGACTCAAGCTCGGCATGGGCATGGCTCTGATTCTGGTGGTGGCTGCTGAAATGACGGCCGCCAAGGCCGGCGTCGGCTGGATGATCTGGCGTGCGTATGACATGTTCGCCATTGAGCAGATGTTTGTTGCATTAATGGTTTTATCGATGCTCGGTTATCTGTTTTCCATCGTTCTTGATCTGGTGGAACACCGGGTCATTCCATGGAAGCGGCGGGAGCAAGGGAAATTATGAGCGAAGCAACAACAGCGGCTATCGCGGTAGAGAAGCTGAATAAGTTTTTTCCTTCCCGGTCCGGAACGGTGACCGCCATTCAGGATATTGATTTCAGTGTGGGCTCGGGAGAGTTTTTTTGCATCGTCGGCCCCAGCGGCTGCGGTAAAACGACCCTTCTTCGCATCCTCGCCGGATTGGAGACGGCGACCAGCGGAGAAGTAACCATTTCGGCCACCCAGAACGGCCGTCCGCTGAATTCGATGGTATTTCAGGAGCAGTCCGTCTTTCCATGGATGACGGTCCGCAATAATGTGGCCTACGGTTTAAAGCTGAGAGGCATCCCGAAAAAAGAGCGGTTTGAAATCGCCGAGCACTATATCAGCATGATCGGCCTTTCAAAATTTGCCGAATGTTACCCCCACCAGCTTTCCGGCGGCATGAAACAGCGGGTCAGCGTTGCACGCGCTTTTGCCAACGACCCGGAGATCCTGTTGCTGGATGAGCCTTTCGGCGCCCTTGACGAGCAAAACCGCCTCCTCCTGCAGCAGGAACTTCTCAAGATCTGGGAAGGAACGCGCAAAACCGCGGTTTTTATTACGCACAGCATCGATGAGGCGTTGTGCCTGGGCGACCGTGTTATGATTATGACCGCTCACCCCGGAAGCATTAAATGTATTTTGGATAACGACCTGCCCCGGCCGCGGGACATTTCCGCCATCTGGGGCAGTCCGGAATATCACCGCCTGTTTAAGGAAATTTGGAGCATCCTCCGGGAAGAAGTGCTGAAGGGGAAACAACTGGAAATGGGCTGTCAAATATCATGACAGAATACAGTTGGTGCCGCATTGCTTTTTCGACCCTCAACTCGAAATCTGCAACGCGTAATTTATAAAATAGAGTCAGGAAAAAACGGGTAGAACATATGGGAAAAAAAATAGTGATAGTGGGCGGCGGATGGGCCGGCTGCGCGGCGGCCCTGGCAGCCCGGAAGGCCGGCTGTGAAGTGGAACTGTTCGAGCGGGCGGACATGCTTCTTGGAACCGGACTGGTTGGCGGCATCATGCGAAACAACGGGCGTTTTACCGCTGCCGAGGAAATGATTGCCATGGGCGGAGGCGACCTGTTCGTCATCGCCGACCAAAATTCACGCCACAAAAACATCGAGTTTCCGGGGCATAAGCACGCCAGCCTTTATGATGTGTCAACCATCGAGCCGTCCGTTCAAAGAGCCCTTACCGAAGCGGGCGTGGTGATTCATCTGAAGGCCCGCGTTAACAATATTGAGCAGCGCGATGGTCTTATCGTTAAGGTCATTGCCGACGAACTGCACTGCGGCACCATCAGCGCCGAGGCCGATGCGTTCATCGATGTTTCCGGCACAGCCGGTCCCATGAGCAACTGTACCAAGCATGGCAACGGCTGCGCCATGTGCATTTACCGGTGCCCTACTTTCGGCTCCCGCGTCAGCATTGCGGGTAAAGCCGGAGTGGCCGAAATAATGGGCAAAAAGCCCGATGGCACCTTTGGGGCCATGAGCGGGTCCTGCAAGCTTCATAAAGACTCGTTGGCTCCCCGCATCCGGGAAGAGCTGAACAGTTGCGGGGTATGCGTCATCCCCGTACCGGCTTCCCTGCAAAAAAGCATGGACTCCCTGGGGAAAAAGGCCTGTCAGCAGTATGCGATGAAGGAATTTGCCGAAAACATCATCCTGCTGGATACGGGGCACGCCAAACTGATGACCTCTTACTATCCGCTTGAAATCCTGCGGCAGATTCCCGGATTTGCAAACGCCCGCTTCGAAGATCCCTATGCGGGTGGAATCGGCAATTCAATGCGGTATCTGGGTATGCTGCCGAGGAATGATCGGCTGCAGGTGAATGGTTTGAAGAACGTTTTCTGTGCAGGGGAAAAGGCCGGGTTATTGGTGGGCCATACCGAAGCCATTGTGACCGGCACCCTTGCCGGCCATAATGCGGCCAGATATGCACTGGGACTTGACCTGATCGAAATCCCGCGGAGTCTTGCATGCGGCGATGCGGTTTCGTATGTGAGAGAGGAGATGCAATCCAGTGAAGGCTTAACTAAAAAATATACCTTTTCGGGATCAGTCTACTTTGAGCGGATGAAAAACACTAACCTTTACCTTACCGATAATGAACAAATCAGCCAAAAAGTCGCGCAGGCCGATATGGCAGGCTTTTTTGCCCGACAACTCCGGTAAAACAGGCCGTCATTTCAACATTCTGTGGAGCTGTTCTCATTATAGCTCCACGGAATAAAGTAACCGGTATCCCCACACCATTCGCAGGGAGAAAGAGAAGCGGGTGATTCTCAAAGACGCCTGATATTTTCTACCGCTGATTCAATCGTTTCCTTCAGGCTGTTCATGCTGATGGGCTTCTGAATGATGCCATCGAAGCCGAATTTCTCCAGTTTATGATCATCGTATAGCTCAACACGGCCCGTGAGCGCATAAACCTTGGCTTCAGGTCTTTTGCGTTTGATTCGTTCACATAATTCCGTTCCATCCATTTCCGGCATGATCAGATCCGTGATAATGAGTTGATAGTTTGTTGAATCCATGTCCTTTAATGCTGCTTCCGCAGAAGAAACCGTCTTAACGGAATATCCGAATTTAGTTAAAATGATGCCGATTAACCGTCTTTGGTCCTCTTCATTGTCAACCACAAGGATCTTGATTGGCTCCATTTTCTTTCCTTTTTATGTCTTCAGGCCAGGGGCGGCGGCGGGGGAGGCAGTTCGCCACGCTCCAAAGCCTCCCGGGCGGCCTTGACCGGTATGCCCGACTCGCAGGGCACCCCCACCTGACACAACCCACAACCATAACCCTCAAAATTATAGGTCTTTTTCACGTAATCCCTGGATAGGGCCAGGTGCTGCCGACATTTTTCCTTGTCGTGGCCGGCCGTTGTAATCGCACGGACCGGGCAGCGGTCAATGCACTTGCCGCATGTGCCATTAGCGAAATAAAGGCAATAGGCCCGGTGGTCGGCATATGGCCGCGGCGTCGATTGGATTTTAATTTTGGCCACAACCGATCCCACCCGCATGGCCTTGCCCCTGGCGGTGATGAGCCCATCGCATAGACCGAAAGTGCCCAGACCCGCCGCATGGGCGACATGGCGTTCAGACCAGGAAGAGGCATAAGAAAACCGCTGCGACTTGACGATGGTCCAGTTGGGAACCAGCATTGGAGCAACTGCCGCATGGCCGACATCCTTCAGGCTCTTGACCACGTGACGGCGTAAGTCCACGTTGAACGCCTCTCCGTAAACCCTGATCCTGGTCCATTCCTCGGATGGATATTTTTTCGCCAGGCGGTTCGCCTTTCGGACCGCCTGGCGCTGGGGCAGGACCCACGAAATGACGGTCAGTTCCGCTGCTGCCGCAGGCTCCTCGGGACAATGCTGATTGAAAACCTCCCAGGGAGTCCAGTGGAAAGCCCCCACATACTCCTTATACTGCTGCCAGATGGGATCCGCGCCGGAGGCAAAACCTACCAGCGCTGTGTCCCAGGCAGGTTCCCCATCTTCATTCTGCATCGTATTGAGAGGTGAAGTGGCAATGAATTTCTCGATCAAAGCCTTGACCCAGTACCCTGCAATATTAGCGTCTTTTTCCACTGAAAAGCTCCTGTTTCAAGTATGACTCTCAAGGTCATGCCGAAATTTAAAGTAACCGCGTGCAACCCGAATGATCGTTATTCAAAAAATAAGCGTCAAACTTCATTCGATTTAATCAGTCGCCGCATGAGGTTTTATCCTGTATCCACTTAGCATTGAAGATGAAGAAATATCAATTAATTTCTGGAGGCTGAAAGGGTAAGGTCTGGGGTTATTGATCGGGCTGATCCCAAGCACTTGACAGCCATCAGCGGTAGTGTAATAGTCCATAATCGTTCAGCCAAGGATGTTAAACAAGGCGGATCAAAACCCCAACGCCCGGATCAGGAACGCTAAAACAGGCCCGAATGACAACTCTCGATACCGCATCAGCCATTTCCGCTCTCTTTAACGCCCTGCCGGTTCTTGATTTTATTTCCCGGACCCATGAAGCCTATCTGGTCGGCGGGGCTGTCCGCGATATCCTGATGGGCAGAATTCCGCTCGACTATGATATCGTTGTTCCGAAAGATCCGAAAGCCCTTGCCGAATCCATTGCCGGTAACGGCGGTTCCTTCTTTAAACTGGGGAAAAACCGACAGGTTGTTCTCCGGGGGCACTTCAAGGATCATACGATAGATCTGGTTCAGATGGAAGGCGGTTCAATTGAATCCGATCTGCGTCTTCGCGATTTTACCATCAATGCCATGGCCATTCGGTTGGACAATCGGTCGTTTCTTGATCCGATTCAGGGACAAAACGACCTGGCAAATAAAACCATCCGAATGGTTTCCGAACAGGCATTTCTCAATGATCCCCTTCGATTGCTTCGGACCTATCGCTTTGGCGCGGCCCTTCATTTTAAAATTGATACAAGGACGGAATCGGCAATTAAAGCCCATGGCCACCTCATCGCCCGGCCCGCGGGAGAGCGGATTCGGGAAGAGCTGATCAAACTGCTTGCCGCGCCTTGCGCAGGCGAATACCTGCAAAAAATGAGCGACTCCGGCCTGCTGTTTCATTTGTTTCCGGAACTCAGCGCCGCCCTTGCGTGCACGCAGAATCGCCACCACCGGTTCAATGTGCTGGATCACACACTGAATGCCTGCCGGCATTTGGAATCCTTTTTGAATGGCAAGGAAATTGAAACGATCGCATCGCTTCAGATGGCGATCAAGGGAATTGACGACCCCCTTAAGCCCTTGATGAAACTGGCCATGCTGCTGCATGATATCGGAAAGCCCCTGACCCGGTCAGTTGATCCTACCGGCGCCGTTCATTTTTGGGGCCATGAAAAAAAAAGCGCCGGACTTGCCAGGGAAATAATAACCCGGCTGAAATTTTCAAGCAGGCACACGGAATACCTGTGCCTGCTGATAAAAAATCACTTGCGGCCGGTATTATTATATCAGGCTCACCAGAATCAGTCACTGACCCGAAAAGGAATTGTCCGGCTTTTCAGGTCCCTGGATACCCATGTTCCGGACCTGTTGATCCATGCGCTGGCGGACGCCTGCGCAAAGACGGAAAAAGCCTGCGACATGGACCCGTCTTTTTCCGGTTTCATCGAAGATCTGCTAAAAAATTATTTCCGGGATTTTACGCCGCGAAAGAAAGAAGCGGCTCTGATCACCGGCCGGGATCTGATCACCCTGTTCGGGTTGAAGCCATCGCCGACATTCAAGATAATTCTGGAGCTGATTGAAGAAGCCCGGCTTTCGCAGGCCCTTACCAGCCGGGAAGATGCGCTGACTCTGGTAAAGGCCTGGCTTTTATCGAACGGAAAAGGGGGTTGAAATTAGCGGGATTGTATAAAAAGATTGACAATCCCGGGTCTCCATAATAGATAAATATTCTTGAGGAAGTGCACAGCTCACTGGTGGGGCTCCCGGACTTCAAATCCGGTGTGGGGCGCTAATACCGTCCCGGGTGGGTTCGATTCCCATGCACTTCCGCCATACTTTTCTATCGATTTTTTATTTTGAATTCATTTCTTTGATACCATCGTCAGAACAATCTGTGATATCTCTCATTTGATTTGATCGCTATCAGTCGTAATCTTGAGCAGCCCAACCTGTGTAAGGACCGTAAAGCTTATAGCTGATCATATTGCCGCTGGTATCCATATCCCAGAGAGACGTATATCCGTCAGTCCGCACCCAGAGCATCTGCCCGGTTCCGTCGCTGTTCCGGTGATAGCTCTTAGCAGTCCAATCCGGGTATGGTCCGTAAAGCATATAGGTGGTCATATTGCCGCTGGTATCCATGGTCCAGATC
>JACRBZ010000081.1 GCA_016219185.1 Deltaproteobacteria bacterium
GCGGGGAAGACCACCTTCTTCAACTGCGTGACCGGTGTGACGCCGCCTACCCAGGGGGCCGTTTTTCTCCGGGGGGAACGGATCGACGGCCTCAAACCGCACGAGATCACCGTTCGGGGGATGGCCCGGACCTTCCAGAACATCCGCCTCTTCGCGGAGATGTCGGCCATCGAAAACGTGATGGCGGCGGGACACTGCCGGACTTCCGCGGGGGTCCTGGGGGTGATCCTCCGGACGACCGCCGTCCGGAAGGAGGAGCGGGAGATGGCCTCGCGGGCCGCGGACCTCCTGACCTTCGTGGGATTGGCGGGCCGATGGGAAACCTGGGCTCGCAACCTTTCCTACGGCGATCAGCGGCGATTGGAGATCGCCCGGGCCTTGGGGACGGAGCCTTCGTTGCTTCTTTTGGATGAACCCGCCGCGGGACTCAACCCCAGGGAGAGCGGCGAACTGATGGACCTGATCCGAAAAATCCGCGACCGGGGGGTGACGATCCTTTTGATCGAACACGACATGAAGGTGGTCATGGGGATCTCGGATCGGATCGCCGTTCTGGACCACGGCGTTCTCATTGCGGAAGGGTCACCCGTCGAGATACGGCACGATCCCAAGGTGATCGAGGCGTATCTGGGGAAGGGGTAAGTTTCATTTGATTGGAAGGGTGTCTTCGGGGGAAGGGGTTGGGGAATCCCTTCCGCTTGCCGCTCGCTTCGGCATCCCTGCCTCCGCTCACTCTGACGCCGCGCCCCCTCCGCTTTCCTGCTCCGGAGGCGCGCCGACAGTCGCTCCAGGGATTCCCCAACCCCTTCCCCCGAAGACGGCGTTCAAAAGGGAGGCATCCCGAGCAATACCAATAGTATGTTGACAAAAGGCAGGCATTGTCATATTTTCATGAAGTGAAAACGATTCACTGGAATACCCATAAAAATGAATGGTTGAAGGAGCACAGAGGGATATCTTTTGAACAGGTTGTCATCTGCCTGGAAAGGGGCGATCTTTTCGAAATTCTCGATCATCAGAACCAAGAGCGGTACCCGGATCAGAAGGTGGCGGTTATCAATATTGAAAATTACGCTTATCTTGTCCCATACATAGAAGATGAAGAAGGGATCTTTCTGAAAACCATCATTCCAAGCCGCAAGGCGACGGAAAAGTATCTGGGGAGACGGAGATGAAAAAAACGACGCTCGATAAGGAAGAAAAAGAAATTTTGGCGGCCTATGAAAACGATGAATTAAAGCCGGTCAAAAATCCTAAGCAGGAGATGAAAAAACTCCGCGACTATGCCAGGAGTACACTTCAGAGGGATAAACGGATCAATATCCGCATGTCTTCAAAAGATCTCAATCAGGTTCAAGTGATAGCGGCCCAGGAGGGTATCCCGTACCAGACGCTGATTTCGAGCATCATCCATAAGTATGTCACGGGATTATTGATTGAGAAAAGACGTGCCTAATCCGGAGTGGTGCCCTCAATAGACGCTGATTTATGAGAATTTGTATTCATCGCGGCACCCAAGAAGTGGGCGGAACCTGCATTGAAATCGAGTCGGCGGGTCAACGTATTGTCCTGGATGCGGGGCTTCCGCTGGAGGGTGAAGATTCAGTGGACAGTCTGCCGCAAGTCAGCGGATTCCGGGAGCCTGATGAAACGTTACTTGCCGCGATCATTTCCCACCCGCATCAGGATCACTATGGTTTGTCCAAGTATTTCAGGCCGGGTGTGAAAATGATGATGGGGGTCGCCACCGAACAAATTCTCAAGACAGCGAAAATTTTCACGCCATCAGGGATTGAATTCAAAAATGTCCTTCATCTTGAACACCGGAAGGCTCTTTCGTTGGGACCGTACACGATTACCCCGTTCCTTAATGACCATTCCGCATATGATGCCTATTCGATCTTGATTGCTTGTCGTTCTACGGGGAAGCGGCTGTTTTATTCCGGAGACTTGCGGGGTCATGGAAGGAAAGCGGCGATCTTCCAAGAACTATTGCAAAATTCCCCAACGAATATTGACCTGCTTCTCATGGAAGGAACCAGCATAGGACGAATAAGCCAGACCGCTGAGTTTCCCGCCGAACGAGAGCTTGAGCAATGCTTCGTGAAGCAGATGATGGCGACCCAAGGAATGGTTTTGGTCTGGACTTCGGCTCAGAACATCGATCGGCTCGTAACAATTTACAAGGCTTGTAAGCAGGCGGGTCGGCAATTGATCGTCGATATGTATACGGCTGAAATTCTTCGAGCGACCGGCAATCATCGACTGCCGCAGGCCACATGGAACGGTGTGAAGGTCTTCCTTCCTGAATCCCAAAAGCGCCAAATCAAGCGCCATCATCTGTATACACTTGCAATGCGATACAAGCCCTCCCGAATTTATCCAGAACAGTTGGCAGGCCTCACTTCTCGATCGGTCATGCTTTTTCGTCCTTCAATGATGCGGGATCTTGAAGATGCCGGGTGTCTGGATGGCGCAAGTCTGGTTTGCTCCTTATGGCCCGGCTACCTGGATCAAGAAAAACAACGCCCATTTCTCGAGTGGATAGATCGGCATCGGATTCCATTAACCCATTGTCATACCTCGGGGCATGCTTCAATAACCGACTTGAAGAAATTCGCCCAGGCTATTGCCCCAAAAGTGCTCGTGCCGATTCATTCCTTTGAAGGTAAGCGATTCAAAGAGTATTTTGCAAATGTCGAGACGAAAGGAGACGGACAATGGTGGGAGGTCCCTTAATGCCGAGTATTCTGGATGGAGTGGAAGACAAAATTGAGACAGGATTGGGCCTAAAAAACAAGGAAGTTGAATGCGGCGGGACTACACCTCATTATAAACACAAGAAATGCTGGCTTCCCAAAATGGCAAAAGGTTTTGACGGTTCCAGGTTGGTCGAAGCCATTCATAAGCAAATAGATGAGAATTGGCGTAGGCCTAAAAGATATTCCAAGAAAACATCCGAAAAAAATTGGAGATTTGAGAAACAAACAAGAATTGGGGATGAGAATAAAAGCCCAGAGGTAAGACTCGAACGGGCCATCGTCTCTATTCCAAAGGAAGTGTGGTCTGATGCTGAAAAATGGGTAAACCAGGTTCCTGTCGCATCAGGACTGATGAACCAAAGCTCTGATAAACGTCGAGCCATCGATCTGGTTCATAAGTGCGAGAATGAGGTTTTTGAGTTCATTGAGCTTAAAATAAAGCCGGAGAGCGGGTATCCATTGTATGCCGCGATGGAAATTTTAACTTATGGTGTCCTTTATATTTTTTCTCGTCAAAGGGATGAGATGAAATCTGCAGCCAAGGAGCTCTCTGTGCTCGGTGCTAAGGTCGTACACTTAAAGGTTCTTGCACCGGTTAGCTACTACAAGGAATACGGAAACGAGATTGATGTGCTGGAAGATAAAGTTAACGAGGGATTGGCACGATTTCCCAAAGAATTTAATATGGACTTTGGTTTCGAGGTATTTTGGGAATTTGATATGACAAAAGGCCTCCCTTTTTTCCCTTTTTGGTGCAGGCAGTCACTGAGGGAGTACAGAGTCGCAAAGAGATAATTGGATGATTCCTAAGCTTGCTACGAGAGAATCATGGCAAATCCTCCCGCCGCCGGATATCCGAGTAGACTTGGGTTTTGCGGAGTCCTATACCCTGGAGGAGTTCGATCGGATCAAAAGAGGATTGATCCCCAGGGAGATGGAGGACAAATGGTTTGTTTTCTTCGAGGAGCCTTGGCTTTATTTTCACAGAAGCTGGACTGGAGTTTGTATTTACGGTGCTCGATTTGAATCTTCGGCGAACGGAGTATCTGTAGTCGAGTCATGGGTGAGCAGAGATACGAAATACTTTAAGGGAACATGCACGGATTATGATCGGCTTATCCTGAGTTTTTTGATTGATGCCTTTTTGCTTGGGAAACCTGCCACTTTTCCAGTCCCGAGGGATATTCCATCGGATTTGCCCAAGGGGCTTTACCAGCACCATGTAGTGGGTCGAGGATACCCGGAGATTCCCTATTCGCGAAGGGGAGAGCGCTCAAATGGCGAAGAGAGAGAAGAATGATATGCGTTCGAGTACGATTTCTCGGGAGGAGTGCGTGGTAAGCATTTCAGGGCCATGCAGGCGGGATATACGGTCACGATTCATAAGGCGGACGGCACGACGATTACGATGGGACGGCCGCGCGTGTCTGAGGCCGCCTACGGACTGTATGGCCTCTTCGAAGTGGGCAGTATGCAGAGGAAAAAAACCGAAAAAGAAGGTCTTAAACGAAAATCGGGCACAGCGGAGGATTGAAAATGTCCAAAATCAACCGGATCAAAATTTCCGGGTTTCGCAGGTTAGTGGAGGTCGATCTGCCCGTGAGGCCCTTTATGGTTCTGATCGGCGCCAACGGTGTTGGCAAGACGTCTTTCCTGGATGCTTTCTCCATCTTGTCCGCTTCGGCTTCCGGGAGTCTGAACGGCACACTGTCGCAATTCGGCGGTATCACGAGCCTCCTGACACGCGGCAAAAGCGAAGACCTCTCTTTCTTGGTGGATATGGAGGTTCCCGGTCATCAACCACTCGAATATGAGCTTTGTCTTGCATCGAAAGGCACAGGTTACGCAATCTCCAGGGAGATTCTTTCACAAAACCGGACTGGTTATTCTCAACCTTTCAAGCATATCGACTCCTCGGATGGCGACATCCGTTATTACGAAATTGAGGAAAATCGACTTGTCCGCCCCAACTGGGAACACAACCCGCTGGAAACCTCGCTTGCGCAGGTGCCGAAGATGTTCCGTCAACCGGAGGAACTGCGGCGTATTCTGGCGACGGCTACGCAGTATCACGTTCTTGACGTCGGTCCCCGTGCGCCGGTGAAGGTGCCGCAGATGATGAAACCAGCGACA
>JACRBZ010000082.1 GCA_016219185.1 Deltaproteobacteria bacterium
GTGGATGATGGCCCGCTACAGCCATTCGTTTTATATCTGCCGCTCGATTTATATCATCAACGCCCTTTTGGGGGCGATCGGCGCCAAGGGCGGGCTTCCCCTGGCCAACAAACCCGCGGACGTGGGTAAAACGGGACTCAAAGCCCTGGCCGATCTCTATCCCAAGCCTTCGGAAAAGCGCGCGGACGGTGCGGGGTGGCGATATCCGCATATTGCGGAAGGCGCGGGCCTTGCGCATCTGATGTATCGGGCCATGGACAGCGACGACCCGTATCCGGTCAAGGCGTATATCGCCTATCGCCATGATCCGCTGATGGGTTTTCCGGAACCCGAACGGTTAAAGCGGATATTTTCGAAACTGGATCTTCTCGTGTCCGTTACCTTCAGTTGGTCGGATACGGCCTGGTTTTCGGATGTCGTGCTGCCCCTGTCGCCGTATCTGGAAAGAGAAAGCATTCTTGCCTGCAAAAACGGATTAAAACCGCATTTCTTTGTCAGGAACCGGGCCGTCGAGCCCCGATACGACACGAAAGCCGATTGGGAGATCATTGCAGGGCTTGCCAGGCGTCTGGGGCTGGATGCCCTGGCTTTTTCGTCCATTGAAGAGATCTGGAACTATCAGTTGCAGCCGACCAGCGTTACGATTGAGGATTTTAAGGCAACCGGTGCCGTGCAACTGGCCTCATCGCCCAAATACCGGGCCATGGAAGAGCTCAAATTCAAAACCCCGAGCGGAAAGCTGGAAATCATTTCGGAAAAACTTGAAAAACAAGGCCTGCCATCGCTTCTTCCCTATACATCCCCGCCCCGTCCGCCCGAAGGACAGTTCCGGATGACATTCGGCAGATGCGCCCTGCACACCCAGGGGCATACGGTCAACAATCCCCTGCTTTTCGAGCAGATGCCGGAAAACGTGCTCTGGATCAACACGAATTCCGCAAAATCCCTGGGAATATCGGATGGCGGCACGGTGGTGGTCAGTCAGGACGGATATTCGGAAACCATCCGGGCCAAGGTCACGGATTTTATCCATCCGGATGCCATATTCGTGGTTCACGGTTTCGGCCATACCCTGCCGGTGGAAAGCCGGGCCATGGGCCGGGGCCTTGCGGACAATAAATTCATGAAAGGCGGACTCGATCTCTGGGACCCTGCCGGTGGCGGCATTGCATTCCAGGAACATTTTGTAGCCGTAGCCCCTGCGAACAAAATCTGATGGCTGTCAGGCAGAAAATTATTCTCCGCGATACCGCCTTGATCCATAAAAGCATCTTCCATTGTGTAACGGCAAAGGATTATTTCGCATTGGGCAGCGTTCCCGGTAAGCCTCATAAATATTTTACTTCGTGCAAATTGAAGCCAAATACAACCGTTTATTGTTTTCTTAGGGAGAAGGTTAATGAGCAAATATTACTTGTTTCAGGACAAAAAGAAATGCATTGGCTGCCATAGCTGCGAGGTACAGTGTAAAAGCAACAAAACACTGCCAGCCGGCCCCCAACTCTGTCAGATCATGACCATCGGCCCCAGATTTGTCGGGGGCCTTCCTAGGGCATCCTATGTATTTATGCCCTGCTTTCACTGCGAAAACCCCTGGTGCGTGGCAGCCTGTCCGACTGGCGCCATGCAGAAACGGCCCAAGGACGGCATTGTTTTTGTGGATCATTCCTTGTGCGTGGGTTGCAAAACCTGTATCACGGCCTGTCCGTGGGGATCGCCGCAGTGGAACCCTGAAATCGGCAAGGTCGTCAAGTGCGATTACTGCATGGACCGCATCGATAAAGGGCTGAAACCGGCCTGCGTTACGGTATGCACCACGCATTGCCTGGAATTCGGACCTGCGGAATCCATGGGGCAGATCCGGCGGGAACGTTATGCGGCGATTGTCGCTGCAATGGAATAATGAGAGGAAAAATGCCTGATAATGGTTGTCCGGTGAATGCCGCCATTTCCGACCTGGATCACATCGTTCATTCCGGAACCCTGAAATATCCCAAAAGCCGGCGAAGGACCGAGGAGATTCTGGCCCTGATGCAGGATATTGCCTGGGGCAGGGCCGGGAAGGACCACCTGCCTTCCCTGAAAATTCTGATCGATGAGTTGGGGAACGAAGGCCCGGATGGAATCTGCAAAACAGTAAGCGCCTTGATCAGCAGAACCCTGACCGAGCACCACGAAGTGTTTGTCAGCCATGTGGAAACCCATAACTGCGCCACGGGAGACTGCGTCAAGCTGGCGCCCGCGCCCTGCCAGATGACCTGCCCGGCCGGACTCGACATTCCCACCTACGTCACGCTGATCGGCATGGGCCGGGATGCTGAGGCCATCAATGTCATTCGGCAGGACAATCCTTTTCCCTGGGTGTGCGGCCTGATCTGCACCCGGCCCTGCGAACTCATGTGCGTCCGGGGCCGGATCGACGAGCCGGTTTCCATCAAGTTTTTAAAGGCCTTTGCTGCCGAAAGGGCCATGTCCGATAGGCTGTACCTGAATCCGGAGAAGGATCCGGACAAGGGTCAGAAAGTCTGCATCATCGGCGCCGGTCCCGGGGGCATGAGCGCCGCCTATTACCTGGCCCTCAGGGGATACGGCGTCACCGTCATCGAAGCCCTGCCCGTGGCAGGCGGCATGATGATGATCGGCATTCCCCGGTACCGGCTGCCCCGCGAGGTGATTGACCGGGAAGTGGCCATGCTGGAAGACCTGGGCGTTGAATTCCGGTTCAGCACCGAATTCGGAAAAGATGTCACGCTCGAAGCACTAAAAGCCGAGGGCGTTGAGGCCTTCTTTTTTGCCATCGGCGCACATAAATCCTTTCATCTGAATATCCCCGGAGAAAAGAACTATCCTCAGGTCCTTCAGGCCATTGATGTGCTGAAACGGGTGGCTCTGGGAGAGCGGAAAATTCCCGGAAAAAAAGTCGTGGTCATCGGCGGCGGAAATGTGGCCATCGATGCTGCCAGAACCTGTCTGAGGCTGGGGTGCGACCAGGTGACCCTGGCCTATCGCCGGACCCGCGCTGAAATGCCGGCAGATATCGAGGAAGTGGAGCAGGCAGAGGAAGAGGGAATCCACATCTCATTTCTGACCATACCGGCGGAGATTCTTGGGAAAAACAACAGGGTGATTGCCCTTCGTTGTATTCGGGCAGAGATGGTCAGCCAGGAAGGCAGCAACCGGAATTATCCGGTTCCGATTGCGGGCAGCGATTACCTGATCGAAACCGATGCGGTGATTTCCGCCATCGGTCAGCAGGTGGACCAGGACTGCCTGGCATCGCTCCCCGGGCTGAAATGGACCCGAAGAAATACCCTGGATGCCAGCAAGGTCAGCATGGAAACCGCCATATCCGGAATCTTTGCAGCCGGCGACGCGGTGACGGGACCTGCAACCGTGATCGAGGCCATCGGCGGCGGCAAACGGGCGGCCGATGCCATTGACCGGTATTTATCGGGCATTCCTCAGCCCCTGATGCCGTCAGTTCCGGTCAGAAGGGGGAGACTCGACTGGCTGGAAGTTCCGGCCAGCACCAAAATGGTTTTAAGGCGTCCCCACATGCCCTTACTGGGCATCGACCGAAGGCGAACCACGTTTCAGCAGGTTGAACTCGGGTATTCAGAAAACATGGTCCGTGAAGAAGCCAGGAGGTGTCTGCGGTGCGATGTCTGCCTGCGGTGCGGGCGCTGCGTGGAAATCTGCCGGGACAAAATGGGAATCGAAGCCTTAAAAATGGGCTATATCCATTTCGATCATCCGGGTCCAACGGATTTTAGAATCACCGAGGAACGCTGCATTCTCTGCGGCGCCTGCGCCGCCAACTGCCCCACAAAAGCCATGCGAATCGAAGATCGGAAGGGAGAAAGAATCCTCTCCCTTTGTGGAACCATATTAAACCGCCAGAAATTGACTTGCTGCGAAAGCTGCGGGGCAATCATGGGGCCTGCCAGGTATCTGGAATATGTTCGAAACAAAACCCGGTCCGTCATTCCCTTTTCCGACATACGCCCGATATGCGACGACTGTGCCCGGAAATCGTCGGCAGGTTACATCGACGAGATAACGCCGGTATAATGACGACCGAAGACCGAAGGATTCTTGAATCATCCTTCAGTCTTCGGTCTTAACACCTGTTTTTTTGAAGCGTCCTCAGACTGTTGACCCGAAGCACCCGTGTATTTGATCAGCAGGAGATCAATTTCATGGCGGCCCTGGCCGTGCAATGTGGCATCGCCATCGAAAACGCCCGGATCTATGAAAAGCAGAACCGCCAACTGAATTATTTTAAGGCGGTTTATGAAATCGGCAAAACGATCAACTGCACCCGGAAGCTGGATCAGATTTTGAACCTGATCCTAACGCGGCTGACGGAAGTCATGAATTTAAAAGCCTGTACCATCCGGCTGATTGAATCGACCCATGGCCGCCTGGAACTGAAAGCCGCCTTCGGCCTGAGCAAATCTTATCTGGAACGCGGTCCGCTCGATGACGAGTTGGCAACATATTATATCCTCAAGGGAGAGCCGGTCATGATTCCCGATGCCACCGTCGACCTGCATACGATCTATCACAAAGAAGCCGCCGCCGAAGGAGTCGGCAGTGTTCTGGCCGTTCCCATCACGGTTCAGGATGAGACCATTGGAATGATACGGCTGCTGACCTCGGAGGTTCGGTATTTCTCCCCTGCCGATATCAACTTCGCCATGGCCGTAGCCGAACAGGGCGGAATTGCGATCCAGAACGCCATCAATTACCAGCCGGAAGCTGTAAAACAATAAACACCAAACCGTCAAATTTCTTACCCGAGGAAACTGTAAATGGTCACGATCGTCATCGATGGAAAAGATTTCATGGTTGAAGAAGGGCTTTCCTTGCTGAAAGTCCTTCGGAGCAATGGCAAAGACATTCCCTCATTGTGTTACCATCCGGCGTTGAAAACGCCCATTGGTGCCTGTAAGCTCTGTGCCGTTGAAACCCGGATAAAGGATAAATCGTCGAAAGTTGCTCTTTCCTGTGCAGTCAAAACCGGTGAGGGGCTTCAGGTGGAAACAGCCACAGAGGCAGTCCGCCTGGCGCGCAGTAAAGCCATTCAGCAGTTGCTGGTTTTTGCGCCGCAGTCTGGGACTCTGCTTAACCTGGCGGATTCCTATGGCATTGAAACTTCTTTCCAGCCGGATGGGTGTATCCGGTGTTTTCTTTGTGAAAGGGTATGCCGGGAAATCGTTGGGGCCGATGCACTGAAAACAGTCAAAAGGGAGGGCCGGAAATTCATTGTACCGGTTGAAGGCGCCTGCATCGGCTGCGGAACCTGCGCCAATATCTGTCCGACCCAGGCCATTCACATCGAAGACAAAGAAGCCGTTCGAACCATTTCGATTCGGGATGAAATCATCGGAATTCATCCCCTGGAGCGGTGTGAAGGCTGCGGTAAGCGGTTTGCGACGCCAAAATTTCTGGAATACATCCATCACAGAACCCTGCACCATCCGGATGTCAAGGAACATCACCAGTACTGTCCGTCCTGCGCCAAATTATTCTTCAAGGGCAAGCAGCCCATGCCCTCCAGATGAAAACAGCAGCCGGGTCATCATCTTATGTTCAAATCGTTGATGTCCGTGTCAAACAGGATATCATTCATTTCCCAGAATTTTCCCTTGGACTGTGCATGGCTGCCAACCCGGCATGACTGGTGCGTAGCGGCCTGTCCGACCGGTGCCATGCAGAAGCGGGCACGGGACGGCATTGTTTTTGTGGATCATTCTTTGTGCGTGGGGTGTAAAACCTGTATCACGGCCTGTCCATGAGGAGCACCGCAGTGGAATCCGGAAATCGGCAAGGTCGTCAAGTGCGATTACTGCATGGACCGCATCGATAAAGGGCTGAAGCCGGCCTGTGTCACGATATGCACCACGCATTGCCTGGAATTCGGACCTGCGGAATCCATGGGCCAGGTCCGGCGGGAACGTCATGCGGCGATTGTCGCCGCCATGGAATAAAGAGAGGAACAATGCCCGATAATGGTTGTCCGGTGAATGCCGCCATTTCCGACAGCGAGGCCATCGACGTGATCCGCAAAGACAATCCATTTCCCTGGGTATACGGCCTGGTCTGCACTCGGCCCTGCGAATTCATATGCGTCCGGGGCCGGATCGACGCGCCGGTTTCCATCAAGTTTTTAAAGGCCTTTGCCGCCGAAAGGGCCATGTCCGAAAGGCTGTACCAAAATCCAGAGAAGGAACCGGACAAGGGATAGAAGGTCTGTGTCATCGGCGGCGGCAAACGGGCGGCCGATGACATTGACCGGAGGCGAACCACGTTTCAGCAGGTTGAACTCGGGTATTCGGAAGCCATGGTCCGTGAAGAAGCCAGAAGATGCCTGCGCTGTGATGTCTGCCTGCGGTGCGGGTGCTGCGTGGAAATCTGCCGTGACAAGATGGGAATCGATGCCTTGAAAATGGGCTATATCGATTTCGATCACCCCGGACCAACGGATTTCAGGATCACCGAGGAGCGCTGCATTCTCTGCGGTGCCTGCGCCGCCAACTGTCCCACCCGGGCCATGAGAATCGAGGACCGAAAAGGGGAAAGAATTCTCTCGCTTTGCGGAACCATTTTAAACCGCCAGAAGCTGACCTGCTGCCAGAGCTGCGGCGCGGTCATGGGGCCTGACAGATATCTGGAGTACATCAAAAGCAAAACCCGATCCATCATTCAGTTTGCCGGTATCCGCCCGATTTGCGACGCCTGCGCCCGGAAATCGTCAGCCGGCTGCATCGATGAGATAACGCCGGTATAGATTCGTAATGCGTGACCCGTTTTATTGACATCTTCCGTATCATGGGATATTTCCTCATCATCCAAGTTTTTGTTGAGGAGATATATCATCATGCAACAATATTTTTTCGGGATCGATTTCGGCACATCCACAACAGCTATTTCTCATACAAAAGATACCCCATCATCCGCCCCACAACTCATTGAAATTGAGAACAATAAAATAGTAGAAACCGTTCTGCGGGTCAGTCCTGATGCTAAGCAAGTCGAAATGATAGGTTCCGAAGCATGGGTCAATGCATACGATGCGCCAGAGAGAACCTTTTTCGAATTTAAAGAAAAGATCGGATCAGGGGAAAAATACCCTATTGATGGGCAGAGCTTGACTGCGGACGGAATTGGAAAACTATTCTTATCCCGCTTAAGAGAAAAAATTGAACAGACAATCTTTAACAAAAAAACATTATCGGAAATCGCCAGAGCCGATAAAGTTACCACTGTCATCGGCTTTCCGGCTGAATGGAAAGAAGTTCAGAAAAAGGCCACGCTTCAGATGGCAAGTGGAGCGGGTTTTCCAAATGTATTCGGATGTGATGAACCGTTAGGGGCCATTTATTTTCACTATTATCAAGGCGAGTTGGATCTGGATAAAGAGCAGTATGTTCTTGTATATGATTTTGGAGGTGGCGCCACCAATACGGCCATTGTTGCGATAAAGCCCGGAGTCGATCCACGCGTACATTCCGTTGCCGTCGCCCCAAATTTAGGCGGTAAGCATTATGACGAACGAATCAGCGGGGATGTGGCAGGCGGGATATGTATGCAGACCGGTAACGCGTCTTTACTACAAGAGGATATTGTTCGTATCCGTCGTCACTGCCGTCAAATCAAGGAGCGCTTATCCCTGAATATCGAAAACCGAATGGACAGTGCCCAGGAGACAATTCAACCTTTAAAATGCAATAATTCTGATCATTTGATGACATTAAGCAAAGATAATTTTGAAAAAATGCATTCTGATTTACTAAGCGATTTTGCGGAACCCATCTGGCATGTCCTCGGGAAGGCGTCAATTCAAGCCAAAGAGATAAGCATGGTTATTGTCACGGGAGGATCAGGAAAATTCTACTTTGTACCGGAAAAACTGAAGAAAATATTCCCTGATGCAACATTTTTACGAAGCATAAACCCCCAGGAATGTATCGCGAAGGGCCTGTCCCTATATGCCAAAATCAGAGCATGTGGTCGGGAAGGCGTGAAACCAAAAATCAAGTCTGAAACCAATCAGCTTATTCAAAAAGTTGCGAAACAAAAAAAATCAAGTATCGGTAAAAAAAGATTGAATCAGAACGTTCAAACCACCGCGGATGGTAAGGGTCAATCAAAACCCGGAATTAATCCCGTTGCTCATGAAGCTGCAAAGCAAAAAAAATCAGGCGTCGGCAACAACATATTAAAATCCCTTAAATGGATGATATTAACTGCATTATTTTTGTTGTTTGTTTTTGTGGTTTTGGGAATTTTCTGGAAATAACGATTCCTAAACGCTGCAATCTCTTTCCCGTGGTTTGAGAGGTTTTTCTCTTTCTATGGACTAAAAAACCCGTTGACATGTTCCCGGAGTTTGATTATTGCTGGATCTCCCTGAAATTTCAGTTACCGGACATCGAATCCGTCATTTCTGGTAGTTTTGTTTTATGCCTTCAGAAAAATCAAAACGCGCGCTATGCCCGACCGGGATCGAAAGACCGGCGGAGTTTGTTAACTGGACTCAAGGGGGGATTTAACGCGCGTCTTTTATTGGGTGCCGGGGTTAACCACCAGGCAACGAGCCAGGCAAACAAAGGAGAACGGACATGAGAACAAGTGAACTGAAAACTCTGCTGGAAGAAAATGAAGTCAACCCGAACATGACAATGGGTTATTTCATGAAGCTGCTGGCAATCAACCCTGAAGCTGACATCGAAACGGGTTTCGATTTTGAGAAACTTGAACGAAAGCTCAGCAGGGAGCGGTTTGTGAGCACGGCATAGTTTTCCCCTCACCCCATACATGACCGGCGCCCCTGAGCGCGCACACGCGACAAAACATTGAAGCCCGATCCTTTCCCTGGAGAGATCGGGCTTTTTATTTTCCAGAATCCAAAATACGGGTGGTTTTTGTCATCAGTTGCCAAGAAATCGACGCCTAAATGTCCTTGACGACAATTATGACATGTGATACCCAATTGTCACAGGCAGGCCACTCAGGTCAGGGCTCAGGGACACAATGCCAGAGACACAATGCAGGATCAGCCGCAAGGTAGGATAAAGCCCAATGGATCCCAAAATTGTTACATCTCTCTCAACGAAGAATCGTTGGATTCCACGTTGGCTGTTTATGTGCGCACATGTATGAGATCGTCCGAGGCCCCATGGCTTGGTGCGCCTTTTCCGTGTTCATTTTCGGAATGGCGTTTCAGATTTTCCGTATCTTTTTCCATAGCCAGCCACGACCGCGGAGCCGCCTGACGCCGTCCTACGGATATGCAAAAGGGTCCGACCTTCGCTCGACCCGAGACAAATGGATAGCCCGGCTGGCGGCATGGCGAGCTACCGTGTGGGGGGTCAATCCCCTGATGGCCATCTGCACCAGCCTTTTTCATGTGTGCATTTTCATTCTCCCGATTTTTCTGCTGCATCACAATTCGATCATGGGCCAGCTTTGGGGCTTGACCCTTTGCCCCCATGTTCTGTCCGACCGTGCTACAGACCTTTTATGCGGGGTGGTGTTTTCCTGCGGCGCCGTCTTTCTGATGCGCCGGCTTTTTGTCAGGAGGGTTCGCGCCATCACAACGCTCTATGACTACCTGATATGGTGCGTTGCACTCGGTCCTTTTGTGACCGGATTCCTGGCTATCCATGCGGTATTTGACTACGAGACGCTGGTAATATGCCACATCCTTGCCGCACAGGTTCTGCTCGTTGTGGCCCCATTCACCAAATTCATCCATATGGTCATGTTTTTTATCAACCGGATTCTTCTGGCCGGAGAGTTGAGTTTTGGACCCGGACGTAGAACCTGGACGTGACTTGCCAAAGGGACACTTGTGGCTTCTCCTATCTTCAAATACATGGCATGCCTGATCATCGCGGGTTTGGTTCTGGCTCAGCCTCTGGGGGCTCAGCCGGATGAAATTCTGCTGAATCACAGCAAGGTATTCGGCCACTCACGCCAGCATCCGGTTCGTTTCTCCCATGGAAAGCACATGAATGATTTCGATTGCCTGGATTGCCACCACCGGTACAAGAACAAAAAAAATGTACTGGACAAAGCAGAACTCGAGGAGGGATCGCCTGCGGCCCAATGCACCACCTGCCACAATCCCAAGTCCAATTGTCAATTGCAGACCGTTTTTCACAAACTGTGCCTTGGCTGCCACACGAAACTCCAGAAAGCAGGGCGCGAGAGTGGCCCCCGCCTGTGCATCTACTGCCACCCCAGGGAGCCTTTTGCCGTTAAAGGAGGGCTGTAAGGCATGGCTGGAAAAGAAACCAAGACGACCGCCACCTCCGGGGAATCGATTGCAGCGGATATAAACAGCGCTGCCGTGTGGGCACTTCTTGAAAAGTACAGATTTGAAATGCGGATGGCACTCAGGGTTTGCGCCCATTGCGGTCTGTGTGCCGAGAGCTGTTTCCTGTATATGGCCAGGGACCGAAAGCCCGAATACATGCCGTCCCATAAATTTATCAATACCCTCGGAATCTTATATCGAAAGAAAGGGCGAGTCAGGCGCAAGGAACTTGAAAGCATGTGCCATATCGCCTGGCGACGCTGTGTGCTGTGCACCCGGTGCTACTGCCCCTTGGGGATTAACATCCCGGAAATGATCGCTCTGGTGCGGCGCGTCTGCCGGTCTCAGAA
Source organism: Deltaproteobacteria bacterium (assembly GCA_016219185.1). Taxonomy (GTDB): domain Bacteria; phylum Desulfobacterota; class Desulfobacteria; order Desulfobacterales; family Desulfatirhabdiaceae; genus RAAP-1. The sequence goes on from JACRBZ010000082.1 coordinate 10,678, forward strand.
TGTTCTTCCGGATTTTGAAAACACCTCAGGATGGGAAAAACGATCTCATGGTCAAAGCTACACGAAAACCGCTGAATGAACTACTGGAAATCGTTCGACACCATCAGCGAATCCTCAATGTGGGATGCGGCGGGTGTGTGTCCGTCTGTCTGGTCGGGGGACAGAAGGAGGTTCAAATCCTTTGCAGTGAACTGAATTTGAACCTGAAGCTCGAAAAAGTCAGCGCACGCATCGAAGGCCATACGGTGGAACGCCAGTGCAACCCTCTGTGTCTGGAGGAACTCGATGATCGGATTGCTGGTTTCGATGCGTTCCTATCCATGGCTTGCGGGGCAGGAGCTCAGCTTCTGGCCGAACGTTACCCGAATATCCCGGTATATCCGGCCGTCAATACCGTAGCCATCGGCATCGACCGGGATGTGGGGCTTTACGAAGAACGATGCAGAGCCTGCGGCGAGTGCGTGCTGGCGTATACGGGCGGGATTTGTCCCGTCACCCGCTGTGCCAAGAGCCTCTTTAACGGTCCCTGCGGGGGCAGCCATGACGGATTATGTGAAATCAGCGATGCCGACGAGATACCCTGCGCCTGGCATCAAATTTATCTTCGATTGCAGGCACAGGGTCGGCTCGACCGTATTCTGAATTATCGGGAAGTCATGACCTGGCAGAGTACCCCGTGCCGGCCGATTGTCCAGGAGCCTTACAGGGAGCGTTACTATGGGAAGCCGGGACTAAAGGGAAAGTAACCAAATGGATCGGTGATCATCCCGGTAGATACCCAGGTAATCCTTGAACGGTTGCAGACCGTCAAAAATCAATGCCTGAGCGACACCGGGTCATCTGCCTCGTTAATAAGTTTCAGCTTGGCCCGAAGAGGCTCGTAGTAAAATGCGCCTTTCCCCGCTTTCGTCTTACCGTTTATTTTTATTTTGAATCTCAGGTGATCTTTTTCATTGAACCATTGATATATCCACCAGTCGCCATCCTCTTTAATTTCATATGGAGCTGTTCCAATCTGCTTGAAGATATTTTTTTCAATTGTGCTTTTGATATCTTCAATGCTATCTTCACTCTCGGATATATTGACAATCCGTGCATAGAGTTGACTGTCGATAAATGCATATGAAATCGATGGATTGTATTTCTCATGCATATCCATGCGGCATGGTCCGGTATAGTTGTAATAGGATATTCCGCTTTTTTCCATGTACTTGACGAAATATCCATCTTTGTTCAGCGCCTCGATGCGGGCACCAAAATCCGGTTTATTGCAGTCAAAACTTTGTGCCAGTAATGGAAGCGCCAGAATGAAAAATCCCATGATCAAACACGTTTTTTTCAGCATCTTGAATCCTTTCTAATTGTGAGAGTGGTTTTAGGTGAAAAACAAAAAGACCGAGATCATTTTTTTGACGTCCGGCCTTGGAAGCGTACCGATGGTTTTCCGATCCGGGATACACCTCATTGATATTCAACCAGCTTTTGCCTCAATGCCGCAGAAACAGCGATGGGCTTGTTCTCTCCGTAATCAAAACGAACCTGAACGGACTCACCTTTTGCGAAGGTAACCGCGTCATCCGATAAATCCACCAGTTTATAACCCAATCCAAAACTTTTATTTCCAATATCCTTTACCCGAATCTCAAGCGATAGTTGGGAATTCAGTGTAACGGGTCTGAGATAATCACAGCTTATGTGGGCCAAAATAAATGAAAACGTGGAAAAATCCGTGCTGTTGGATATTTTTTGAAAAAATGCCAATCGTGCTTCAGCAAAATAGGTGAAAAACACTGAATTATTAACATGTCCCATGCCATCAATATCCCGGAATCTGACATGTATCGGGAATCTGAAAACGTTTTTCATTATCCTTTCCTCAAATCATGGCACAATACCAGATCAGTCGTAGAAGTTCTGCAGCGCATTATTCGAGCTTCCAGTATTCCGGCAATTTCTGAAATGGTTCCGACGAAATCGCGTCAGGTTCGGTGAAATGAGCCAAAAAATCGATCATAATCGATTGATTCCTTTTCGGCTGGAGCGCAATTCAGCAATCCCGAAGGCGGATTGCGCCGAATGGGCAGACATGTGCGCAAAGCGAGCATCCAACACATTTTTCAGGATCAATGCATGGGCAGGCATCCTCCGAAAGCGCAGAAATTGCCTGATAACCGCCATCCCTGCACGAGACGACACATTTTCCACAGCGTTTACAGGTCTCCGGATCAATCACGGCGCGGGTCCTGAATGTGGTATCCAACTGGTCAAATCGCCTGATGCGTTGTGATCCCTTGCCCTGAAAATCGGCTATTGTCTCGAACCCGTGTTGATCCATGAACTGCAACATTCCGGATAGAAGCTGGTGAATCAATGGATATCCCTCGAACATCACCGCGGTTGCCAGTTGCACAACACCTGCACCCAACAGCAGAAATTCGACCGCATCTTCACCGGCCATGCAGCCGCCACATCCCATGACGGGAATGGCGGGACCACAGACGAGCTCATGAACGCAACGAAGGGCAATGGGCTTTATACCTGGGCCGGAATATCCACCGGATGTGGAATAGCCGTTGACGTTCACTTTCGGATTCAGCGTTGAAAGGTCAAATCCGAGAAGAGATGGAACCGTATTGATGGCACAGAAAGCATCCGCACCGGCTTTAGCCAGTTCCTCACCGATGAAAGCGATATCCGTGACATTGGGGGTAAGCTTTGGAACAATGGGCAAGGTGATCCGGTGATCCGCCTTGATGTTTCGAACAATATCGGCTGCGACCTTTTCATTCTGACCGATGGCACATCCCTTACCCTTTTCCGGATAACCGTTAGGACAGGAGAAATTCAGCTCGACCATATCCATTCCGGCTTCCTGGCATCCCAGGGCAAGCCGTCGCCATCCGTCAAAATCACGGGCATCCGCCATGATGCTTCCGATTATCAGCCGATCCGGAAACTTCTTTTTCAACGCCACGACTCCGGAGAACCATTCGGTGGGTGACAATTCGCTTACCAGTTCAATATTTTTGAATCCATACACCCTGCTTCCGATTTTGTTGATACCGAAACGATTGGAAAGATTCCGAACAGGCTCATCTATCAAGGTTTTGATAACGGCCCCGGCCCAACCCGCTTCAAAAGCGCGCTCGATCATGGCGGGCGTCGCCGTGGGTGGCGCGGATGCCAGTATGAACGGGTTAATCAGCGGTAACCCCATAAATTCCAAACCCAATCGGTTCATATGCCCCCCTCTCTATAAAAGAAATAATACGTGACGTTCCGAATATCATATACTCCGTGAGCAGCGGATGAGTCAATCCTGGTTTATGCAGAGAGACGCAAGAAGTGAGCAGAGGTAAGTCCAATCCGAAGGGTCAGCCTCTCGGAGATTTGCACTTGATGGGGTGATAACAAAAAATGACTTAAGAAAAAAAATAATATGCGGATAATGGTATCAAAAGAGAACAACTCTCAAAAAGGAGAAATCAAATGAATTGCAAAAACTGTTATAAACGATCCGCACATATCGATGATGACGGCGAAAAGAATTATTGCACTAAAAAAGGCATTATTCTTCAAGACGATTACTACATCCAAGAGCACCCAGATTGCTGTGTCTGTGACGGAAGGCGGGACGTTACCCTTAGATCATGAAAGCTTGAATTTCGGATAACCGATCCCTGATCAACTCCCGTTATTAATTACAATCATTGGGGATACACCTGGAGCAAACTCTGATTGCATGGTGCATTGCCCTTCTATCGGGTTCATTTTCCAATTTGGCCGCTGTGGGCCAAGGTACCGATGAAATTAATTATCAACTGTGCACCTGTTGAGGCAGTCAAACCGTTAATGTCCCGCTCGGGCCGAAGTTCAAACAGGCTGATGCCTGCTATCCGTCCCTTTGATGCAATGCCTTGCACCAGATCCGTGACTTCATCAAAGGAAAGGCCCCCCGGACTGGGAAAGAGCACGCCTGGCGCTATGGCGGTATCCAGCGCATCCATATCAATGGTGATCAAATAGTGATCCGCCGCTGGAATTTTATCAATGCATGCATCGATTCCTTTCTGGTGAACTTCACGGGCACGGATGAAAACGCTTCCGAACAAAAGGGCATCGTTTACCTCCTGCCGTCTGGCACTTCCGATACCTCGCAACCCGACCTGAACCATGGCTTTGACCCAAGGCATTTCTGAAGCCCGTCTCATCCCGCTACTGTAACCTTCCCCTACCCCATTTAGCTCATTCCGCCAATCGATGTGGGCGTCAATATGCACGAGGCAAAGATCATCGCACCCATCGAAGGCACGTACGAACGGAATAAAGCCTCCCTCATCAGTACCTAAAGCAACGGGCATGGCGCCTCGGGCCAGGATAGTGCGAATCACGGCAGTGATACGCTCCGGGTTTTGCAGACTCCCGTTCGCCTTCCTGTCGACATCTCCGCAATCAACCATTCGAATCTGACGGTCAGCCAAAAGGACATCGTTGAAGTCAAAATCATAATGGTCCCAATAGCCGGTGAATCTGGATGATTGAAGGCGGATGGCATCCGGAGCTGTCTCCATCGCAGTCTGAGTTGCAGATGCCACGGATTTCCGAGGATAGGGACTCACATAATGAAGCCCGATAATTGCGATATCCGCTTCGAGGTTATTCAGTTGAACGCAGATCGGAAAGCCTGCGAAACCGTGGGCTGGCGGAGTAAGAAAATCCGAATTCATCGACATGCATTCGACCTTTGTCAAGTCGTCAAAAAATCACTTAACGACAATACTTTGAATAAACCCGATTAATTCACCCAAGGATTTATACGGAGAAATCGTTACAGATAACACTTTATCTTTCCGCCTTGATTCGTAACAATAATTTTCTCGTTTCCCATTTTTTATTTCAGAAAGGAGTGTGTCTATTTTAGTAATACTCTCCGATTTTTTATGACAGGATCTTATGTCCTTGCCAATATATTCCGGTTTTCGATCAACGATCCGGGCACAGGATTCATTATAATACAGGATTCTGCCGTCAAGATCTGTCACTGTTATACCTACTGGAATTTGATCCAAGACAGACCGCAATTCATTATCGATCATATTTTCCTCTTTCATCTTTCGAATAATAAATATTTTCCCATTTCCCCTTGTCATGATATCATTAATGTCTTGAAATTCATAGTTGATTGATGGCGCTGGTGGCGACGTAACCCGGGTGATCACTCTCTTTTGAGTTTCTGGTATGAAATTGAAAAATGGACCGATGTCAGTGATGGATTGCCCTGGCGGAAGGTTTTTTGAATATGCGCAAAGCGAGAATGAGTAAAAACAGGTTGGAAGCATTCAGTGATGGCGTAATCGCCATTATCATCACCATTATGGTGTTGGAAATGAAGGTTCCTCAAGGAGAAAGCATTGATGTCCTATCGCCCCTGATTCCGGTGTTTCTTAGCTATGTACTGAGTTTTGTCTATGTCGGTATATACTGGAATAATCATCACCATATGCTTCATGCATGCAACATGGTAACAGGGCCAATACTGTGGGCAAACCTGCATCTGTTGTTTTGGCTCTCTCTGTTCCCCTTTGCAACGGCCTGGATGGGAGAAAATCACTTTGCCGCGGTACCCTCTGCCTTGTATGGCGTTGTTCTGTTAATGGCGGCAATTGCTTACTGGATACTGCAGCAACTCATCATTGCCTCACAAGGCCCGGATTCTCTTTTAAAGAAGGCAATCGGCAGCGACTGGAAGGGCAAGATATCACCAGCTCTTTACTTGATCTCCATTGCCACGGCTTTCTGGTCCCAATGGATTTCCCAAGGTATTTTCGTTCTGGTGGCAATGATTTGGCTCGTGCCGGATCGACGCATCGAGAAAGTACTTGCCGACAAAGAAATATAACACGGACATCACGTTCACAAATGAATACTCCCTTGAATCTTCGCCGGTAAGAACAATATTATCAAATACGATATTGTCTCTTAACAAATATACCATAAAATCAAAAACAGAACCAAACCTTAAGTCTGAGAAATATGCTGAACATCAAAAGTCGTATTCATAAATTTATGCAATCCCGGTTGATATCAATAAAAGGAGGGCATTATTATGGATCACCTGAAGTGGTTTTTTGATTCCCGGATAATCACTTACCCTTTTCATCTTAGAAATAAGAGACGAAATGAATCACATATTCATTTATCTCATCAATGGATGACAGTATCTGACCTACCCGATCACGAATTATCGATTGCTGTTCCTCCGGAGCCTTGAGTGTGATCTTTACATGACCTTCTCTGGAGACGACATCAGCATGGGGAAAATCGAACAACTTTCGAATGACCGTGGCGGTAAGGGCCAGGTCCGCCAAAGCGGCTTTGGATTCGACCGTTTCCTGAAAGGAAGATAGCCCTGCCGTGCCGGCAATGATATCCACTGCATCATCCTCGGATAAATGGCCGATTCTGATGGCCAGGTTGTATGCTTCGGGATCGGCGAGATCAACGCCATAGAGAAACATGGCCCATTTGCGCCTCTCCTCATCATCTTTTTTCAGGATATAGCGCGCTTTTTCCTCAGAAATATTTTCTCTGGCCATTTCACCCGCCACCCTGCTTTCGATATCGGAAATAATTCTGACCTTGAGAACGTGTGAAATACTCGTGACGAAATAATGTCCCACCAGCCCATGATACACCACGTTGCCAGCGAGAAAACGATTGAGAATTGCCGACCGGATCGCTGCAATGAAGCGTTTCTTGCCATGGGGAAATCGGTCAAGAACGGAATAGGCGTCTTTGAGTTCCCTTACCATCTTTATTTCAGGCAGATGGAATTCGTCGAGATTCTCGATGATTTCATCCCGGGACACGCAGGTATAGTTTAACCTTTGCGCCAGTTTTTCAGCAATGGATTTGCCGTAAAAATAGCTTCCTCTGGAAATTGTGATAATCGGCATCAGGATCTCCTTTCAGGTAGATTGTCAGACGGATCTGAAACAGGTGTTCTGGTGATAGTAAATCACTTTGGATCTACTATGGAATCATTCGATAATCCTGGGATTGCTTTTTTAGATTTGTTCAGGTAATAGAATTTGACAAAAGCGACAATGGCGGCCACTTGCTGGTCTTCTGGTCCGATGAAATCAATTCCTGAATAGTAACGCCCGGTGGCCTCTTGCATGTTGGAATGGACGATACGGCCTTTCATCTTCACGTCCTTGCCGTCCAGATCAATGGTCATCAACATGGCAAATACGCCATTCAAGGGTTTCGGCGTTTCTAAAAGTATACCGTGCCGGCTCAGATTGACGGTCCGTCCTTTTCCAAGCTCCAATGCCTTACCTTTGTTATCGTAAATAATGTATTTCACGAGTATGGACGCTTCTATCCTTGGACTTCGACGTCGTTCCATTGTACCTGAATATTTCTGATCTTCTTCCATGACAGTTGTATCTTGCTTCGCTTATGCTGACATTTCGCATGATAAGTCGAGCGGGTTTTCCCGATTCTACAGGTTGATGTTTGTTTTCTCCATTGGCCGCCGGATTCCGCCGGCAGTGCCACGGTATCTGAAAAAATTGGATATCGAGTCCCCCCACGCCAATATGAAAAGCTCCCCCTTGCCTGGGAATCAAGGGCTTTTTTGCTTCCGGGGTTGACTGTCGATGGTGAGACTGATAAAAATACCGGCGCTATGAATCAAGATACCGTGATCAAATAAAGTTGTACAGGGGTTTTGTACAAACTATACAGAAACGAAAAAAGGATTTACAGCTTTTCGCTATAAATCCTTGATTTATTTGGAGCCGGCGCGCGGATTCGAACCGCGGACCTGCTGATTACGAATCAGCTGCTCTACCAACTGAGCTACGCCGGCCAGCATTGTTTATTTGGATTGGATACTTTGTTTATGCTTCAAAATCAAGAAAAAAATATGCTCCGTTCCCTGATTGATTCAATTCCTTATAGAAATCAACATATTGAATGCTCCGGAATTTCCGCATCCCAGCAGGCTTATTTATGCACAGCCCTATACCAAAGCCGTCCCCTTCCGATGATTATCGCCACGCCATCGACCCGGGAAGCCCAGCAACTGATGGAAGACATGTTATTTTATGCGGGTCCGACATCGCTTCCCATCAGTTTTTTCCCGGCATCCGCCGCCGGAGCGTACAAATCGCTGTCAAGCCACAGCGAGGCCTCGACCAAACGCATTTGCGCCCTGTATCAACTCATTTATGCCACATCCCCTCCCATCGTGATCGCACCCATTGAAGGTTTGCTTCAAAAACTCATTCCCAGACAGGAACTCTGTAATTATTCTGAGTTGTTGATGGAAAACGAAGAGATCAGCCTGGATCGCCTGGTGGAGAAAATGGTTTCCGGCGGGTACGTTCGATCGATGATTGTGGAAGAGCCCGGAGATTACAGCATCCGGGGAGGAATCCTGGATGTTTTTTCCCCGCTGTACGCCGATCCCCTTCGTATCGAGCTTTTTGGTGACTGCGTCGAATCCATCCGTTTTTTTTCCGCATCCAGCCAGCGCACGATCGGAAATATTCCCGAGGCCATTATCATACCCGCACGGGAAGCCATCATCAAAATGGAATCCATAGAGCCTGTCATCAACCGGATCCGGGAGCAGGCATCGGTTCTGGAGCTGCCTGTCACAACAATCCGGGACCTGGTTGACCGCATCAAAAAAGAAGGCGTTTTTCCGGGAATTGAATTTCTGACCCCGCTCTTTTACCCGAAAATGGACAATCTCCTGGACTATGCGCCGCAAGACACTTTGTTCGTGATGGTGGAACCGGCAGAACTGGAAAAATCCGCACTGGCCTTTCATGACAAAACCGTCCGGCAATACATGGCATCGCGGAAAAACGGAGCCCTGTGCGTAGCGCCCGAAGCGCTCCATGAAACATGGGATCCGATTTCTCATTCGATTCTGGAGCGCCATCCGCTGATCCTCAGGCAAATGTCACTGACTTCCCCGGCCGGCGTTCCGCAGCCGTTTCAAGCTGTCGCATTTTCCGTTGAGAACAATACGGATATCGAGCAGGAGCTTGCCGCGCAACGTGACGCCGAGCAGCTTCTGCTGCCGCTGGCATTATGGATCAATGAAAAAAAAGAGCAAAGATACACGACCCTGATCGTTTGCAGCACCCGGTCTCAGGCCGAGCGGCTCAATGCCCTGCTGCAACCTTACGGGACTCTTTTGAAACTCTCGGATGGCGTTCCGGACCTGTCCACGGGCAAAGGCCGGGTATATGCCTGCCTCGGACACATTTCATCCGGTTTTGTGTGGCCGGATGAATCCCTTGCCGTGATTTCCGAAGACGAGATATTCGGCCGAAAGCACCACCGAAAACGCATTCCGGCTTCAAAAATACACACCGAACAGATCATCTTCGGGGATCTGAAAAGAGGGGATCTGGTCGTTCACAGCGATCACGGCATCGGCCAGTATGAAGGGCTGATGAAGCTGGTTGTGGACGGAACCACCAATGATTTTCTGCTCATCACCTACCGGGATGCGGATAAGCTCTACCTTCCGGTGGTGCGCATGAACATGGTTCAGAAATACCTGGGCGTGGAAGGGGTGGCGCCGGTCCTGGACAAAATGGGGGGAAAATCCTGGGACCGGATCAAAAAACAGGTCAAGCAGTCTGTTGAGAAAATCGCCGGCGAGCTTCTCAAACTTTATGCCAGCCGAAAAGTGGCACCGGGCATTTCATTTCAGGGCATAGACAGCTATTTTCAGGATTTTGAAGCCAGCTTTTCCTATGAGGAAACCCCGGATCAGCTCCGGGCCATCGAAGATGTGCTTCAGGACATGCAGTCCCCCGCCCCGATGGACAGGCTCGTTTGCGGGGATGTGGGATACGGCAAGACCGAAGTCGCCCTTCGGGCATCCTTTCTGGCTGTCAACAACAGCAAACAGGTCGCGGTTCTGGTCCCGACCACCGTGCTGGCGGAACAGCATTTTGAAACGTTTTCCGCGCGTTTCAAGCGATATCCGGTTCGGGTTGCCTGTTTAAGCCGGTTCCGAAGCGCCAGGGAACAGAAAAGCATTATTGAAGACCTGAAGACCGGGGCCGTGGATATCGTGATCGGAACCCATCGCCTGCTTCAGAAAGATGTCGGTTTCAAGGATCTCGGGCTCATCGTCCTGGATGAAGAGCAGCGCTTCGGGGTCACGCATAAGGAAAAGCTGAAAAAATTCAGACATAATGTGGATGTTCTGGCCCTGACGGCAACCCCGATTCCCCGAACCCTTCACATGTCCATGATGGGGGTTCGGGATATCAGCATCATTTCCACCCCTCCGGAGCATCGCCAGCCGATCGCCACCTTTATTTCGGAGTTTGACGACACGGTCGTCACCGAAGCCATTCGAAAAGAGCTGGAACGAAAAGGCCAGATCTATTTTGTGCACAACAATATTCACACCATCTGGTCCATGTCCGATCACCTGAAAAAACTGGTCCCGGAAGTCCGGCTGGATGTGGCGCACGGCCGCATGAGCGCCGATGAACTGGAAGCGGTCATGCTGCGATTCACGAAAAACGAACTGGATATGCTGGTCTGCACCACCATTATCGAATCCGGCCTGGATATTCCTTCCGCCAACACCATGCTGGTCAACCGGGCCGACAGATTCGGACTGGCCCAGATCTATCAGCTTCGCGGACGCGTGGGCAGATCGGATGAACAGGCGTATGCCTACCTGTTTATCCCGGCCGAGCATACGCTGAACCCAGACGCCCTGAAACGGCTGAAGGTACTCATGGAACACAGCGATCTGGGATCCGGTTTTCAAATCGCCATGAGCGATCTGAAAATCCGGGGCGGCGGAACGATTCTGGGCGCCTCCCAGTCGGGTCACATTGCAGCCGTCGGCTACGACATGTTTCTGAAGCTGATGGAAGAAGCCATGTCCGAAATCAAGGGCGAACCGATTCCAGAAAGCCTTGAGCCCGATATTCAGGTCACCATGAGCGCCTACATCCCTGAAGCCTATATTTCGGATATCGATCAGCGGCTCGTGGCATACCGGCGGCTGGCAAAAATGACCAGTCTGGCGGAGATATCGGATTATAAAAAAGAGATGATCGATCGTTTCGGACCGCTGCCGGATGAGGCCGCCAACCTGTTGCTGAAAATGATGCTCAAAGTGCTGTGCATGGCAGCGGGGGTCAAGCGGCTGGATCTCTGCGGCCAGCAGCTTCACCTGCGATTCTCCGAGGCGCACCAGAAAAATCCATTCGGCATTGTGGACATGATCGTGTCTGAAAAAGGACGATTTGAATTCACACCCGACCATGTTTTGAAGATTCATCTGGCCAGGCGTCATTTCAGCGGTCTGCTGTCGGAAACCAAAAACATCTTGAAAGAGATCGGTCAGCGTGTTAACAATTCCTGACAGTGCAAAAATAAAGGAGTAAGCAAGCAATCATGACCCGAAACATCATTATCCGATTTATGAAGCGACACATCCCCTTGCTGGCGGCAACCGTTGCCTGGGTGATACAGGCTGTCTGGTGTCCCGCAAATCCAGCCATCGGCGCGGAACTGATCGACCGAATCGTGGCAGTGGTTAACAACGATTTGATTTCTCTGGAAGAGCTCAACAACCAGGTCAAACCCTATCTGGAGAAAATCAATGCCATGGGATACCCGCCGGACAAGCAGCGTCAGATGATTTTCAAGGTTCGGGAGGATGTCCTCAACCAAATGATCGATCAGAAATTAACCGAGCAGGAAATCGCCCGATATAAAATCACGGCTTCGGACAAAGAAGTGGACAATGCCATTGAGCGAGTCAAGAAAGCCAATTCCCTTACGGACGAAACCCTTCGGCAGGCGCTTTCCAAAGAGGGTATAACCTATGAGGAATACCGAAAGCGAACGAAAGAGCATGTATTAAGATCCATTCTGGTTAACCGGGAAATCAAATCCAAGGTTGTCCTTACCAAGGAAGACATCAAAGCCTATTACGATGCGCATCCCGATCTTTATGGATTTGAGGAAAAATACCACCTGGCAAACGTCATGATCAAATATCCGGAAAGCCAGGACCCTTCCAGCCGCATGCAAACACAACAGAAAATGACTGTCATTCTCCAGGAACTCAGAGCGGGCAAATCCATCGATGAAGTGGTTCAGGCTTTTTCCGACAGCACCGCCAAGGTTCAAGGGGGGGAACTGGGGACATTTTCCCTTTTATCCATGGACCCCAAAATTCGCGAGGCGCTGAAAGATTTGCAGCCAGGCCAATATTCAGGAGTCATTGAAACCGATTATGGATATCAGATTTTCCGCCTTCAGGATAAGGTCAAGACCGCCAGCAAAACACTTGAAGATGCCTCAGCCGAAATCGAAAACAAGCTGTATAAGGATATTGTAGATCAGAAGTTTTCAAAATGGCTGGAAGAGCTGCGATCCCGATCCCTCATTAAAATTACACAATAGGCGTGCCTTCGTAGACAATCCAATTTTGACTTTTTTCGAATTCATTAACGATTGGCGGTGTCCGGACAGGCTGGTAGACTATGACGATCTGTTTTACCACACCTGCTATTTTGCTCAGACGGGTTGATTTTGGCGATAATGATCTGATTTTAACGTTTTTTTCCCTGACCCGGGGCAAAATTTCCCTGCTTGCCAAATCCGCAAGAAAAAGCCGGAAGCGGTTTTGCGGTGCACTGGATTTGTTCTCCGCGTTCGAGCTGGTTTGTTCAACCGGCAAAGGACGCCTTCCGGTGCTTCAGGAGTCAACAATAAAACATCCGTTTTGTCAAATTCGTTCTGATTTCAAAAAAACAGCCTATGCCAGTTATTTTGTGGAAATCATCAACAACTGGATGGAACCGGACATTGCGCAGCCCCGGGCCTTTGACCTGCTTTACCAGATACTGGACAGGCTGGATCGAAGCGATCTGCCGGATGAACTGCTGAGTATCGTGTTTCAAATGACGCTGATGATCATATCCGGTTTTTCTCCCAATTTCAGTAGTTGCTGCCTGTGCCATACCGAAATGGACTGCCTGAACGGGTGCCGAATCGGAATCAATTTTGCCAAAGGCGGCCTGATTTGTTCTTCCTGCAACGCCGCTGTTTCTCCAATGGTCTATCTGTCCAGGGGGACGATCAAACAGTTGCAGTGGATGGGATGCGGGAACTGGAACAAAATCGCCAGGGCCCGGTTTTCCGCCCGGTCCATTCGGGAAAGCCTGGAATTTCTGGAAGCATTTGTGCCCTATCATCTCGGAAAAGAACCCAAAAGCCTTTCCGTATTGCGCCGGTTCCGGAATGATCAGGAAATGGGAGCATGTTCTTGATGGAAATCTATCGAAATATATTGAAATCCGACCCGATCGAAGCATCCGCTCCCTGCCGGATCGACATGGGAGGCACGCTCGATATCAAGTCGTTCCATCTGCCGCTGAGGCGCCTGTCTCCCTGCACGGTCAATGCCGCAATCAGCATGAGGACCCGGGTTCGGATTCTTCCCGGCCTTCAGGGGCAGGTAAAAGTGAGCTCCGCCGGCTTTGAAAGCGTCTCGTTTCCTGAAGATGCCGCGCCTTATAACCATCCCCTGGGCCTGATGTTTGCCATCGCCACGTATTTCGGCGTCAGTGGCATCCATATCGATATCGCATCGGCATCTCCGCCGCGAAGTGCTTTGGGCGGATCTTCGGCAGCGGCCATTGCGCTGGTTGCGGCACTGTCCAGGCTCCTTGAAAAGGCCGGTCAGAAGCCCCTTACCCGCAAACAGATTGTTTTGCTGGCACATGCCATTGAAGAAAGCGTTGCCGGCGTTCCTTGCGGATTTCAGGATCAACTGGCGGCGGCCTACGGCGGGGTCAATGCCTGGTACTGGGAAAATGCCCAGAATGTCGGCGGATTCCGCAGAAAAGCCCTGGTCGGCAAATCCCTTCATGATGATTTTTCCCGGCATATTCTGGTGGCTTATTGCGGCATTCCGCACGAATCCAGACAGATCAACCGCAAATGGGTGGATCAGTTTATTCAAGGCACCACCCGAAAAGAATGGATCGCCATCGCAGATCACACCCACCGGTTTTCCGAAGCCCTGCAAGACCGTCAGTACAAAAGGGCCGGAAACATCATGAATCTGGAAACCGCCATCCGCCGGAGCATGACTCCGGATGTTCTGGATGATACGGGCATCAAGCTCATTCAGGCGGCAAAAAAACAAGGCTGCGGCGGCCGGTTTACCGGGGCCGGGGGCGGCGGGTGCATCTGGGCCATCGGGGAAATCAGCGACATTGATAAGCTTCGAAACACCTGGAAGAGATGTCTGGCTGAAAAAAAAGGGGCGCATCTGTTGGATGTTCGGGTCGATTCGGACGGATTGATTGTGGAATAACCTTTCAACACATGGAGGATCATTGTATGTTCAGAAAAAGCATGATGAGAACATTTGCGGCAGCCTTGGGAATCGTGGCATTTGCGGCCGGGCTCGCTTTCTCGAATCCGGGCACCGGAACGGGCATGTCGCCGGATGATGCCCTGCAAAAACTGATGGACGGCAACAAAAATTACGTTGAGAACAAGCTGACAAATGCCGCGATGAGCGATGCTGCAACACGCGCATCACTGTCCAAGTCCCAGAAGCCATATGCCATCATCCTGGCCTGTTCCGATTCCCGCGTTCCGCCGGAAATTATTTTTGATAAAGGACTGGGGGAAATTTTTGTGGTGCGTGTCGCCGGAAACGTACCCGATCCGGTTGTTCTCGGGAGTATCGAATATGCCGCCGAGCACCTGGGGACACCCCTGATCGTGGTGTTGGGACACGAGCGTTGCGGAGCGGTCACGGCCACCGTGGATTCAAAGGGCAAGAGCACCGGCAGCGCCAATATCGATGCCATCGTGAAAGCCATCAAACCCAATGTCAAGTCAGCCGCCAAGGATTGCGACGCGTGCAAGGGCGAGAAAAAATGTGCCGAGACAAAGAAATCCGAGTTTGTGGAATGCGTGATCGATGCCAATGCAAAAACAGTGGCTGCCGACCTGACGAAAAAATCCATGATTCTCAAGCACCTTTCCGAAGAGAAAAAGATCAAGATCGTGGCCGCCAAGTATGATCTGGATGACGGCATGGTGACGCTGTTCAAGTAAGGTTCTCCCATGTCTTTGCAGGTAAAGTTGACGGGTAAAAATTCATGAATTGATCAGTTTGACATTTCGATATTGAGATTGCAGAAATTTTTCCGATTATAACATGAGGATAACGATGAACTTTCAGGATGTGATATTGTCTTTGCAGAAATTCTGGGGAGCAAAAGGATGCGTTCTGGTTCAACCCTACGATCTTCAGGTAGGTGCCGGAACCTTTCATCATTTTACACTATTAAAGGCCCTGGGTCCGGAACCCTGGAATGTCGCTTATGTCCAGCCTTCCAGAAGGCCCACGGATGGCCGGTACGGAGACAATCCCAACCGGCTTCAGCACTATTATCAGTTCCAGGTCTTGCTGAAACCCTCCCCGCTCGATGTTCAGGATCTGTATCTTCAAAGCCTGAAAGCGCTGGGCATCGACCCTTTGGCCCATGACATCCGCTTTGTCGAGGATGACTGGGAATCCCCCACGCTGGGCGCATCCGGACTGGGATGGGAAGTCTGGCTGGACGGCATGGAGGTGACCCAGTTCACGTATTTTCAACTGGCGGGGAGCATTGAACTCCATCCCATATCCGTTGAACTGACTTACGGGCTGGAGCGGCTCGCCATGTACCTTCAAGGCGTTGACAATGTCTATGACCTGAAATGGAACCATGAGGTGACTTACGGCCAGGTCCATCATCAGCAGGAAGTGGAACAGTCCACCTACAATTTTGAAGCCGCGGATGTGGAAATGCTCTTTTCCCTTTTCAATCAGTATGAGGCCGAATCCAGACGGATCATCGATCGGTCCCTGGTCCTTCCGTCCTACGAATACTGCCTCAAATGTTCTCATACCTTCAATCTTCTGGATGCCAGGGGCGCCATCAGCGTCACCGAGCGAACCGGCTATATCACACGCATCCGGAATCTTGCCAGGGCCTGCGCGGAAGCCTATCTGAAACAGCGGGAAGCCATGGACTTTCCCCTTTTGAAAAAGTGATAATGAGGTAATAATGGACAATATTTTACTTGAAATCGGATGTGAGGAAATTCCGGCCGGCTATATCGAACCCGCCCTGTCCTTTCTCTCATCCACGTTGATTCAAAAGCTGAGTGATGCCCGCATTAGCCATGGCAAGGCCCTGACTTACGGAACACCCAAACGACTGGCGGTTGAAATCCAGGCCGTGGCCCCCAAACAGGCTTCACTGGAAATGGAAGTTCTGGGTCCTCCGGTCAAAGTGGGGTTTACGGAAAGCGGCAAGCCGACCGTGGCTGCCGAAAAATTTGCTGAAAAAGTCCATCTGCAGGTGGATCAACTGACAGTCAAGGAAACACCCAAGGGACAATATCTTTGCGCGTCGGTTGTCGATCGGGGTCAGGCCACCGTCGCAATCCTGAAAACCCTGCTGCCGGATCTGATCCTGGCAACGCCTTTTCCCAAAATCATGAAGTGGGCGGATCTGCGGATTCAGTTTGCCAGACCGATTCATACCATCCTGGCGTTATACGGCAACAAGGTTATTCCCTTTAAACTGGGAAGCATTTCCAGCAACCGATTTGTTCTGGGCCATCGGTTCATGAGCCCCGGAAAAATCAAGATTGCCGAACCTCCGGAGTATGGCGATGCGATGCGAAATGCCCATGTCCTGGTGGATATGGCTGAACGAAAAAAAATGGTGAACAAGGAAATATCGAAAATCGCCAAACGCCTGGGCGGAAAAGTGTTTCCGGACAATGAACTTGCCGATATCGTAACCAATCTTGTGGAATACCCGGTGGCCGTGGCCGGAAAATTCGATCCCGCATTTCTGGAACTTCCGGACAAAGTGCTGATCACCTCTATGCGGGAGCATCAAAAATACTTTGCCGTCATTGATCAAAACGACAAACTCATGCCCTGCTTTATCGCGGTCAACAACACCCATGCCAGGGATATGGATATCGTGGCAAAGGGGCACGAACGCGTTTTAAGGGCAAGACTTAGCGATGCCCAGTTTTTTTACCGGGCTGATCTGGAAACGCCGCTGGATGCCTGCGTTGACAAACTAAAAGGCGTTCTTTTTCAGGCAAAGCTGGGAACGGTTTATGATAAAACCCTTCGGGTGCAAAAACTGGCCGAATTCATTGGCGCTGAAGCCGGGCTGAATGCCGGCGACATTCAGATGCTTTCCCGCTGCGCCCGGCTATCCAAGGCCGATCTGGTCACCCAGATGGTGGTTGAGTTCCCCAAACTCCAGGGAACGATGGGAAAAGTGTATGCCTTAAAATCCGGAGAACCCGAAGCCGTATCCATTGCCATAGAAGAGCACTACCGTCCGACATTTTCCGGGGGCCAGCTTCCTGAAACGCTGATGGGCGCCATTCTCAGCATTGCCGATAAAGTGGACAGCCTGTGCGGATGCTTCAGCGTCGGTCTTTCCCCGACCGGCGCATCCGATCCTTATGCCCTCCGCAGACAGGCCATCGGCGTGATTCAGATCATGCTGAATCGGAATTTTTCATTTTCACTGGCCGGGATCATAGAAACCGGTCTGAAAATCTATGATCAGTTCGATGCCGACCATATCCGGAATACCGCGGTTTCGGTTCAGGCGTTTTTCCAGAGTCGCATGTCCTTTTTAATGGCGGAACAGGGCTTTGCCAAGGATAGCATTGCCGCGGTTCTCAGCGCTTCCTCAGACCACATTCCGAATGTCTGGAATCGGGTTCGCGCGCTTGAAGGCTTAAAGGCGGCGCCGGATTTCGAACCGCTTGCCATTGCCTTCAAACGGGTGGCCAACATCGTCAAGAAAGCCGCGGAAGGATCTCTTGGCCAGTTTTCGCCCAGGATCAATGCATCCCTGTTTCAGGATCCCAGCGAATCCACCCTGTACGATGCCTATCAGACAATTAAAAAACGGGTGAGCCGGCATCTGAGCCAGGGGGATTTTGCCCTGGCCCTCCGGGATATGGCATCCCTTCGGGATCCCGTGGATGCGTTTTTTACGGCGGTTCTGGTCATGGCCGATGACCCGAACATCCGGAATAACCGGCTGACGCTTCTGGAGCGGATCGGCTCCTTGTTCGATGATATTGCGGATTTTACCAAAATCAGTAATTAGGTTTTTGGGTTAGCAGGTCAGACTGACCCGACTTCTTTGGCCTGCCTGAACCTGCCCATGAATGGTTTACCGTGAAAATGGCAGCCTCCCCCTTAGGAAAAGGGGGACCGAGGGGGATTTTCTTGTCTGAACGATTGCAAATCCCCCCTGCCCCCCCTTTTTCCAAAGGGGGGAATGGTGTTTCGTTATGCTGAAAAAGCATGGTTTATAATAAATAATTTTTTTGGTGGAGGAAGTTTAGATGGCGTTTGATCCTGATAAAGACAAAGTTCTGAAGGCCTGGAAATGTGAAGAAACCGGCCTGATCATTTCAATCAATCAATATGACAAAGGACAGCCCAAACTCCAGATCGGGCCCCGCATTCTGAACAAAAAAGAAGGCGGGCAGCGAACGCCCGTCAAGGCCGGACGTCTGACCATGGAAGATGTGATGTGGCTTTACGAGATGATTGATGAAATCAAGGATGACATGGCCGCAAGAGTCAGTCCGGAATAATGAAGGGCATTGTCCAGCCCATCGTCACACCCAATACCCCCCGGATCGGTCCGCTGGGGGTAATGGGCGCAACCCGGGCCGATCTGCCCGCTCTGATCGCAGCCATGGGAATGGAAAACCGGCACCGCAGATCCCTTTACATGAGCCAGCTCCATGTCCGGGATGACGGGGTTTTTCTTTCAGGCCCTTTCATGGGCGCACCTTATAGCGTGATGATACTGGAAACCCTGGCTGCATGGGGCGCCAGACAGGTCATCTTTCTGGGCTGGTGCGGCGCCATTTCCGCAACCATTACAACCGGCGATATTCTCGTTCCCACCCTGGCCTGGATCGACGAAGGCACCTCGCGCGCCTATTCCGCAAGCCCCGCTGCAAGCCCTTCGGATGCCCTGACCCTCGGCGTTAAATCAGCGCTGCAATCGAGCGCCCTGCCCTTTCATGAAGGCGCCATCTGGACAACGGATGCCATTTTCCGTGAAACGCCGGATAAGATGGCGCATTTTCTGAACAAAGGAGCGCTCGCGGTTGAAATGGAGCTCTCCGCCCTGTTTACGGTATCCGCATTTCTGGGCGTTGCGCTTTCCGCGATCCTGGTGGTTTCCGACGATCTTTCCGGTCTGACCTGGAACCCGGGATTCAAAGACAGGCGGTTCAAGGATACCCGCCATAAACTGGCCGCTGTCATTGCTGAAATATGCGGACATAATCCTTACAGCGCTTCACGGACCCTTCCTGCAAATAACGATTGAACCTTGTTCTTCAGCGTATCCAGGTAAATATAATAAACCGGGGTGATATAAAGGGTCAAAAGCTGAGAGAAGACCAATCCGCCGACCACGGCAAGCCCGAGCGGCCGCCTGGATTCGGCGCCTGCCCCGAATCCGATGGCAATGGGCAGCGTGCCCATGATGGCGGCCATGGTGGTCATCATGATGGGCCTGAACCGGACCAGGCATCCTTCCACAATCGCATCCCGAGGGCTTTTATTTTCCGCCCGCTCCGCCTCCAGCGCAAAATCAATCATCATGATGGCGTTTTTCTTCACGATCCCGATCAGCATGATGATCCCGACAAATGCATAGAGACTGAGATCGACCTTGAAGATATAAAGGGTCAAGAGCGCGCCGAACCCCGCGGAAGGAAGCCCTGAAAGAATGGTAAGCGGATGGATGAAGCTTTCATACAAAATTCCCAGAACAATGTAAATGACCAGTATGGCCATGATCAAGAGCCCCACCATCCCCTTGAAAGATGCCTGAAAAGCCTGGGCCGTTCCCTGAAAATTGCCACTGATCGTTGCCGGAAGAAGGGAACGCGTAAACGTTTCGACTTCGGAAACCGCATCTCCCAATGAAACCTCGGGCTTGAGATTGAATGAAATGGTAACGGATGGAAACTGTCCGGAATGATTGACCGAAAGCGGCCCCACACCCGATGTCAGCGTTGCTACCGTATCCAGGGGCACCAGTTTTCCGCTGGAAGACCGGATGTAGAGCAGCGAAAGCGCGGACGGCTCTCTCTGGTACCGGGGCAGCAGTTCCATGATCACCTGGTAGCTGTCGGTCGGCGCATAAATGGTTGACACCTGGTTTGAACCATAAGCGTTTTGAAGGGCGTTTTCAATTTGATTTGCCGTGATTCCCAGGGAAGATGCCTTATCCCGATTGATATCAATGCGTATTTCCGGGTTGTTCATCTGAAGATCGCTGTTGATATCCTGGATACCGGACATTTCTTTCATTTTTTTCTCGAGAATTACCGCATGGCGATACAGCTCGGCGGTATCCGGCCCTTGCAACGTATATTGATAAAGACCCTTGGTGGCTCTTCCGCCGATGCTGATGGCGGGTGGATTCATCAAAAATGCCTGAATTCCCGGCACTTTCGCAAGTTTTGGCCTGAGCTTTTGAATCAGTTCATCCGCGCTTTCCTTGCGCGTTTTCCTGGGTTTAAGGCGCATGAAAAACCTTCCGGAATTTCCGGCCGCATTCGGGCCACCCGCGCCCACGGAAGACATATAGGTTTCAATGGCCGGCTCAGCCGCCAGTATCTCGTGCAAGGCGGATTGATGACGGACCATCGAATCAAAGGAGATGTCCTGGGATGCCTCGGTAAAACCCATAATCTGGCCGATATCCTCACTGGGCAAAAACCCCTTGGGACTGATGCCGAATAAATATACGGTCGCAATCAGAACAACCACCGAAATCAGAAACGTTACCCAGTGAAATCGGAGCGCCCCTTTCAGGGTTTTTTCGTAAAACCAGAGCATGCCATTGAAAAAGGACTCCGTCACCATATAAACCCGGCCATGATGCACTTCTTGTCTGGGCCTTAAAAAAAGGCTGCACAGCATGGGGGTGAGACTCAGCGATACGAATCCGGACAGCAGAATGGCCACGGTGATGACCAGAGAAAATTCCCGGAACAACCTGCCGACAATCCCGCCCATGAACAGCACCGGAATAAATACCGCAGCAAGGGAGATAGTCATGGATACAATGGTAAAGCTGATTTCCCGGGACCCGTCCAGCGCTGCCTGAAGCACGCCCTTACCCATCTCCAGATGCCGGACGATATTTTCAAGCATTACGATGGCATCATCCACCACGAATCCGACCGCAAGGGTCAGTGCCATCAGCGAGAGATTGTCCACGCTGAACCCCATCAGATACATGGCGGCAAATGTCACGATGATCGACATGGGAAGCGCCATGCTGGGAATGAGCGTGGCGGACAGACTTCGAAGAAAGATGAAAATAACCAGGATGACCAGCCCGATGGTGAGCGTGAGCGTAAACTTGACATCATTGACCGAATCGCGGATGGATTCAGAACGATCAATCATGACCGAAAGTTGAACTGCCGCGGGAAGCTGTTTTTCAAATACGGGAAGCAGTTTCCGGATTTCGTTGACCACGGCAACGGTGTTGGTGCCGGGCTGGCGCTGAATGGCCAGCACAATCGAACGGATGTTGTTTCGCCAGGTGATGGTTTTATCGCTTTCAACGCTGTCAAAAACACTGCCGATTTCTTCAAGCCGAACAGCAGAGCCGTTTCGCCAGGACACGATCAAGGGCCTGAAACTTTTGGCATCCATGAGCTGTCCCCTGGCCTGGATGTTAAAGGCCTGGTGCTCCCCGTAGAGCGTACCGGTCGGCAGATTCACGTTGCCCTGTTCAACAGCCTTTGCCACTTCATCAATACCGATTTCCCGGGAAGCCATGGCCTTGGGATCGAGCTGCACGCGCACCGCATATTTTTTGGCGCCGTAAATCGAAACCTGGGCCACGCCGCTCAGCATGGATATCCTTTGGGCAATCATGGTGTCCGCATATTCATTCACCGCGGACAGCGGCAATGTGGGAGAAGCCAGTGCCAGATAAAAAACCGGTGCATCCGCGGGGTTCACCTTCTGATAGGTCGGCGGCGTGGGCATATCCGGCGGCAGTTTCCGGGCTGCCTTGGCAATGGCGGATTGAACGTCCTGGGCCGCCGCATCGATGCTTCTGTCAAGACTGAACTGAATCGTGATCCGTGTGATGCCCAGGGTACTGGAAGATGACATGGAGTCAATGCCGGCAATGGTCGAAAACTCCCGCTCCAATGGCGTGGCAACACTGGCCGCCATGGTGTCGGGATTGGCTCCTGGTAGCCTTGCGGTTACCTGAATCGTGGGGAAATCCACATTCGGCAGGTCGCTGACCGGAAGTATCCGATAAGCCATCACCCCGAATACGAGCAGGCCGGTCATGACCAGGGTGGTCATGACCGGTCTGCCGATAAAGAGTCTGGCGATATTCACGATCTGGCCTCTTTGCCGTCGGCTTGTGATGGATTGTTTTCAGGTTTCAAGTCCGATGAAATCTCAACGGTTGCGCCCGGGGTCAGACGCAGATGGCCGTCCGTCACAACCTGCTCTCCAGCCGATAGACCGCTTTCGATAATTGTTTCCCCCCCATAAGACTTTCCGGTTTTGACCGTTTTTAATTGAACCGTATTTTCCGGCGTGATGACAAATACAAAAAGGCTGCTTTCGCCGGTCTGAACGGCCTGAGACGGAACCGTCACAACATTCTTGAGACTTCCGAGGGCCAGCGCGATATTGACAAACTGGCCCGGCCACAGTCGCTTTGACGTGTTATCAAATGTTCCTTTCAGCCGGATCGTTCCGGTTTTGGAATCCACGGAATTATCCACAAACGACAGTCTTCCTTTTTCAGGTCCGGACATTGATCCATCGGTCATGGCATTCACGACAAGTTCCTGACCTTTCATGCATTCCATGATCTGGGATAAATTCGCCTCGGGCACGGAAAAACTCACATAAATCGGATGAATCTGTTCAATGACAACCAGACTTTTATTGTCGTCATTGGCCTTGATCATGTTCCCCTGATTAATGAGGATCGTTCCGGTTCGTCCTGAAATCGGGGAATAGATAAAGGAATACCCGAGCTGAAGTCTGGCATTTTCGATGACCGCTTCGTCAGCCTGCACCGAAGCCTTCAAGGAGCTGAGATTGGAACGGATTTGATCGAATTGTTCCCTGCTGATAAATCCGCCTTGAACCAGGCTTTCGTAACGCAGGTTATCCGCTTCTGCCTTTTCAGCCAGGGCTTTGTCTTTTTCAAGGCGGGCAATGGCTTCACGAAGCGCAGCTTCAAGCGGCCTGGGGTCTATGGTAAACAGCAGATCGCCTTTTGCAACCTCCTGACCTTCCTTGAAATGAATTTTCTGAAGCTCTCCGGTGACTCTGGCCTTGATGGCAACCGTGGCATAAGACTCCACATTGCCAATGGCCCGGATTTCAAGAGGGAAATCCTTTTGAATTGCCCGGGCCGCAAGCACCGGAACCGGACGTTTTACGGCATTTGTCTGATTGCGCTGAGCAGGCTTAGCGTTCGATGCTTCCGGCACCTGAGACGAACACGCAGCAATTGTCAGAACGAAACCGCTTAGCAGCCACATCGCAATCTTACGGAAATCCATGCTGAACATAGGGGAGCACCTGCTGAAAAGTTTAAAAAATTAAATTGAAATATGTATTTTAAAATATCACATCCCGATTATCAATATATATTATATCGAATCATTCGATCCAAACCGTCAATCCGGCTTTTCCGCAGAGGCGTTATCTTCTCACGGAAACGCGGGGTAAGCATCCTCCGGCAATTGTCCGTTGGAACCGATGCGTTCGGTTCCAACGGACTCAACGCGGGGTTATTCAATGCAAAAAGGGTTGCAAAGGGATTGCTTGGCTAAAATGCCATTCTACGGGGAGAGAATTCGGGCAGGAGCTTAAGATTTTGAATCCCTGCGAGGCGGGCCGGCCAAAGATCTTCAGGCCGCGCTCCCAGGGATTGTCGAGACGCCGGAGCTGTTTGATGCCATAAGCATTCTGCGGTCAATACGTGTCGTAGGCAAGATTTTTCCAGTAAACCGGCGTATTCAGGCGCTCTTCGATATTGACTCCGAAAAAATCGGCCGCGGGTTTCAACAGTTCCGGATTGGCTTTCTGAACGGTCCTTGCGGCGTTCAGGATTTTTTCAAGACCTTTTTGAGTCATTTTCCCGAGGGGCCTGCGGCATCCACCGGAAGGCATGCCCAGAATCGCCATCAATGTCTTGATGGCCAAAGGATTTCTGGCCCTGCACGCGACTTCCCCATGAGCCGTGGTCTCCAGCGTCTTGACGGTCACCAGGTCAAGCAGGGGATCCAGAGCGGCCTTGAGTCTCCGGGCTTCAGCCTGATTTCCCTGATTCAGCAGGCGAACCATTTCAGACATGGCTGCCGGCGCCACATTGGATATCACCGCGATCATGCCGCCGGCCAGAATTCCGGGATCGGTCATCATGTCAAAAGTCAACGCATCATCTCCCGAGAGAATCGAAAAATCCGGGCCGCAGCATTTTCGAGTCTGCCGCATGTTGTCCAGGTTGCCGGTGGCTTCCTTGACAGTGGCCACATTGGGATGGGCCCTGAACGCAATGGCCAGGTCTTCGGGCAGAAGCTGCGTTCCCGTTCGGCCGGGAATCACATAGGGGATAATCTGGGTATCGGGAAATGCCGCGGCCACGGGTTCCACATATTCCTTCCGAATTTCAAGAGAGCTGGGGCCGTTGTAATAGGGATCCACCAGCAGCAGGGCATCCACACCCAGACTCACGGCATGACGGGAGGCTTCGAGGGCTTCCAGGGTATTGTTGCTGCCTGTGCCTGCGATGCAAAGACATTTCCCTTTTGATGCGGATGCGATCAACTGCGTTACCTGATGATGTTCTTCCCAGCTCAGCGCGGGGCTTTCCCCTGTCGTACCCACAGCCAGAACACCGGTAATGCCGTTCTGAATCTGAAAATCGACCAATTTTTCAATGCCTTCGATATCCACCATTTCCCCGTTAAAAGGGGTGATCATGGCAGTATAACAACCGGATTTCATATGACCTCCCAAACAATATATTAGTGATTCGTCTTGGGGCGTTGTGTCGGTCTTTCCACCGACTTCCGACAACCGCCCCTGAAATGACTGTTCGGCTACCTGGCAATTCCCAGGATACTGACATCATCCTGAATCGGAAACCCATCGCCGAATGCCATCATGGCTTCATAAATTCCATCCACCATTTCTTCCATGGGCCTGTTCCGAAGGGAGCCCGCAACACGGGCGAATCGTTCTTTGCCGAATCGCTCCTCTCGGGGATTCATAAAATCCGTCACCCCGTCCGTGTACAGCAGCAGCCTGTCCCCCTTATACAGCGTTTCTTCCTGTTGTTCAAACGGAACCATACCGCCAAGCCCGATGACGGTACCACCTTTTTTGAACTTTTCAATCCTGCCATCCCTGCGAAATACCAGGGCCGGCATGTGTCCCGCGTTGCAGATGGCAAAACCGCCGTCCAGCACATCCAGTACAACATAAATTATGGAGAAAAACTTATCAAATCGCTCCATGGGGTACTCCGCATCCAGAAGCACCATCACCTCTCTGGGGCTGGTAATTTCATAACCGGAAGCCGAATCTGCTTTTTTTCTGACTACCAGCCCGGTATGGGGAAGCAGCATCTGAGATACCGAAACCGTAACCAATGCCGCCTGAACACCGTGGCCGCTGACATCCAGCATGTACATTCCCAGATGGCGATCATCCAGCCAAAACACATTAAATACATCTCCACCGATCGCATCCGATGGGACAAAGCGCCATGCCATGTCCAGACCGGCAACACGGGGAAGACTCTGGGGCAGAAGGCTCCGCTGGATATCGGCTGCCGCCTTGAGATCCTCATCCAGCAGATTCTGGCGAGCCGTCAATTCCCGGTTCAGTGCAATGAGACTGCGCTGGGCTTGTGAATATTTATTAACCAGGTCTTTAAGAAACTGATTATGAAGCTGGTTGTCCAGGATGATGGCCCGGCTGTCCAGAATCTCACGGGCAATGCGGCCTGAATCGGGAACAGGTTTTCTGCGATCTTTAAAGGGAAAAGATGTCATTATACAATCCGGTCTATTCCCACGCCCTTCAGCAAAGCCAACGATTGCGCAACAAACCGGATATCCCGCGGGTCCGTTAGAATGCTGCCGTGCTGAGGAGCGATCACGGCGACAGGAATCTCTTGAATAATCCGCATGGCATATCCTAAAGCTTTTTCGGATGTCATGATCATGCGATGGAACCGGAAAATATCCGGAATCGGGCAGTAGGCCCTGTCGCAGGCACAGCGCTCCATATCCGTCTCCGGATCCCGGCAGGTAAGGCATTCCGGGCACAGGGATAAAAACAGATCCCAGTGATCGCCATAGCTTCCGAACAGATCGCTGGTAAACAGCACGCGGGTTTTTGTATCATACGTTACAAAGCTACCGGCGCAGTGCGAATAGGGCGTATTAAAGAACTGAAGTTTCCTGCCCGAAGAGAACTGAAACACATGATCGATGGAATCTATGGAAACAAGCCGAGATGATACGGCATAATGCCGGATAAACATATTGTTTTCTTTATCCGAAATGATTTTGAGGTCTGCCCGGTCGATGATATCCTCAAAATGTGCAACGCTTCCGCAAAGATCCGGGTCATAATGCTGATATATCAGGGCGCTGATGGACGAAGCATCAATGCCGATTTCCAGAATTTTCATCATGACAGTTGAAAAATCCGGGCGGCTTCCCGCGTCAATGACCACGGCCTCGTTGCCATCCACAATCAGATAGGGGTTGCAGTGAAGCCCGGACTGGGCATCATAGAATCCAATCCAGTATGTTCCTTCCGCAATTGAAATTGCGCGGTTATAATCCAGGGGCTGCTGTTCCATAAATTTTCACGCCCTTCCGTGACGGGCTCGATAAAGGCGCCCCCCCCGATTTCAAATGGCAAAGCCGACGCATTACAGATCTGTCGTTTCCTTGATCATTTCCATCAGATACCGCCCATAACCATTTTTCATCATATCCGATGCCAGGCTTTTGACCTGTTCGCGGGAAATATATCCCTGACGATAGGCGATTTCCTCGATACAGGAGATTTTCAGGCCCTGCCGGTCCTGAATGGCTTCAACATAGCTTGCCGCCTGCTGAAGCGCCTCATGGGTTCCGGTATCCAACCAGGCAAACCCCCTTCCCAACAGTTCCACCCTGAGATCACCCCGGCGGAGATACGCCAGATTGACATCCGTGATTTCGAGCTCCCCCCTTGCCGAAGGTTTCAGGTTTTCGGCAATTCGCACCACATCATTGTCGTAGATATAAAGCCCTGGAACCGCATAATTGGATTTGGGTTTTTTTGGTTTTTCCTCAATGCCGATCACCGTGCCGCTATCATCGAATTCAACCACGCCGTAACGCTCCGGATCTTTGACCAGATACCCGAATATCAGCCCGCCGTTTGTCAGTTTTACCGCCCGTTTCAAGATTTCCGAAAGATTGTGGCCGTAAAAAATATTGTCTCCCAGAATCAGGCATACCGGGTCATTTCCGATAAAGGATTTACCGATGATAAACGCCTGGGCAAGTCCTTCGGGTTTGGGCTGCTCCGCATAGGACAGGGAAATGCCGATCTGGGAACCATCTCCCAGAAGCCGTTTGAATTGCGGCAGATCTTCCGGGGTCGAGATCAGCAGGATGTCCCGGATACCTGCCAGCATCAGCACGGACAGGGGATAGTAAATCATGGGTTTGTCATAAACCGGAAGCAGTTGTTTGCTGACCACGCGGGTTATGGGATAAAGCCGGGTACCGGAACCACCGGCAAGAAGGATGCCTTTTGTCATGAATCGACTCCAATAAATAAGGGTTCAGCCAAGGGCCTTCCGCATTTCGTCTTCAGGCGATTGAATCGCGGATTGAGGATTTTCAAAGCAGGGAGACTTATGCGTAAATCTCATCAACAACCGATGACAAACGCGATATAAACGTTCTTTTTACGATTCCGCCGCTCGCGTGTCAAGCATAAAGCCCGCGGGGCCCGGAACCGATGCTTTATAGCACACCCCATTGCCATACAGATGATATTCCCCGGCCGATGCCGGAACCACGACAGAGACCCCCTTGAACAGGTGAATCGGATCATCGACGGGTCCGTTTTCCAGGACAAGCTGTCCCCGCGTGCATAACAGAATATCAGCGGATCGTTTTTCAGGGCTGATCCAGCATATTTTCGGAAAAACGGATATCACGGAAAGACTGAATTCCTCTGCCGGCGTGTCATAAACCCACTCCACCCCGCTACGCTTTCGGGGCAGAATCACGGGCGGCACCCGTTCCTGAAAGGTCAGAATATTCAGCAGTTCCGGAACATCCAGGTGTTTTGGAGTCAGGCCGCCACGCAGCACATTATCGGAATTGGCCATCAGTTCGATGCTAACCCCCTCGAGATACGCATGGGGTTCTCCAGAAGCCAGGTAAAGGGCCTGACCGGGTTCCAGGCAGAACAGGTTAAAGAGCGCCGGAAACAACACGCCAACATCCCCCGGGTATTCCGCATGCAGCCGCCGGACCCACTGAAACATCGGATCGGCCGAAAGATCTCCCGGCACATGAATAGATCCGGCATGAGAAACCGCCGAAGATATGGCAGTCGCTTTCTTTTCCGGCGGCATCGTCAGCAGGGATTGAAACAGGAATTTCAGCCCCTGTGAATCCGGTTGTTTTTCCAGAAGGGCAATTTCATCTTTCAGGACATCCCCGCAAAGAATCCCCAGATATTTTACAATTTCAGAAATCCCGCGAAAACCGTTCATTCCCCAAAAACGGGTCAATGCACAGATGCATTCGGGTTTGTGGCTATCATCCTTATAATTTCGTTTTGATGACATCAGGGAAATACCCAGCCGATTCTCCCGCTCAAAGCCTTCTTTTGCCTGGTGTGAATTCGGATGGGCCTGAATGGAAAGCGGTTTTGCCGCAGCCAGGACTTTAAAGAGATAGGGGAGTTTTCCGCCGAACCTCTCCGCAACCTCCGCTCCCAGCACATCGGTTGGATGCGATTCAATCACCTGAAGCAGCGACTCCCATTTCCCCTCATGATAAACCTGCGACGGAGCCTTGGGGTGTGCCCCCATCCACAGTTCGGCCTGGGGGCTGCCCGTGGCAGGTTGCCCCAGCAGCTCCGGAATGGCCGTCAGCGACCCCCAGGCATAGTCCTGAACCGTGTTCTTCAGGATTCCAATGGTTTTCATAGGTTGCCTTTCATCTTTACTTATCATTATCCAACTTGTATAATATTAATATTTTTACAGGCAGTCAGAAGATGGTGAACTCGTCTTGGTTTGCATCGATATGGTTTTTTTATGCCCCTCAGAATCAACGAAATATTTTACAGCATCCAGGGCGAATCCCTCTATACCGGACTTTCCTGTGTGTTCGTCCGCCTGACGGGATGCAATCTTCGCTGCGCCTATTGCGATACCCGGTATGCCTACGATGAAGGCGCGGACATGACAGTCTCCGAGATACTCAAACAGGTGGAATCCTATCCAGCCGCGGCCCTGGTTGAGATTACCGGCGGAGAGCCGCTGTTACAGGCAGAAACCCCGAATCTGGTTAAAAAGCTTCTGGATCAAAATCGCACCGTTTTAATGGAAACCAATGGAAGCCTCGATATTTCCCGGGTTGACAACCGCTGTATCCGGATCATGGACGTTAAATGCCCATCGAGCCGGATGCACGCCCGCAATGATCCGGACAATCTTCGGCGGATCGGACCCCATGATCAGATAAAATTCATTATGGAAACCCGGTCCGATTATGACTATGCGCTGAATATCCTCAAACGGCTTCCGCCTGATTTTCCCAGATCCAGCGTGCTGTTTTCTCCGGCTTTCGGGTCATTATCCCCAAGCCTTCTGGCCGAATGGATTCTACAAGATGGCCTTGGGGTCAGGCTTCACCTTCAGCTCCATAAACTGATCTGGCCGAATACGGAAAGAGGCGTATGACATCAAATGAAATCAAAATCATCGAAGGAATGCTATGAACACCCCTGAAAAAGCCGTGGTTCTCTCCAGCGGCGGCCTGGATTCCACCACGGTCATCGCTATTGCCCGAAGTGAAGGATTCGAGATTTACAGCCTCAGCTTTGATTATGGGCAGCGGCATGCCTATGAGTTGAAGGCTGCCGAAAGGATCGCCGAACGATTTCAGGTCGCCAGGCATCTGGTCATCGCCATTGATCTTCATGCCATCGGCGGCTCGGCCCTCACGGACGATCTGGACGTGCCCAAATCCAGAAGCCTGAAGACCATGTCATCGGAAATCCCCATCACATATGTTCCGGCCCGAAATACCATTTTTCTATCCTATGCCCTGGCCTGGGCAGAAGTTTTAAAATCCGCAAATATTTTTATCGGCGTCAATGCCGTTGATTTCAGCGGTTATCCGGATTGCCGGCCGGAATTCATCGCCGCCTTTGAGCACATGGCCAATCTGGCCACCAAAATCGGGGTGGAAGGCAAAACCCGGGTCCGTATCCGAACCCCGCTGCTTCATCTCAACAAGGCCCAGATCATCACAAAAGGCATTGAGCTGGGCGTGGACTATTCCATCACCCATAGTTGCTACGATCCTTCCCCCCAAGGACTGGCCTGCGGTCAGTGCGACAGTTGCCTTCTGCGCCAGAAAGGATTCATCGAAGCCGGCATTCCAGATCCCACGCAATACATTTAATCTTTGTTCGACGCTCCGGACATCTGCAGGGCCATCACACTTCCCAGAATCAACAGCCCTCCCAGCCAGAACCGCCAGGTCACCCGTTCCTGTAGAAACAGAATTCCCAGAAGGCTTGTAAAAATAAGCTCCGTGGTCATCAGGACCCCGCCTTCCCAGCTTTTGCAGTACCTCAGGCCTTTGGTCATCAACAACTGCCCGATGACGGATGCGACCACGATGATCGCCATCATGGCCCCGTCGTTCCAGGAGCTGGGCATCCGCGGCTGTAAAATAAAAGCCGGAAATGTGATGCAGGTACCCAGAATACAAAAATACATATACACAACGCCGGTCCGATGGTTTTCCCGAAGCTTTTTGATGATGGAAACGGTCAGGCCGGCAAACACGGCACCCGCAATCGCCAGCGCCTGCCCCAACCAGACCCCATCAAACCGGAAATCAAACAGAAAGGCGATTCCCAGCACGGTTGCCGCAATGCAGATGATTTCGGGCAGGGTGATCCGCTCCCGGTATATCAGGGGTGAGAACAGGGCCGTAAATGCCGGAAACGAGAAAAACAGCACCATTGCCGTTGTGATGGGGATCAGGCGGATGGCGCCGACAATGGATAAAAATGCAAGCGAACCCAGAATCCCGCGAAGGATGAGCAGCCTGGGGTTGGGCCCTTTGATCAGGCTTTCCCTGCCGCCATAAATCCCGTAAAGGATCAGAATCCCGAAGCAGAAACGATAAAAGGCAATGTCCCAGACCCGGAAGGAGGGGCCGATGATCTTGATGACGCCATCCATGACGGCGAACATCAGGGCCGAACCCAGCATGAACAGAGGGCCCGTCAGCGTGGTATCGCGTGTATTCAGAATAAATTCCCCTTTTGGAGAACCGCGGAAAGTCCGGTCAGAAAAAAAGTATGGGCGGAAGGCTGGGTTTTCACGGTATCGAAAAAAGACACGGCCAAATGGACTGCCTGGTCCATCCACTGTTTATCCCCTGTCAGATCATACAGGCAGGTCAGATTGACCAGTGAAACGGAATTGGCGGACGGCATGGCTCCGTCATAAAGCGCTTTGGGTCGAACGGGCAGGTCATTCGGGTCAAGGTTCATAAAATATCCGCCCTGCTCCCGGTCTCTGTAATCCGCATCCAAAATACCCTGAAAGCCGATGGCCCGGGCCAGCCACCGGGGGTTCCCATCGGCCCGGTGCAGGGACAGGAGCCCGAAAATCATCCAGGCGTAATCATCCGCAAAAGCAGGCACCCCGGCCTGCCCTTCCCGGTAGCGGTGAAACAGCCTGCCGTCGGCAGTACGCAGATTTGTCAGAATGAAATCAGCGGCCCTTGCCGCGACCCGGGCATAAACGGGATTTTCCAATATCCGCGCGCCGGTTGCAAGCGCTGCGATCATCAGCCCGTTCCAGTCCGTCAGGACTTTATCGTCTTTCAGGGGATGAACCCGCAGGCTTCGGACCGCAAAAAGCCGGCTGCGGATATCCTCCCATTCTTTGATCAGGTCCGCTTCCGGAACATGCAAGCGGGGTGCCCATTCGAACAGGGGCACTCCCGTGTGAAGAATATTTGTGCCGGATTTCCGGCCGGTTGCCTCATCGTGGAAATTGCCTTCCGCGCTTGCGTTCAGAAGCGTTTCCCAATGGGCGGGAAAAGGCGCCAGAAGCCGGCGGAATTCATCAAAAGGCCAGACATAGAACCTGCCCTCCTCGCCTTCGCTGTCCGCATCTTCGGCCGTGAAAAAAGCCCCGGCTTCCGAAGTCATATCCCGAAGCACATAGGCAAAAATTTCCTCGGCCGTTCGCGCATAAAAAACTTTGCGGGTGATGCGATACGTTTCCAGAAAAGCAAGCGCCAGAAGGGCCTGGTCATAGAGCATTTTCTCAAAATGCGGCAGAAGCCACTGCGTGTCCGTCGAATACCTGTGAAATCCAAAGCCGACATGATCCCAGATGCCTCCGGCCCGCATGCTCGAAAGCGTTGTTTCAACCATGTTAAGGGCCTCGGGGCTGCGACCTTGCTCATGCCGCTGGAGCAAAAACAGCAGCCGGTGCGGAGAAGGAAATTTGGGGGCCGGTTCAAAGCCCCCGAACCGGGAATCGAATCGCCGGGTGATTTCGGTATCTGCGGCACCCAGTAAAGACTCATCCAGGGACAGGGACGGTCTGTATTCAAAAGACCGCAAAAGGTGCCCCTTGATCTCCGATACCGCATTCAGAATCTTCTGCCCCTGGTCCATTAAATCTTCCTGCCACAGGGTCGTGATCTGCGCGCAAAGATCCAGGATGCCGGGCTGGCCGAACCGGCTGTGCAGCGGCATATAGGTTGCGGCGAAAAACGGCTCTTTATCCGGCGTCAACAGCGCCGTCAGGGGCCATCCCCCGCGGCCCGTAAGCAACTGGCAGGCCGCCATGTAGACCGCATCGATATCGGGGCGCTCTTCCCGGTCCACCTTGATGCAGATAAAAGCGTCATTTAAAGCCCTGGCAGCCTCGGGATTTTCAAAAGATTCCTTTTCCATCACGTGGCACCAGTGGCACGTGGCATAACCCACGGACAGAAAAACGGGCTTGTTTTCCGATTTTGCCCGGGAAAAGGCCGCATCCCCCCAGGGATACCAGTCCACGGGATTGTGGCTATGCTGCAGAAGATAGGGACTTTTTTCGTGAATCAGACGGTTTGTTGTCTCCATTTCTCCAAAGGCCCTTTTTAGTCAAAGGAAAATACGCTGCCCGTGGCGGCCGTCGCGAATCTGTTCTTGAAATGCGCTCCCAGCGCAACAGCGGCATTCATGCCGGTACAATGGCAAACCCCGACCTGCTCCACGCCAAAGTCTTCAAAGCGCCGGATCACCGCGGCAATCCGATCCGGTGAAAAAAACATCAGATGGGTTCCGCCCAGAATTGCCCGAAGTTTTCGAATCTTCAGGCTGTCCTGAAGATGATCCAGAATATTCAGGACCCCGGCGTGTGCGCACCCCAGCAGCAATACCGGGTCTGTTGCGGTTTCAATCAGAAGGCTGGCATCATCGCTGATGGGATCCGGTGAAAACCCCTC
This sequence comes from Deltaproteobacteria bacterium, assembly GCA_016219185.1. Lineage (GTDB taxonomy): Bacteria > Desulfobacterota > Desulfobacteria > Desulfobacterales > Desulfatirhabdiaceae > RAAP-1. Next base: position 44,635 of record JACRBZ010000082.1, read on the forward strand.
TCCGTCCTGAAGCAGCAGTTGGGGATCCTGAAAGCTCTGGCCGGCCTTGCAGGGGACTCCGGTAACAAACCACAAGCCGTCTTCCACCTGCCGGGTCTGATCCACCCAGGTAAATTCCGCTCCCAGGGCAGACAGCTCTTCTCTTGAAGCCGGGCTGCCGATATACCGGGGCTCGTTTGCAAAGAGCAGCGGATTTTTGACAAAATGCCTGGAAAAAACCGCCGGATGGGCAACCACATTCACAGATCCCATTTCCTGAAGCGCCCATTTGAGACCTCCGGTATGGTCATAATGCCCATGACTGAGAAAAATGCGGCTGACCCCTTTCAGGTCTTTTTCGAGCAGTTTCAGGTTGAAAGAAAGACCGACGCCGGAGCCGGCATCAAACAGATACCGGTTATCCCCGCTTTCAATCAAGGCGCTGAATCCATGCTCTCCAATAAAGCCCGGCCTGCCCACATAATTATCGCAAAGAATGGTGATGTCGGTTTTCATAATCCTTCCTTTTATCCGCCCGAATCCGTTTGCAGCTTCCCCGAGACCTTGCCTTATTGCATCAGGCTGGAAAAAAAGTCGTTTCCCTTGTCATCCACGATGATAAACGCCGGGAAATCCTTGACCGTGATCTTAAAAATAGCCTCCATTCCCAGTTCCGCATACTCGAGGGTTTCGATGCGGGTAATGCAGTCTCTGCCCAGCCGGGCCGCGGGTCCGCCGATGGATCCCAGATAGAATCCGCCGTATTTTTTACAGGAATCCGTAACCTGCTGGGTGCGGTTTCCCTTGGCCAGCATGATCATGGAACCCCCTCTTGCCTGAAACAGGGGAACGTAGGGATCCATGCGGCCAGCGGTGGTCGGGCCAAAGGAACCCGATGCCCGGCCCTTGGGGGTTTTGGCAGGCCCTGCATAATACACGATATGATTCTTGAAATATTCGGGAAGATCCTCTCCCCGGTCGAGGCGTTCCTTGAGCTTGGCATGGGCGATGTCCCTTCCTACGACAATGTCTCCGGTCAGGAGCAGCCGCGTGGAAACGGGATATTTGCTTAAAGTTTCCCGAATTTCTTTCATGGGCCGATTCAGATCAATGCGTACGGCGTCATCGGCTTCGCCCGAGGGTTCCGGCAGAAACTGCGCGGGATTGGTTTCAAGCTTTTCCAGGAAAATGCCGTCACAGGTAATTTTGGCTTTGACATTTCGGTCCGCGCTGCAACTGACGCCCATGCCGATGGGACAGGATGCCCCATGCCGGGGCATGCGGATCACGCGGACATCGTGACAGAAGGCGACGCCGCCGAACTGAGCGCCCAAGCCCAGATCCCGCGACATCTGATACAGCACGGCTTCCAGTTCTCTGTCCCTGAAGGCATGGCCCAGAGCGTTTCCCTGCGCAGGAAGCGCATCCAGGTAACCCGCAGATGCCAGTTTCACGGTTTTAAGATTGACTTCCGCCGAGGTTCCTCCGATCACAAAGGCCAGGTGATACGGCGGACAGGCTGCGGTTCCCAGGCTTTTCATTTTGGCCTTTAAATATTCCGGAAGTTTATCCGGTGCCAGCACGGCTTTTGTTTCCTGATAGAGATAGGTTTTATTGGCAGAGCCGCCGCCCTTGGCAATGAAGAGAAATTTATAGGCATCCCCGGAAGTACCATAAATATCGATCTGGGCAGGCAGATTACAGCCGGTATTTTTTTCCCCGTAAAGGGTCAACGGCGCATTCTGGGAATACCGGAGGTTGTTTTGCGTATAGGCATTAAAAACGCCCCGGGAAAGGGCCTCTTCATCCGAAAATCCGGTCCAGATTTGCTGGCCTTTTTTGCCCATGATCACAGCGGTTCCGGTATCCTGGCACATGGGATATTCGCCTTCGGCGGCGATCACCGCGTTTTTCAGCATTTCAAGGGCCACGTAGCGGTCATTGGAAGAGCTTTCGGAATCATTTAATATCTTGACCAACTGCAGAAGATGGGATTTTCTCAAAAGGTGAGAGACGTCTTTAAATGCCTGCTCCGCCAGCAGGGTCAGGCCCTCGGGAGCAATCTTCACAATGGCATGGCCTTCGAAGGAAGCTTCTGAAACATAATCGGCTGTCAACCCGCGATATTCCGTTGTATCGGGTCCCAGGGGAAACATCTCCTGATAAACAAATTCAGTCATCTGTCAATTCTCCATTTTTCATAAAAGTAGTCAGAGCTCACACTTGGTAGTCTCGGAAAAAATCAATTTATCAGCGGCCGTTGAAGCATTTTTTCATAAAGATCGATATACTGTCTGGCGGTTACCGAATGGTTGAAACGGTCAATGCTCTCTTTCATGATGCGTTGAATCTCGAACTCCCTGCTTTTCTCGGGAAGCTGATAAAAAGCCATGGCCTGGTCGATGGCCCAGGAAAGACCGGCCGCGTCGTGGTGTTCAAACAAAAAACCGTTTCCGGTATGTTTTGACGAATCCAGATGATTGATCGTATCATGAATGCCTCCGGTGTCATGGACAACCGGCAGGGACCCATAGATCGGGGCAATCATCTGCGGCAGGCCGCAAGGCTCGAAGAGCGACGGCATCAATATGAAATTCGAAGCCCCATACGCGAGGTGTTCGAGATCTTCGCTGAAATCACAGACAGCAATGCGTTTTTGAATGCCGTGATACTGGGCGATATCCTTGAAATGCTGCTGGTATTCGCCGTTTGCCACGAAAACGATCTCTATATTGCTCTCCCAATACCTGGATATGACCGAATAGAGAATATCCGACAGAAGCTGAGACCCTTTTTGAATGCTGTCCAGCCGGGACGGCCAGAAAAAAACCGGTGCGTTCTCATCCTCGATTAATCCCAGCAGTTTTTGAAGGGCCAGCTTGTTCTGTTTTTTCCCCGCATCATGGTCATCCGGGCCAAAGGTTAGAGTCAGATATTTATCATACAAAGGATTAAAAGCCGGATCCGGAGCATTCAAAATCCCTGCGGCACAACCGGCATTCCATTTGTTGGCCAGTTCCTGTTGAATGGATTTTTCGACAAAACCGTGCCGGCCTTCAACAATTTCCATTAAAAAAGTGTGACTCACGGTATTGACAAAATGGGCTGCAAAAATGCCGCTGGTCAGAAAATCCACGGCATTGGAATTCCGGGTCTCTTCATATTCGATTGCCATGCGATCATAGAACAGGTGCTGCCAGAAATAGGCGGCATCGATCCCCCGGTCTTCAATCTGCCACAGATACGTTTTCATGGTATGAATATTGTGAATGGTAAACAGACAGGGAATCCCCATCCTTCTGGACATGGCGGGAATCAAACCGGTCATCCAGTCGTTACAGTGAATCAGATCGGGCTGAACCCTGGGAACGATGTTGTTGATGACTTCCCGCTGAAAGGCCAGCGCCATCTTGATATTTTCCAACCAGTAATCCGAATAGACCCGGTTTTTGTAAAAAAACGCCCGGTCTTCCGCCAGATGGATCCGCTCGCCCGGCATTTTGTTCTGAATGGCCTGAAGTTCCTTTGACAGGAAAGGCGCCATCTGTCCACTGAAAATCGCCCGATAATCGGGCATGGCAACATGGACATCGGCACCCTGGTCAAAAAGCGCATTCACCAGCGCCGCCGAAACATCGGCAAGGCCGCCTGCCTTGGCCGTCAGATAACTGGCCAGGCTTCCCATGCGGTTGGGCAGATAGGTGACCTCCGGCGTTACGATAAGAATGCGGGGATTTCGGGATAATGTCATGATAAAAATCCTTAATATATTAACCGGCAATGAACATCAGGCAGACAGGAGTAAATGCGTTTACCTTTTCTGATCAACCTTGATGTTCTCATAAAAAGTCAAAATTCGGACGACTTCGTAAAAAGTTCGCAGACAAGGCGCGCAAATCCTGAGGAATGAGGCGTACTTTTGGGTACGCCGCAATGACGAGGGATGCAGCGCAACGCAGCATCCGGACTTTTTACGAAGCCGTCAACCTTTATTCAATTACGCCCAGGTAATCAGCCCCGGAGCAAACTTAATCCAATTATCCCCCCGCGGCGTCACCCTTGCCGTATAGGCAAACTGTCCGGAGACCTTACAGATCGTGGTGCAGGAATACAGGTAGTGGCTGTATCCGAGCTCTTCGCTGACAGTCATGATTTCCGTCTGAATATTTTCAAGTTCGTCAACGGTCTTGGCGATTCCCATGCATAGCTCCACATCCACTTCATAGGGGCTGAGCACACCCAGATGAACCGCAACCGTTACGGTGAAAGCATCACCGACCCGATAGAATTTTTTGGGATCCACGACAACCGGCGACATGAGGTGAATCTGTTTCCAGTGCAGCATCATCCTGAGATGCTGCTCCGACAGTTGTCCGGCCTCATCGGCTTGATTGTATAAAAGCTCCTGGGACCGATAGGCCGCCGGAAGGTAAAACCGCTCCTGATAGTCGCCGACCATCCGCTGGCTGCTGAACTGCCGCATGGACATTTTCATGGAAGCCTTCATCATCCGGATCCAATTCACCGGAATGCCGCCCTTACTTCTTTCGTAAAAACAGGGGATCACTTCATTTTCCAGGACATTATAGAGTGATCGGCTGTCCAGCAGATCCTGATAACCGGGATCCGTATGATCGATACGGTTTCCGATCTGCCAGCCGCAGTCTTCGCTATAGCCTTCATCCCACCAGCCGTCCAGAATGCTGACGTTGAGCACGCCGTTAATGGCAGCCTTTATACCGGATGTGCCGCAGGCTTCAAAAGGCCTCCGCGGCGTATTGAGCCAGACATCCGCTCCCTGAACCAGGTGCCTGGCAATATGGATATCATAATCTTCCAGAAAAACAATCCGGCGCCGCACGCTGGGCCGTCGGGAAAATTCAACCAGTCGTTTGATCAGATCCTTGCCTTCGGTATCCCGCGGATGGGCCTTTCCTGAAAAAATAAACTGCACGGGATGCGTTTCGGAATTCAGGATGGCCTCAAACCGTTCGGGCTCCTGAAGAATGAGATAGGCACGCTTGTAAGAGGCAAATCGCCTGGCAAAGGCAATGGTCAGGACATCCTGATCCAGCACCGATTCGGCATCTTTCATTTTGGCCATGGGCGCGTGGCGGCGCTGATACTGCGTGATCATCATCTCCCGGCAGGTGCGGATAAGCCTGGAGCGATTCATGTCGTGGGCCCGCCAAAGCTCCTCATCGTAGATCTGATCGAACCGCTTGAACATATCCGAATGCTGAATATCCATATGCCAGTCCGGGCCGATATATCGTTCAAAAAGAAGGGCATTTTCATTGGATATCCAGGTTGGGATATGGACACCGTTGGTAACATGGGTGATCGGAATCTCACCTTCGGAAACCCCGGGCCAGATATGCGTCCACATGCGACGGGCAACTTTTCCATGCAGTTTGCTCACACCGTTGCAATACTGGGACATGCGCTGCCCCAGAACAAACATGGAAAACGGCTGATCGGAAGAGGCTGTAATGGGCTGTCCCCAGGTCAACATTTCTTCCGCGGATGCCTGGAGTGTTTCCTGAAAGGGGATGAGATATGGCTTTACCAGAAACGGCGGAAATTCGTCATGACCTGCCGCAACCGGGGTATGGGTGGTAAAAATGGTTGTTCGGGGAACGATTTCCAGCGCGGTCTTAATATTGATCTTCAGACTGGACATGAACAGGGCCAAGCGCTCCAGACTGGCAAAGGCGCAGTGTCCTTCATTCATGTGACACACGGTCGGAAAAATCCCCATCGCTGTCAATGCCCGCATGCCGCCAATTCCCAGAAGGATTTCCTGAGCCAGGCGTTTTTTCTGGTTTCCGGTATAAAGACTCGACGTGATGTCTCTGATTTCCGGAGAATTATCCCGGATATTGGCATCCAGAAGATAGAGCGGAATTCTGCCGACATTCAGCTTCCACACCAGTGCATGGATTTCTCCGTCAGGGCCGGGAACCGATATTCGAACCTCGTTTCCTTCCGGGTCCAGCGCGCGTTCAAGGGGAATGGAATACATATCGGTTCTGGGATAGGTTTCCTGCTGATAGCCGTCGTAATCCAGATATTGATGGAAATACCCCTTCTGGTAGTAAAGGCCGATGCCGGTCAGCGGAACATTCATGTCCGATGCCGATTTCAAATGGTCTCCGGCCAGTACGCCCAGCCCTCCGGCAAACAGTGGAAGACTTTCATGAATACCGAATTCCATGGAAAAATAAGCAATCGTTCCCCTGTCTCCAAAAACAGATGAAGACGAATTCATCGGCGCGCGAAGCATGGATTCAAAACGCGATTGGACACGTTCTTGATGGGCCAGAAAGCTTTCGTCTTGAGAAAGCTCCTGGAGACGATCCTGAGGAATCAGCGTTGAAAAATAAATGGGGTTGCCATTGGACTCCCGCCAGAGCCGGGGATCGATACGGCGAAACAGTTCAACTGCATCCCGCTGCCAGCTCCACCAGAGGTTTCTGGACAGTTTATCTAAAAACAGCAATGGTTCGGGAATGGTCGGGAAAACATATACTGTTTGGAATTGTTTCATAAGTGTTCCTGCGGATTTCTATTGAAAAATTTGAGGAAAAGCATCTTTTTCTACTTTTTATAATGCTCATAAAACCTGCCCAAAGTCAAGAATGACCCTGATACCCTCCAAGAAACCATATGCGCTTTTTTCATATCTTCGAAGCAACCCCGGCTTCCACCATGCCTGTTCCGGACGATCCGCTTTGCTTCTTCACCAATACATATTCCGTTGTTATTTGAACATGGGTATAGTAATATGTTCAAGTTTGGATAGACAACGGTTGTTCTGTTCATCGATTTTTCTGCGCTCCAAACGGCTTTTTTTGGGTGACCCTTTGCTGGATGATAACCATGCTGATCAGTATCAATCCCATAAATCCGCAGCCGCGACTTGTTGCCAAAGTGGTGGACATTCTGAAAGACGGGGGTGTCATCGCCTACCCGACGGATACATGTTACGGCATCGGCTGCGACATCATGAATAAAAAAGCCATTCAGAGAATTTATCAGATCAAACAGCGGGACCCATCCAAACCCTTCAGCTTTATCTGCTCGGATCTTAAAGATATCAGCGACTACGCCAAGGTAACCAATTACGGGTATAAAACCATGAAGCGCCATCTTCCCGGACCCTATACCTTTATCCTGGAAGGATCGAAACTGGTTCCGAAAATCATGCTGACCAAACGCAAAACCGCCGGCATCCGCGTGCCGGATCATCCAATTTGTATCGCCCTGGTAAAATCCCTGGGTAATCCCATTATCTCGACCAGCGCGACAGCTCCGGACGGTTCTGTCTTTGACCATCCATCCCTGATTCAGGAGTATTTCGGAACCCGGCTGGATCTGGTCATCGATGCGGGTTCCGTATCGGGAGATCCTTCAAGTGTCGTATCGCTGATCGGCGACACCCCTGAAGTCATCCGCAAGGGGGCCGGGGATCTGAGTGTTTTTTTTCCTTAAACCATGAAATCCGGCAATCTTTTAACAAATCGCTACTGGACCGGCATCCCGCCCTGGGTGTTGATCGGCGCCGTGCTGGTTCTGCTGCCCATTTTCTCGTTCATGACGATTGAAAACATCAACCGGCAGAAGGAGAATTCCGAAAGGTTGCTGAAAGAAAAAGCCGCTGCCCTGGTCCGGTCGTTCGAGGCCGGAACCCGAACCGGAATGGCGGGACGCTGGGATGGGTTCCAGCTTCAGAAACTGCTCATGGAAACCGCCCAGCAATCGGACATCGTCCATTTGATCGTCACGGATGCTGGCGGAATGATCATGGCCAGCAGTGATCCGGAGCAGATCGGGGGCATGCATGGAAAAGACCTGAACCTGGAAGCCATTATAGAGTCATCGCAAAGCTTCTGGCGAATCCTTCACGAGCATCACGGAAAAAAGATATTTGAATTCTATCGAAGGTTTACCCCGACCCGTCCTTCACCGGGCTTCCATCGGGGGCGCATGAAAGGGGAATCCCCCCCCCCGCTGCCGCCTGTCATGCTGCTTCCCCCGGACGGACCGGACGCCTCCCGAATTATTTTTATCGGCCTGGACATGGATTCCATTGAAGTGGCAAGGCGTAGCGATGCCATGCATACGGTGGTCATGGGAACCATTCTTCTTTTCATCGGCTTTGCCGGCGTGATGATGCTGCTTCTGGCGCAGAATTACCGGATGACCCGTGCGTCGCTTTCCAGGATCAAGGCTTTTTCCGATACCCTGGTTGAAAATATGCCCATCGGATTGATTGCCCTGGATACTTCTCTGATCATCACATCCTTTAATCATGTGGCGGACCGGGTACTGAACCTGTCCGCGGTTCACGCGTCCGGAAAAAAGGCGTCCGAGGTGCTTCCCCGGATGTTCCTGGAGCTGATTTCACATCCGGATATCGAGACACGGGCGGTTGAAAAAGAAATCGTTTGTCACATCGCGGAGAAAACGCGTCTTCCGCTTCAGGTCAGCGCCGCAAGACTCCAGGATGAAACCGGCACGTTCCTCGGATATGTCCTGTTGTTCAAGGACCTGCGCGAGGTCCAGGCCCTTCAAAAAGCACTTGCCAGATCCCAGCGACTGGCATCCATCGGAAGCCTTGCGGCCGGTGTTGCGCATGAAATCCGCAACCCGCTGAGTTCGATAAAAGGATTCGCCACTTATTTCAGGGAAAGGCATTCAGATATTCCCGAAGACCGGGAGGTTTCATCGATCATGATTCAGGAAGTGGACCGATTGAACCGCGTGGTCAGCCAGCTCCTGGCGTTCGCAAAGCCCGTAACCATCGCCAAAAAGCCGGTTTCAATTTCAGACGTCATCCGCAATACGCTGAAGCTGATGGAACGGCAGTCAAGCGACTGTCAAATTGACATCGATACGAAAATTCAACCGGGACTTCCGCTGATTCCCATGGATCCGGACCAGATGAGCCAGGTGCTGCTGAATCTGCTGCTGAATTCCGTGGAAGCCATGGCCTCCGGCGGCAGGATCGTCATCAGTGCCACCCTCGATCAGGATCGACTGATCCTTCAAATCTCGGACAATGGGTCCGGAATTCCCGAAACCGATCTTTCACAGATTTTTGACCTCTACTTTACCACCAAAACCTCGGGAACCGGTCTGGGGCTCGCCATTGTCCATAATATCGTGGAGGCCCATGACGGCGATATCAAGGTTGAAAGCCTGGCGGGAAAAGGCTCCACGGTAACGATCCGGCTCCCCTTTGAGAATACGCGCCCATGAAAACAAAATCCTGTTCCATCCTTGTCGTTGATGATGATACCGCGCACCGAACCATGCTGCGTACTTTAATCGGTGGGTGGGGCTATGAAATCGTTGAAGCCGACGACGGAGCCGTTGCCATCGAAGCCGTTCAAAACCGGCCTTTTGATCTGATCCTGATGGATGTGCGCATGCTGAAGGTCTCCGGTATCGAAGCCCTGGGCCGCATCAAGGCAATCAATCCCGCCATACCGGTCATTATCATGACCGCCTATTCCTCCATTGAATCCGCGGTTTCAGCCCTGAAAGCCGGGGCCTATGATTATCTGACCAAGCCCCTTGATTTTGACACACTGAGGCTTACCATTGAACGGGCCATGGAACATCTCCTGCTTCGTGAAGAAAACCGCATTCTCAGACAACACCTGGATCAGCGATTCGACCGGCGACAGATCATCGGGCGGAGCGAGACGATGGAAAAGCTTCTGGAAACGGTTGCCCAGGTAGCGCCATCCGAGGCAACCATTTTGATTCATGGAGAATCCGGAACCGGAAAAGAACTGATCGCCGGCGCCATTCATTATAACAGCCATCGAAAAGCCGGACCTTTCATCAAAATCAACTGTGCGGCCATTACCGAAACCCTGCTGGAATCGGAGCTTTTCGGCCATGAAAAAGGGGCCTTCACCGGCGCGGATCGCAGAAAAGAAGGCAAATTCCTGCAGGCCAGCGGCGGCAGCCTCTTTCTGGATGAAGTCAGTGAAATGTCTTTGATGATGCAGGTCAAACTGCTTCGCGTGCTTCAGGAAAGGGAAATCACCCGGGTCGGCGGCGAGCAGGTGGTCGCCGTGGATGTCCGGATGATCGTGGCCACCAACAAGGATCTTTTGACGCTGACCGCATCGGGACGTTTCCGGGAGGATTTATATTACAGGCTCAATGTCGTGAACCTGAATCTGCCGCCCCTGCGAGAGCGAAAAGAGGACATCCCGCTGCTGGCTCAGCATTTTCTGGTAAAATTTTCAGACCTGAATCATAAATCCATCAAGGGTTTCACCCCTCAGACGATGGATCATTTGATCCGGTACGACTGGCCGGGAAACGTTCGGGAGCTGATGAACGCCGTTGAAAGAGGGGTTGTTCTGTCCCGGAGTGAATATCTGGACGACCAGGAGCTTCCCATGCTGCCGGCCTCCCCTGCCCCGTCATCTTCCGTTATCATGAATCCTTCGGCAATCACCGACGAAACCATGCCGCTCACCGCCGTTGAAAAAGCGACGATTCTGAGTGTACTGGAATCCTCGGACGGCAACAAAAGTCTGGCATCCCGAAAACTGGGAATTACGCGAAAAACCCTTCATAAAAAACTGAAAGAATATGGAGTGATGCCCTGATGACACCCCCCACCCATTACCTGTTTCGATGCCCTTCATGCAAAACGCGCAATCGCATTCCGGCAGACCATGCGGACCAGCCGGGCAAATGCGGAAAATGCGGCGGCGTGCTGAAAACCAGCGAACTTTTTCTTCGGCAGCCGGTCATGATCACGGATGCCAATTTTAATGAAATCGTCCTCGGATCTCCCATTCCGGTTCTCGTGGATTGCTGGGCCCCCTGGTGCAGCGCCTGCTCAATGGTGGGGCCGATTGTCAGCGAACTGGCAACCGAATACAAGGGACGGTTCCGGGTCGGCAAACTGAATGTGGATAAAAATCCCGTCACATCCAACCGGTATGACACCCGAAGCATACCCATTGTACTGATTTTCGATAACGGACAGCTCAAAGACACCCTTGTGGGCGCCATGCCCAAACCCGAGATCGTGAGGCGGATGCACCGGTTTCTTTAGAAAACGGATTTCGAAACCAGGCGCCGCCCATCTGCACAGCTATCAGCCCGCGCCGGTGCGTCCCGATCCGGCAGTTGTGCAAAATGATAATCCCCATACTTTTGGGTAAAACACAACGCCTGCCTCAAGGAACATTGGACAAAACGGGAGATGAAGATAGGCTCTTTGGAGTTGGCTTCCAGCCCCCTGTGTCAGGATTGGCCATAAGCATCCATCATTAATCACCGAAACGCTCGGCGTTTCGGTGATGTAACGTACGGTGTCATTAGTTAATCTTTTCGAAATTCTGAGGGGTCCAGCCAGGATAAGGGCCGTAATGAATTTGGCTGGTCATATTGCCGTTACTATCGAGCGTCCAGACCGATGCATATCCGTTTCTCGACCAGAGCATGTTAGCTGTACCATCGCTGTTCCGGAAATAGTTCTTGGCATACCATAAATATGTGCCTGTCTCGTCTGTGAAAGGGCCATAAAGCATATAGCTGGTCATATTGCCGCTGGTATCCATATTCCAGAGCGATGTATATCCGTCGGTCCGCACCCAGAGCATGTGCGCAGATCCATCGCTGTAACGCCGATAGTCTGTGGCTGTCCATGTGCCAGTTGAATCTGTGTAAGGGCCGTAATGTATTTTACCGGACACATTGCCACTGAGATCCATATTCCAGACTGATGCATATCCGTCATTCCGTACCCAGAGCATATTAGCGGTTCCATTGCTGTTACGGTGATAGCTTACGGCAGTCCAACTTGCGTAAGGGCCGTAATTCATGCTGAACTCATCACCAACATCGTCCATTATCCGGACAGAAGCGGTTCCATCGATATTATCCCAGAGCATATTAGCAGTTCCGTCGCCGTTCTGTTTGAAGCCTCTGGCAGTCCAACCCGTGGAAGGGCCATAAGTCACGCTGCCGATCTGATTACCCTTGTTGTCCATAGCCCAGACCGAAGCGGTTCCATCAATATTTGTCCAAAGAAACGTTGACCTTGCAAATAATTGTGACTGAGTTACTGACGCGTACACTGAGCCAGATCCATCGCCGGCAACTATCCGGATGTATGCATTACGGATAGCGATTTTGCTGGTATTAGCGGAATAGGAGCATGTGATTGTTCCTGAATCGGTTCCGCTTTCACCGGATGTAATCGTAAGCCATTCGCCGCCTTCTCCCACCGAGGCTGTCCAGGAAACCGTACTGACGACTCCGGCATTGGATACATCGAATGAAGTCGTGCCTGTATCGCTTGTCACGTCCTGATTAAACGGACTGACTAAAAGCTCAGGCGGCGGTGGCGGTGTTGGTGTTGGTGGCGGTGTCGGTGTAAACGTTCCGTTGTCATAGATCCGCTGTGCATAGATGTCCCAATCATTACCGTTACGGTAATCCTGCCAAGTGATAATAGCGCCGCCACTGCCATCGCTGGTTATTTGGGGAGTTTGCTGATCCTCATCCGCAGTACAGATTGGCACGCCGTTTGGA
>JACRBZ010000083.1 GCA_016219185.1 Deltaproteobacteria bacterium
GAGGTCACACCCGTTCCCATCCCGAACACGGAAGTTAAGCTCTTCAGCGCCGATGGTACTGCCAGGGAAGCTTGGTGGGAGAGTAGGACGCCGCCGAAAATCTTATATAAAGCCTGTCATCGAATGATGACAGGCTTTTTTGTTTTCTATTTAAAGGTGGCGAATACAGTGAAAAACACTTTCCGCAGGCCCTGTCGGCTTTTCGGATTTGTAATAGAATTGTCTTTCCTCATATCTGCTTTGCTTTTCAAGTAATTCCTCCGTAATATGCGCTCATTAAATTGAGATCTTTTCAAAAGACTGTTTTTACATATGATATGGGGGTAAATGATGAATTTTCCTGAACTTAAGATCGGCGACCTTGTCAGCCGCGTTCCGATTATTCAAGGGGGGATGGGGGTCGGTATCTCCATGTCCGGACTGGCATCGGCCGTGGCAAACGAAGGGGGGATCGGCGTGATTGCCGGTGCCATGGTCGGCATTGACGAGCCCGATATTACCGAGAACCCGGTTGCGGCCAATGTCAGGGCGCTGAAACAGATGATCCGAAAGGCAAGGTCCCTGACCCGTGGCATTATCGGCGTCAATATCATGTTTGCTCTGACCCATTATGCGGATCTTGTCAAAGCCGCAATCGATGAAGGTGTCGATATCATTTTCTCAGGCGCCGGCCTGCCAATGGATCTGCCCGGATACCTGACAAGCGGCGCCCGAACAAAGCTGGTGCCCATTGTCTCTTCCGCACGTGCCGCCAGGCTGATCTGTCAAAAATGGCTATCCAAATTCGATTATCTTCCGGATGCTTTCGTGGTCGAGGGGCCAAAGGCCGGAGGGCATCTCGGATTTAAAAAAGAACAGATCGATGATCCTGCCTATGCCATTGAGAGACTGGTCGTTGAAGTGATCGAAGCCGTTGGTGTCATTGCAGCAGGGCGCGGCGTAGCGATTCCGGTTATTGCCGCCGGCGGCATTTATACCGGAGCGGACATCCAACGGTTTTTAAAGCTGGGGGCTGCAGGGGTGCAGATGGGAACCCGATTCGTGGCAACTCATGAATGTGATGCGAGTCCGGATTTCAAAAAAACATATCTTGATGCGAAAAAAGAAGATCTGATCATCATCAAGAGCCCGGTGGGAATGCCGGGCCGGGCACTTCGGAACCAGTTTCTGAGCGAAGTTGAAAACGGTAACAAAACGCCCTTCACCTGCCCCTACCACTGCATAAAAACCTGCGATCGAACGAAAAGTCCCTATTGCATTGCTCTGGCTCTGGCGGGTGCCCGAAAGGGAAAGTTTAAAAACGGATTTGCCTTTGCCGGATCCAATGCCTACCGGATCGATAAAATAATTTCCGTCAAGGAGTTGATCGACTCGTTGACAGCGGAGTTCTCCCAGGCCTACTGCTGCTGAAGCCGCCGCCAGAGGGTTGCCGTACTGATTCCCAGTTTCTTAGCCGCTTCATTTCGTCTGTTTCCGGTGCTCTGAAGAACGATGCGGATGTAGCGTTTTTCGAGTTCTTCAAGAGTTGGCTGATCGGCTCCCAGAATCGTCAGGGGGTCGGGCGGCTGGGTGGACATGTGAAGGGGCAGGTGTTCCGGCAGGATCAGCTCGCTGCCTGCCAGAATCACGGCATACTCGACCCAGTTGGATAGTTCCCGGACATTGCCGGGCCAGTGATAGGCTTCCATGCATCGCAGGGCTGCCGGAGAGAATCCGTGACTGTCCCTGGTAAAATTGGATAAAAAATGCCTGGCCAGGATCAGTATGTCCTGGCGCCGGTCCCGCAGGGGGCTGATAAACAGGGGAAAAACCGCCAATCGGTAGTAAAGATCTTCCCTGAATTTTCCCTGCGATATCATTTCCCTCAAGTCCCGGTTGGAGGCGGAAACAATCCGCGCGCGAATCGGGGAAACGGTTAAGCCGCCCACGGGTCTTACTTCCTTTTCTTGCAACGCCCTCAGGAGCTTGGCCTGAAGCTCCGGAGAAAGCTCCGCGACTTCATCCAGAAAAAGCGTTCCCTCTCCAGCTTCCACAAACAGGCCTTTCTTGTCGCTGTCTGCTCCGGTGAATGCGCCCTTGACATAGCCGAAGAGTTCGGATTCCAGCAGCCCCGGCGGCAGCGCCGCACAGTTGATTGCCAGAAAGGGGGCATGGGAGTGCGTCGAGCGGCGGTGAATGAATCTTGCCATCACTTCCTTGCCCACGCCGCTTTCCCCCTGAATCAGTACACTGGACCGGGTAGGGGCTACTTTATTTGCCAGGGTCAGCACCCGTGACATGGCCTCGCTCCGAAAAATGATCTCTTCGTCTGTTTCAATCTGGCGGGTCAGCAAGCGCAGGCGGGAAATTTCCGCATTTTGCCGGCGCAGGTCTTCACGGGCCTCCCTGAGCGCGGCATTCAACTGGGTGAGTTCTTCTCCCAGGGGATTGATATCGAATCGCCGCTGAATGTCTTCCGCGCTGATTCCCCAGTCCGACATGGGACGGGCCTCAAACTGGCAGTATTCATGTCCCTGTGCCCTGCAGGAGATTTCCCTGACCAGCACCTCGCTTCCCAACACAGCGCTGGCAAACCCGCTGGAAAGGCTTGCCAGAATATGGCAGATGGGGGTTTCATGTGGCTGAAACTGGGAGAGCCAGTTCACCGATTCAAAGGAGTCCCGCCACCTGCCGGTCATTTTCAGCGTTTTATTCTCCGGATCGATTGACACTTCCATGATCTCTTCAACCGCAAGGCCTGCCATTGTGCGAAGCACCGCGCCTGCCCTCAGCCATTCTTCCGAAGAATCAAAATCATAGAGTTCGGAAATGGTGGTTGCCATTCCCAGCCCCGAATCATATCCGAAGCGGGACAGAATAACCGCAGCCTTCTCCATTCCCAGGCTTTGAATCAGATCTTTCTGAAGCCTGGCAAGAGAAGGCATGCCAAACATCACCATCCGGTAATCGCCGAACAGCGGCAATCCTCTGGATCGATCAATACCGATAAGTTCCAATCGTTCAAGATCGCAGGCGCGCAATCTCACCTCCTCGGGGTTTAAGTGTTTTGAATAGGATGAATGCTCCGATATTACAATTTGAAACGAAACATATCAATATGAAATGCCATTTGGAGCACAATGAAACGCCATGTTCTAATAACTAATTGATAATTAAATATAATAATAATGTGCCAATATTTGGCACAAGCGTTGCATTAATTGAAGACAACGAAACTACAGATGGGCAATGAAGGATCCATCGTAGTCAAAAATTAAACGGAAGTTAATCAAAAGAAACATTCAGAAAAAAAGGAAGTGGACAATGAGAAAAAAAATGATTTTAGAAGGTATTTTGGCAATCATGATTTGTGCCGGGGTTATTTGTCTGTCGGCCGGAGTCAGCCTGGCGGATGATTTCATGAACTGCTGGAGCGAATCCTATTTCGAACAGCATCCCTTGACGGTTCAGGAGTTGACGGCGCGATATGGCCAGCCCAGCGCAATCATCGATTTTCATCTGTTGGCTCAAAACGGCCAGTCCAGTAAAATCATCGACCAGCAAGGCGGTGAAAAAGATTATGTTTACAAAAAATTCGAAAAAGACCCGATGCTGGAAAGCACCCGTCATTTCATCATCAAAGACGGAAAAGTCATGAAAAGCTTTTTGAAGAATTAATCTCCGTACTCCAGCCTCCTTCAACCCGGTCCTTTAATGGGCCGGGTTGTTATGGATTAAAAAATCTTATCCGGGTTCATCAGCCACTTGGGGTCGATCGTCTCCTTGATCTGACGCATGAGATGATAGCTTTCCCCATGTTCGAGCTGCATGAACTTGCGCTTGCCGATACCCACTCCATGTTCACCCGTGCAGGTTCCTCCCACTTGAACGGCCTTTTCCACAATGGCATGGTTAATGGCTTCAAGTTTTGACCATTCCGCGGTATCCGCAGGATCCCCCACAAGCACCACGTGCAGATTGCCATCGCCAGCATGTCCGAAAACATAGCCGACAGCGCGATATTCCTCCACGATCTTCTGTGAAAACACGACAATATCGGGATAGCGGGAAATCGGAACCGCTGCATCCACAATCAGGGTCTGTTTTTTCGGGTGAGCGCGATGGATGGTCTCCCACGCCTCGTGACGGGCGCGCCACAGATCTTTGCGAGCGCCCTCTTCGGTTTCAAAGGTAAAGCCGACAGCGCCGCAGTCCTCACATACTTCTTTTGCCAGATCGGCTGTTTCCTGGAGAACATTTTTGCTGATTCCGTGAAATTCGCAGAACAGGGAAGGCTCTTCTGGAAGGCCGAGATGCTTTTCCCGGTTCATCAACCGGATCAGCCCGGGCGGCAGCAGTTCAAGGGCCGCAGGACCCAGGCCCGATCCGATCATGAGGGCCACGGCCCTGGAGGCGCTTTCCAGATCCTTGAAACGGATGGTAGCGGCCAGAAAATGACTGGGAATACCGGTCAGGCGAAGCGTTGCCTCGGTGACGATTCCCAGGGTTCCCTCTGATCCCACAAAGAGACGTGTCAGGTCATAGCCGGATGAGGATTTGGGCGCCTTACAGCCCGTATGGATGATTCCGCCTTTGGGAAGCACGACCGTCAGTCGCATGACATAATCCCTGGTAGCCCCGTATTTGACGGTCTGGACCCCGGATGCGTTGTTGGCGATCATGCCGCCGATGGTGGCATCGGCCCCCGGATCCGGCGGGAAAAAGAGCCCATGCTTGCCGGCCTGCCGGTTCAGCTCTTTTCGGAGGACACCGGGTTCCACATCGGCCTGAAGGTCCTGGGGACGGATATCCAAGATGCGGTTCATGAGGGTCAGATCCACCACGAGTCCGCCCCGGGTGGGTACGGGGTTGCCCTCGGTGCTGGTGCCGGCCCCCCAGGGGGTGACAGGGACATCGTTATCGTATGCCCACGACAAAATGCGGGAGACCTCATCGGTTGTGAGCGGCCATATGATTCCGGCGGGAAGCGTTCCCAGATGGAAGGATATATCGTGGCGGTGAAGCTCACGGTTGGACTGCCCGGTGGAGAACCGGTCCGAAGTGACAAAGGCTGACAGTTCGGCTACATGCCTGGGAGTAAACGTGTCCATTTTTTTCTTGTCCCTCATTTTTGTGATAAATCTGGTGACAATGTCATTGGTTTAAGGCACACTCCCCCGCTGAAAATGGTGCCAGGGGGAGTGCAATTACTTGAAGATCCGCCCGAATCAAGGAAATTGACTCCGGCGTGAGTCTTGTTTTTGTCAACCCGGACGTCTGTGCTGAACAAAACGGGTTGTTACATCAGCGATAGATCAACGCGGGCAGCCACAGGGTCATGGGCGGCCAGAAACAGGCGATCAAAAGCGCTGCCATGGCTGCGGCAACCAGCGGCATGACGGCGCGGCCCACTTCCCCCAGCGATGCCCCGGAGATTCCGCAGCTCACAAACAGGCAGATCCCCACGGGCGGGGTCAGCATGCCGATGGCCAGATTAACGACCATGAGAACTCCGAATTGAACCGGATCGACTCCCATCTGAGGCGTCAGTGCGGCCAGGACGGGAACCAAAAGTATCAGTGCCGCCGTGGTTTCCATAACGCAGCCGATAACAAGGAGCCCTGCCATGACCAGGAGCAGCAGCCCCCAGGGCGGCAGGCCCAGGGCGATAACCGCTGCCCCCACGAGCTGGGTCGTCTGCTTCATGGCGATCAGCCAGGTAAACACCTTGGCCATGGCAATGATAAAGAGGATGGTTGCAGCCGTGATCTGGGAGCGGACGATGAGCGCGGGCATGTCCTTCCACTTCAGTTCACGATTGAAGACCATGCTCACGAGAAGGGCGTAAAAGACAGCCAGGGCAGCAGCCTCGGTAACCGTGACGATACCCGATAGAATCCCGCCGAGCACGATTACGGGAGCGCCAAGCGCCCATACCGCTTCTTTCAGCGACATCCACACCCGTCGTAGCGAAAAGCGCTGCCTGAGCCCGTAACCCTTGCGAAGGCATATCCATATCGACACCGCCATGAAGGAACATCCGAAGAGAACACCAACCATCATGCCTCCGGCAAAGAGTTTGGCAATGGACACATTGGTCAGAAAACCGAAAATCACCATGGGAATGGATGGCGGGATGATGACGCCGATGGATCCGCCCGCCGCGACCACGGCCGCGGCAAAAGCCGGTGGATAGCCCTGGCGGATCATCGCGGGAATCACGACCGCGCCAATGGCGGCGGTGTCCGCTGCCGCGGATCCGGAAATCCCGGCAAAAAACATGGATGCGACAATACAGGCGCATGCCAGGCCGCCGGGGACCCATCCCACCAGGCTGTCCGAAAAATCAATGAGTTGCCGGGATATTCCCCCGGTCTCCATGATGGCGCCCGCCAGCATGAACAAAGGAACTGCCAGAAGATCAAAAGAATCCACTCCGGCAAAGAGCAGTTGCACGATGGTCTGCCCCAGCGCCGACAGTTGGACGCCCGCGGGAAAAACGCCGGGGGTCAGCATGAGGCCGATGGCCGGAAGACCGATGGACAAAGCGATCGGAAGTCCCAGTGCGATCAGCAGAAAAAGAAGCGCAAAAAGAAGAATGACCGTCATTGCGCTCTCCGTTCAAAAGTCGTCGCCATGTCTGACAGCACGTGCACGATAAACACCATCGCCGATACGGGGATAACGGCAAAGGGGATCGACATGGGAATCTGCAAAGAGGATGAAGTATGCTCCCAGGCCTTGATCGTATATTCGGTTCCAAACCAGGCAAGGATGCAAAAGCAGCCAAGAGTTGCCACCTGCAGGGCGACGACGATAACCTGCTGGACAGATCGACCCAGGCCGTGCCCGATGCCCTTGAGCCCGATAAAACTCATCCGTTTATAGGCGGCTGTTCCGCCGAGAAAGGTGATGGCCACCAGCAGATGGCGGCTCACTTCCTCTGACCAGCCCAGAGAAGCGCCGAGGTAGCGGGAGAGCACCTGGCTAAAAAGAATGATGCAGATGCTCCCGCCGATCACAAGAAGAAGTTTCTCAACGGCAATATTGACCCACAAGCTGATCTTTTGCATCAGCGATATCATGTTCACCTGTATTTTCTCCAAGATAGGTGTGAACACCGCACGTTACTTCACCACCTTGCGGATGTCTTCGACAATTTTCTTCGTGTCTCCGGTAACAGAATCAATCACGGGCGCGGTTGCCTTCCGGAAGGCTTCGATGTCGGGATTTTCTTCTATCTGCATACCCGCGGCCTTTAGCTCCGCCAGTTGTTTGACCTCATTATCACGGATAAAGGCGCGGCCTTTAAGGGAGGCTGTGGCTGCGGCATCCATGATGATCTTGCGGTCGGTTGGGGGCAGATTGTCCATGAAGGACTTGTTGGCCACAAAGACCAGGGCCGAGTAGACATGCCGGGTCAGGGAAAGGTATTTTTGTCCGGCTTCATTAAGTTTGGACGCATAGATCACGGCGATCGGGTTTTCCTGTCCGTCGATGACTCCCTGCTGCAGTGCGGTAAAGATGGGCCAGGCCATGGGAGTGGGGTTGGCGCCGATTGCGCGCCAGATGGCCAGATGGGTGGGTGCCTCCATGGTGCGAATTTTCAGACCCTTGGCGTCTTCCGGAGTTTTGATGGCGTGTTTGGAGTTTGTGACGTTGCGAAAGCCGTTGTCCAGAAAATGGAGCGCGACGAAACCGGCTTTTTCAAACCGCTTGGCAAAATCCTGGCCGATCGGTCCGTCCAGAGCCTTGTCTGCATCCTCGTAGGAAGGAAACAGGAAGGGCATTTCCAGCGCCTTGATCTCAGGGACGAAGGCCTCGATGGGGCCGGTGGTGCATACGGACATCTGGGTGGCGCCAACCTGGATCTGCTGCAGGGCCTGGGTTTCGCTTCCCAGTGCGGCCGAGTGATGGACGTTTATCGTGTATTTGCCGGGAAGTGCCTTGTCGACTTCTTCCTTGAACCAAACTGCGGCCCGGGTGTGCACCAGGTCCGGGCTGGTGACGATGGCAATGTTTATTTCGGTCTGGGCCAGGGCCATGCCGGCAAATCCGGTCAGATAAGCCGCAACGATGATTACGATCATACGAATACGCATAAACGATCTCCTTTTCGCCAAGAATATGTGATGAAAAAGTGTTCTTCTGCTGGCAACTTTGTTTTGTAGGCAGACGGAGTAAGCAATAAATTGAGGGCGTCCCCGTTGTCAAGACAAATCTGGATATTCGATATCACCGCAGCCAAGACAGATTGCGTTTTTTTTGCGGGCGCGGTAAACGAAGAAAGTGGATGGATAATCAAAACCTTTTCTCTGTAGAGGAAAATACCATGAATCATCGTTATGGGTTAAAGTTGTCGAAATGGTTTTCCCTGATTATTTTTTTGCTTTTGGCAATGATTGCCGTGGACCTGCCGGTCCTGGCAAATGACCACGCAAACAGATCCGCGGAGCAAAAGACGGCCCTTTTCCTGGAATCCCTTCGGGATCAACCCGGGCTCCTTTACGCCTTCCTGAGGCGGATGCCCAAGGGCGGTGATCTCCACAGCCATCTTTCCGGAGCCGTTTATGCCGAGTCCATTATCCGCTGGGCCGCGGAAGATGGATTGTGCATTGATCAAAAGACGTTTCAGGCCTCGCCTATGCCCTGTGATGCGCTTGCCGGTCGTCCGGAGGCAAAACAGGCCTTTAAAGATTCCATCCTTTACCGATCGATAATCGATGCCTGGTCCATGCGCAACTGGCAGTATTCAGGCCAAAACGGTCACGACCATTTTTTCGATACATTTGAAAAATTCGACATTGCCACGAAAAAGCGGCGCGGGGACATGCTGGCCGAAGTGGCAGGCCGGGCCGCGGCAGGCCGGGTCGGTTATCTGGAGCTGATGATCACGCCAGAAGGCGACAGTATCGGAGACCTTGCGGTCCGAACGGGATGGGATGATGATTTCGACCGGATGAGATCAAAGCTCCTGGCCCAGGGGATGAAGGATATCCTGGCGGCGGTGAAAAATGAAATGGATCAGGCCGAGACGGTATTGAAACAGCAGCTTAAATGCGGCGGGGAGAAGTCCGATCCGGGGTGCGGCGTCGCCATCCGCTATCTTTATCAGGTGCTGAGGGGGCTGCCGCGGGAGATCGTCTTTGCTCAAATATTCGCCGGATTCGAACTGGTTGCCGCTGACCCGCGTTTTGTGGGCTTGAATCTCGTCATGCCGGAAGACGCCGATATTCCCATGGCGGATTTTTCCCTCCACATGAGGATGCTGGATTACTTTCATACCCTTTATCCGCGGGCGAAACTGACCCTTCACGGGGGGGAGCTTGCTCCCGGGCTGACACCGCCGGAAGGACTCCGTTTTCATGTTCGGGATTCGGTCAGGGAAGCCCATGCCGACCGGATAGGTCACGGGGTGGATATCCTTCATGAGGAGGGGTGTTTCGATCTTTTGCGGGAGATGGCCCGGCGCCGGATTCTCGTGGAAATCCTGCTGACCAGTAACGATGTGATACTCGGTGTCAGGGGCAAGGAACATCCCCTGAATACCTATATCCGCTATGGCGTTCCCGTTGCCCTGGCCACGGACGATGAAGGGGTGGCCCGTTCGGAGATGACGCGGGAATACCAGCGGGCCGTTCTTGATCAGGGGTTGGGCTATCTTCAGCTTAAGCGCATGGCCCGTAACAGCCTGGAATATGCTTTTATAGAGGGCGCCGGCCTCTGGAAAGACCGTAACTATACCCATGCCGTTTCCGCCTGCGCCAGGGATAAACCGGCGGCGAATCGCATTTCAGGCACTTGCCGCCGGTTTCTTGACGAGAATGGCAAGGCCCGTCTTCAATGGGATCTGGAAAGGGATTTTGCCGATTTCGAGGCCCGTGCGTCAAAAGAGAATGCCAATTATCTTAAAAAATAAATGAGTTAGGAGGATAGGATGACGACAATAAAAGCGACCAATATCACCTGGCACAGCACGCATGTTGATCGAAAAGACCGTGAACGACTTCTCAGGCAGAAGGGCTGTACAATCTGGTTTACGGGGCTTCCTTCATCCGGGAAAAGTACAACGGCTTTTACCCTCGAACATGAACTTATCCGCCTTGGATACCTGTCGTATGCCCTCGACGGTGACAATGTACGCCATGGGCTGAATAAAAATTTGGGATTTTCGGCGGAAGATCGGGAAGAAAACATCAGGCGCATCGGCGAAGTCGCCAAACTTTTTGCGGATGGGGGCGTGATAACCATGGCCAGCTTTATTTCTCCCTACCGCCGGGACCGCGACCTTGCAAGAAAAGTGCACGATGATGCGGGACTTTGCTTTGTGGAAGTATATGTTGACACTCCGATAGAGATTTGTGAAAAACGAGATCCAAAAGGCCTTTATAAGAAAGCACGCACCGGCGAAATAAAGGGCTTTACCGGGATCAATGATCCGTATGAGCCTCCGCTCAATCCGGAACTCGTTGTTAAGACGGCTGAATATCCACCCCACGAGATCACGGCGCAAATCCTTTCGTATCTTGGAAGAGAAGGTATTCTGATTCCCGGAGAAAACCGGGCAGGTACGGAATGCACGAGCGAATCAGCATGTTAGATCGTTTTCATCCCCCAAGAGTGTGGGGAACATTCACTTGGTGTCATGCCAAATTCAGCCATGGGATTTTCCGCTGCCAGGATTGTATATTCCGGCACACCCTTTACACCCCGATTTTTCCATTCATCGGTCAGTTCTGCCCGATTTGCGATACCCCGTATCTGTTTTTCAATCCAGTCATCCGAATATTCCTTCGCATTGATTGAATAATACGAACAACGCCTTCGCTGTTGGCACAGTCCGTTTTTCGCCTTTTGCCGTCCGGTGCAAGGATTTCAACTGGGGTACAATCTGTACCTCAGTTGAAATCCAGAACAGGGTCATGTTTGCGCATTTTCATGATATGCGACTATTGTGCTTCAATGAGGCCGGAGCGGAAAAGCTCCGGAAAATGTTCGGGGGAGACCCCGGCAAATACGTGGATGCGGGCTTCAA
>JACRBZ010000084.1 GCA_016219185.1 Deltaproteobacteria bacterium
ATGGGTGGGTCTGTTTTTATTGCTGGCCTGTTATGGGCTGGCCGGCTGTGACCGCAAACCGGTTCAAACGCTTGCCCCCGTTCCGGAAGTGGCCGTGACATCGGTAACGACCCAGAAAATCACGCTGACCACGGAATTGCCTGGCCGCACCTCCGCTTACCGCATTGCGGAAATCCGCCCCCAGGTTAATGGCCTCATTTTAAAACGCCTGTTTGCGGAAGGTCAGGAGGTCAAGGCGAATCAAGTACTCTATCAAATCGATCCGGCTCCTTTTCAGTCGGCTTTGGAAAACGCCAAGGCAGCCCTTGGCAGGGCCGAGGCCAATGTGCCCTCCATTCGGTTGCGGGCGCAGCGGTTTCACGAACTCTTGGCCGACAACGCCGTCAGTCAGCAGGATTACGATGATGCGTTCGCAGCCCTGAAACAGGCCGAGGCCGATGTGGCTTACTGGAAGGCGACCGTGGCTACTGCGCAAATCAATCTGGGATACACGGCGGTGAAGGCCCCGATCTCAGGGCGCATCGGTATATCCAATGTCACGGACGGTGCCATCGTGATAGCGTATCAGCCCGCGGCTCTGGCCACCATCCAGCAACTGGACCCCATTTACGTGGATGTGCCCCAATCCACCACCGATCTGTTGGGCTTGAAGCGCCGCCTGAAGGACGGCCGTCTCAAGAAGAACGGAGCAGGTCTGGATAAGGTCAAGCTCATCCAGGAAGACGGGGCCCCCTATTCCCTGGAAGGCACCTTACAATTTAGCGATGTCACCGTGGACCCGACCACCGGATCCGTTATTCTGCGGGTTGTTTTCCCCAATCCGGAAAACATTCTTCTGCCGGGCATGTTCGTCCAGACGGTGATCAAAGAAGGTGTCAATGAACAGGCGATTCTTGTTCCGCAACAGGGGGTTTCCCGCGATTCCAAGGGGAATCCCTTTGCGCTGATCGTGGATGCTGAAAGCAAGGCCGCTTTCCGCCCGCTCACCCTTGACCGGGCCATCGGCGACAAATGGCTGGTATCGGCCGGCCTGGCTCCCGGGGATTCGGTGATCGTCGAGGGATTGATGATGCTTCGGCCCGGCACGATGGTGAAGTCTTCCCCCTTTAAAGAGCCGCAAGCCGACCCTAAATCCCCGGCCGGCTCGGACGCCCAGTCTCAAAAGCGAAGTAAAGGAGGCGTCTGATGCTTTCGAAATTTTTTCTTGCCCGCCCGGTTTTTGCCTGGGTCATTGCTATCATCATCATGACGGCCGGCGGGCTGGCCATCTACAAAATGCCCATTGCTCAGTATCCCCCCATCGCCCCGCCGGCCATCGCCATCGATGCCTTTTTCCCGGGGGCCTCGGCGGAGACGGTGGAAAACACCGTGACCCAGATCATTGAGCAGAAGATGACCGGTCTGGACGATATGCTCTATCTGTCCGGCACCAGTTCTTCGTCCGGCGCAGCCCGCGTCGAGATGACTTTCGCGCCGGGGACGGATCCGGATATCGCCTGGTCCAAGGTACAGAACAAGCTGCAGCTTGCCATGGCCAGCCTTCCCGATGTGGTGCAGCGCTCCGGCGTCAAAGTCAGCAAATCCACCCGAAACTACCTGATCATCGTCGGGCTGATTTCGGAAGACGGCAGCATGAGCGGCGACGATCTGCGGGACTACGCCCAGTCGAATCTGGAAAAGATCCTGTCCCGGGTTAGGGGGGTCGGCGAAGTGGAGAATTTCGGCACCCAATATGGCATGCGGGTCTGGATAAACCCCGATAAGCTGACCAGCTACCACCTGACCATGGATGATGTGATTCTGGTACTCAAGGCCTACAACGTCGAGGTCTCCGCCGGTCAGTTCGGCGGGGCGCCGGCCGTGGAAGGCCAGCGTTTGAACGCAGCCATCATTGTTCAGCATCTGCTCCAGACCCCGGAGGAATTCGCCGCCATCCCCATCCGTACCAATCCGGACGGTTCGGTGATCCGGATCAAGGACATCGGACGGACGGAACTGGGAACCGAGCGCTCCGATATCGTGGCCCACTACAACGGCAAACCCGCCGCAGCCATGGCCATTCGCCAGGCCGCCGGCGCAAATGCCCTGGATACGGCAAATAACGTCAGACAGAAACTGGAAGAGATGAGCCGCTATTTCCCTGCCGGCATGAAGGTGATTTATCCCTACGATACCACGCCATTTACCAAGGTTGCCATCGAGGAAGTGGCCAAGACCCTTTTTGAGGCGATCCTTTTGGTATTCGTCATCATGTACCTTTTCATGGGTAATATCCGGGCCACCCTGATTCCCACCATCGCCGTGCCGGTGGTGCTGCTCGGGACCTTTGCCGCCCTGAGTTTTTTCGGTTTTTCCATCAACATGCTGACCATGTTCGCCATGGTGCTGGCCATCGGGCTCCTGGTGGATGACGCCATCGTGGTGGTTGAGAACGTGGAGCGGATCATGTCCGAGGAGGGGCTTTCGCCCCGGGAAGCCACGGCCAAGTCAATGGGCGAGATCACCAGCGCCCTGATCGGCATCGGTCTGGTGCTCTCGGCGGTCTTCGGTCCCATGGCCTTTTTTCAGGGCTCCACCGGGGTTCTCTACCGCCAGTTTTCCGTGACCATCATCGCTTCCATGCTTCTTTCGGTACTCGTGGCCCTGATTCTGACCCCGGTCCTCTGTGCAACATTTCTGAAGCCCATAACAGCCGGGCATGAATCGGCGGACAAAGCGGTCTTTTTCCTGCGCCCTTTTTTTCGATGGTTTGATCGGACTTTTGCCCGGACCCGAGACATCTATGTGGGGATCGTCGGCCGATCTTTTTCAAGAACAGCGCGATACATGATCATGTATCTTTTGATTGTGGCGGCGGCGGGATTCCTCTTCCACCGAATGCCCACCTCCTATATCCCGGATGAGGACCAGGGCATCCTGCTGGTCCAGGCCATGCTGCCGTCGGGTTCCACCCTGGAGCAGACGGAACAAGTCATAAACAAGGCAAGAGACTATTTTCTGGAGCATGAGAAAGACGGGGTAGATTCAGTTATGTCGATTGCCGGGGTCAGTTTTGGGGGCCAGGGACAGAACATGGCCCTGGGATTTGTCAAGCTCAAAGACTGGAAGCTGCGCCAGCGGCCGGACCTGAAGGTCAAGGCCATCGCTGGCAGGGCCATGGGGGCATTTTCACAGATAAAAGGCGCCATGGTCTTCGCCTTCCCGCCACCCCCGGTCATCGAACTGGGACAGGCCATCGGGTTTGATTTTCAGTTGCTGGACCGTGGTGGTCTGGGCCACGAAAAACTCATGGCGGCCCGCAATCAGCTCCTCGGCATGGCCATGAAGGATTACCGACTGGTCAGGGTCCGCCCCAACGGCATGGAAGATGTATCCGAATACCACATCGACGTGGATTGGGAGAAGGCCGGGGCCCTGGGGATTTCCATCAATTCCATTCACAACACCATTTCAGCGGCCTTTGGCAGTGCCTATGTCAACGACTTTATCCAGGCCGGTCGGGTCAAAAAAGTCTTTGCCCAGGCGGATGCCCCCTATCGCATGCTGCCAAAGGATCTGGAAAAACTCTATGTGCGCAACAGCGTGGGCAAGATGGTCCCCTTTTCGTCCTTTGCCTCCTGCAAATGGGCTCAGGGTTCTCCCAAGCTGGAACGTTACAACGCCTTTTCGTCCATCAACATCTGGGGCGAACCGACGCCGGGTCACAGTACCGGCGAGGCCATGGCCGCCATGGAAGAGATTGCGGCAAAACTGCCCCAGGGGATCGGCTTTGACTGGACCGGACTGTCTTATCAACAGCGGATGGCAACGGCTCAGGGGCCTGTTCTGTACGCCTTTTCCATTTTCGTCATCTTTCTTTGCGTGGCCGCCCTGTATGAAAGCTGGACCATCCCCTTTGTCAATCTGTTGATGCTGCCGCTGGGGGTATTGGGCGCGATCCTGGCCACTTCATTGCGGGGACTGCCCAACGATGTCTACTTTCAGATCGGATTTCTCACCACCCTTGGCCTTTCGACAAAAAACGCCATTTTGATCATTCAGTTTATCAAAGAACGGCTGAGACATGGTGACAGCCTTATCGATGCAACCCTCGGCGCCGTGAAAACACGATTCCGCCCTGTCATCATGACCTCCCTGGCTTTCTTTTTCGGGGTCCTGCCGCTGGCCATCGCCTCCGGCGCCGGTGCCGGCGCCATGAACGCCATCGGTACCGCCGTTTGTGGGGGGATGCTCTCCGCCACATTCATCGATCTGATTTTTATCCCACTTTTCTTTGTCCTTGTATCCAAGATATTCAAAAAGAAACGAATAGGGCAGCCCTCTGAATACGCTCTTGTCTCCACCACCCCCCAGGAGGTGAGGTAATATGAGAAAGCAAATCGTACTTTCATTTGCAGCGCTGATTTTCATGAGTGGCTGTTCCCTGGCCCCCAACTACACGCAGCCCTCTGCGCCGATTCCGCCGGAATGGCCGCAAGGCCCGGCTTACAAAAATTCGCAGACTACAGCCGAAGCACGGGCCGCATGGAAACTGAGCCGGCAGGCGTTTTTCACCGACCCGAAACTGCAACAGATTATCGAGACGGCTCTGAACAATAACCAGGATCTGAGGCTTGCTCTTTTGAACGTGGAAAAAGCAGCCGCACTCTATGGCATTCAGAAAGCCGAGCTCTTCCCATCGTTCAATGCGTCGGGTGTCATGAACAGCCAACGGATTCCCGCCGACCTGTCGTCGTCCGGATCAGCCACAACCCAGGATCAATACAGTGTCAATCTCGGCGTCGCTTCCTGGGAGATCGACTTTTTCGGCCGCATCCGCAGCCTGAAAGACAGCGCCCTGGAAAACTACCTGGCAACAGATGAAGCCAGACGCAGCGCACAGATTTTGCTCATCGCGGCAACCGCCGGTGCGTATCTGAATCTGGCGGCAGACCGTGAAAACTTGGATCTGGCCACGACCACCATGCAGACTCAGCAAGACGTTTACCGGATCATCAACCGTCGGTATCAGGTCGGACTTGCCAACGAAGTGGACGTGAAACGCTCGCAAACCCAGGTGGATACGGCCAGGGGCGACATCGCACGGTTCACCCAGCAGATCGCCCTGGATGAAAACGCGCTGAATCTGCTTCTGGGGTCGCCTGCACCGGCTGACGTGCTATCGGCGAATCTGTCTGATATTCAGGGGCCGGAGGCCGTTTCTTCCGGAATCTCATCCGAAATTTTGTTGAACCGGCCCGACATCCTGGCTGCGGAACACCGGCTCAAGGGTGCCAATGCCAACATCGGGGCTGCCCGCGCAGCGCTTTTTCCCCGTATTTCCCTGACCACGACTGGTGGAACCGCCAGTAGCAACCTGGGCGGACTTTTCGGATCCGGATCCGGAACATGGAGTTTTGCACCGCAGATTGTCACTCCCATATTCGATGCCAGGCTCTGGTCGGCCTATGATGCGGCCCGGATCGAAAGTGAAATTGCGCTAACCTCGTATCAAAAGGCTATTCAGGTGGCTTTCAGGGAAGTTGCCGATGCACTGGCCGTTAATGGGACCGTGGGTGAGCAGCTTTCAGCCCAGCAGTCTCTGGTGAATGCCGTCGAAATTATTTACAGCCGATCAGAGGTGCGATACCAAAAGGGCATCGACAGCTACCTGAGTGTCCTCGATGCTCAGCGTTCCCTGTATTCGGCCAGACAGGGACTTGTCACGCTCCGTCTGGCAAGACTTGTCAACCAGGTGCGGCTTTACGCGGTATTGGGCGGAGGCGGTGAATAGTTTCTATCAGGATGCACTCTGTTCATTTCAGTGTAAAAGGGTTGTGATGACGCGCATGGGCAGCGGCTTTGCCGATCTAATTGCGGAGGAGGAAGTATGGCAATACAAAAAAAAATGCTGATATTGGTTGACGGTTCCGAACGAACCATACAAACGGTTAATTATGTAAAGGATTTTATGCCCGTTGATGAAAATACCCGGATTGTGCTATTTCATGTCTACAGTGGCATACAGGAAGAATATCGGGAATTGGAGCAAGAACCCACTTGCATAACCGTCGCAGATCAATTGAAAAACCGGGAAACGCAGGAGAAAGGAAAAATCCGGGCGTGCCTGGAGCAGGCGAAAAACATTTTGATCTCAGGCGGATTTTCGGAACAATCCATTGAAATCAAATTTCATCGCCTGGAAAAAGGGGTCGCCCGGGACATCATCGAAGAAGCAAGAAAAGGTTACACCGCAGTCGTCCTGAGAAGGCGGGGAATGGGTGCGCTGAAAAATATCATACTGGGCAGCGTTGCTGTCAAGCTGCTGCAAGCGTTAACATTTATCCCGATTCTAATCGTAGGGCAGGCTCCTGCCGTCAAGAAAATTTTATTGGCCGTGGATGCTTCACCGGCTTCGATGAAAGCGGTTGAATTTGTCGCCTCATTGTTAGGTGGCCATGGGTATGAGGTCTGTATATTTCATGCAATTCCAGGTCTGGGGGCTATCCATTTCGATCTTTCCGAAGTTTGCAGGCCGGAGCTTCCTGAAGTGGATATGTCTGATACCTGTCTTGAAGCTTTTAAATTAAAAGTGGCACGTCTGTTTCAGGATGTAAAACACAGGCTGGTGACATCCGGGTTTGAATCTGAAAAAATATCTGAAAAAATAATTTCCGGTGTGCGCAGCCGGTCCGATGCCATTGTCAAGGAAGCTGAAAAGGGCGGATTCGGCACGATTGCTGTCGGGCGAAGGGGCCTTTCAAAAGTTGAGGCGTTTTTCATGGGCCGGGTCGGTCATGAAGTCGTTTATGGAGGGAAAATATTTACTGTTTGGGTCGTCTGATGACAGATTGCGGCAGAAAGCATTCTTCGCCCGAGACAGTTAAAGAGAACTATGCTTTATTGATCGCGGAAAGCATTGACGCGTTTTATTGGCCTTGATCATCGTTTCGGAGTGATATTGCGTTCAATATGCGATTTCTTGTCACTTAACTTCTTATTCTTTCAGCGATACAAGGAGAAATGCCATGGGAAAGGGAATCACAAGAAGAGACGTGTTGAAGCTCTCGGGGCTGACCCTGGGAGGATTGGCAATGGGAAACACCGCCGTTGCCGGCGACTGCAAGGCGCAGCCGCTTGATCCCACAAAAAGGAATGACCTCATCGATAGTTTGCCGCCGTTTTACCCCGGAAAGGAGACGCTGAGTCCTATTGAAATGCGGATCACCTTTGTCGGGACTTCTTTCCTTCCTCGGCTGGCACAGGAATGTAACAGTATTTTTGTCGAAGTCGGCGGCGGGAAAAACGGAGAAGCCCTGGATCAGTTCATATTCGACTGCGGCAGTGGCGTCGTGGCCAAGTATAATGCCCTGGGCATTCCCATGAGAAAGATGGACAAGATATTTCTGACGCATCTCCATGGGGATCACATGAGCGATCTGACGCATATTTACTTATTCGGTCCTGCGCAGGACCGCAAGACGCCCCTGTATATTTGGGGACCCGGCCCTTCCGGACTGACGGACCCCATTGACTCCCATGTATATAATGACGACGGCCTTAACGTGTTCTGCCAGAAATTCAGGGACATGCTGCGATGGCATACCGAGAGTTTCAGTTTCCTCTCAACCAGCTATCAGAATTATGATCCGCCCACAAAGGCGGATTGGGGCCTTCCGGTAAATCCGCTGCCAATTGTTCCGACCATCGGCCCCCCTGATCCCACCAACGCGGACGGCTACGGCGTCGGCGGTTATTCTGTCGTACCGATCCAACTGGACTGGACGAAAAATGGCGATAAGGATAATAATATCGCATATTATAACGCCGCCACAGGCGTAAAAATTACGCATTTTCCCATGATACATGCCCGGAAGGGCTCCATAGGCTACAAGCTGGAGTGGAAGGGCATGTCGATGATTTTCTCCGGTGATTCGAGACCCAGCTACGAAATGATCAACCAGGCAAGCGGGGTAAACGTTCTGATTCATGAGATGGTCGTGCCGGCTGAAGTCTGGGCAGCCAAAAATCTCGGGTATCGAACCCCTTCCGAGGCATACTCCGATCCGAATTTTCAGTCGGCTCTGACGGTCGCAAATGCCGTCCAGGCCAGTTCACATACGCCGCAAGGCGCTCTCGGGTATATTCTCAGCCAGATTCAACCGCCCCCCAAACTTGCCGTGGCTACCCATTTTCAGGCAACCGATGATACGATCAGATCCGCTTTTGACAGCATCCGCAACCATTACCCGAACGGCGATGTCACGATCGCGGCGGATCTGATGGTCCTGACCGTTACGGCAAACAAAGTTATAAAGCGAAAAGCAGTTGTCAACGATTATGCGTGGTACCCGTTGGCCCAACTCTCTGATAAACTTGCCGAACCCAAGTATCACGATGATCAGGGAAATATGGACCCGACTGCCCAGATTGACCAGACAGAGCTCATTCCGCCGGGCACGGATGCCAAAGGCAACCCGACTTATGATCCTTCGGGGTATTGATCGGGGGTCGATCTGAGGGGACGCTCATAAATATATAAGTTTATGCGACAATACGGCGCAAGGGTAAGGAGAAGGCATGTGAGAAAGCGCGGAATTTCTGAAGAAAGAATTTGCCACCAAATTTTGAGGGTTACTCGAGCAAGTCTCTTGCCGATTCTGATCTGCGCGATCTCACCGGCTATCGTTAGCCGCGCCCAGGACGGACCGGAGCTTCGTAACTGGTTCAACGATCCTTTCTTCCAGATCTCCAATGCCATACCAAACTGCCCGGTTCCAGCCGGGCCGTTCATTACATTTGCCGAAAAGCAAACTCAGGCCCACCATCGGGCGGAGAGGGGAACGACATGCTGGCTCGCCGGCAAATGCAAACGGCCCAACGCCTATGAATACGACCAGGATATCGCCGAAGACTTCAAGTCGGCATGGGCTGAACGAAGTCCTTTCAAGAACTCAACCCTGTGGGTAACCGTTCAAGGCCGGATAATATTCATCGAAGGATGTGTCCAGGACAGGAAGTGGGTGCGTGATATAGAAAAATTTGCACTTGCTGTCCCAAACGTTGAGCAAGCCGTCGCGTTTGTATATTCCGATCTTTCCACCAATCCGCCCTACAAACTTCTCGTCTTGCCTTAGACAAAATGTTGGGGGCGGCCGGAAAGCCATGGCCATGGTCTCGGAATAGCTGCGTCAATCGATGCGTGGTTGATAGGGACAAGGACCTTATGATAGGCGTGACTCAAAAAAGATGTTTCCTTCCATCTGGTGGTGTGACGCTTGCGGATATCCTCTTCCGGCCGGTGCCGCCTTCAGGGATTCCCGCAAAAATAATCAGAAGCAAGCCAGAGTTGGGTATGGGAGATTAAGATGGCAAGAGTAAGACTTGGTATTCTTTTGTTGTTTATCGCCTTTATCGATTTCGGGTGCAGCGTTGCGGTCCTCAAGCAGGACATTCCGGTTTCAACCAATCCGCTCGGATCAACGATTTATGCGGATGGACAGATGATGGGGCAGACTCCCGGCATGGTTTCTCTCGAACGAAACCGCGACCACCTTCTCACCCTTGTCAAAGACGATTATCACCAGGTCGATGTGCCTATCAGAAGACAATACCAGTCTGAGAAAGTCCTCATGAAAGCGGTTCAAACGGGGGTTAATTCAGCGCTTTTCTTCAAAAACACTGGAATGGGCATCAACAGCGGTTTTAATGCCATTTCCAACCAGGAAGAGTCGGGCGAAGCCTATATCCTCGTTCCTTCGGTCGTTCAGGTCTCTCTTACGCCACTTCAGGGTCCGACGGGAGATGCTCCCAATGCTTCGACAGATGGGCAAATTATGGAGGGGGTTTCGCCCCGAGCTTCCGGGGGTGATCCCGGTGCGCTACCTGCTGCCACCGGTCCGGCGGCAAAAGATGTGGTGAAAGCCGGGGTCATCGCCGGTGCCGCGGCCATGGCCACCCAGGCAAATCCGATGCAAAAGACCTGGGAGACTTCCTCTTCCTCAAAATCATATGTCGAAACGGATGGGACCCGGATTACGGAAAAATCCGGCACTTCGGTTGGGGTCAGCGTCAACCCGGCTGGACTACTCCAAATACTCGACGTGCTGTTTAAGTGAGGTGCTGATTTGGATGCATATGCGGAATGCTTTTTATACGAGAATCCGAAACATCGGCAAACTCGGGATGACATCAGGGATTCAATTGTGAGAAGAATGCCTGCAATGATTCTATGCATGATTATGGTTGCGGCGTTATACGGTTCATGTGCGGCTTTCGATTTGCCCTCCCTGGATCGCGTGGCCGTTTCGATGCCCAGGTCGACAGTTCTTTTACTCCTTGGAAAGCCCGATGAAGTGGGGGAACTCAAAGACGGCCTGGAGGTGGATATATACAAGTCAAATGATTTGAGTCCGATGATGGGGACCGGCTGTATCTATGGAGATGACAAGTGCCTTGCGGGCCAGTCTTTTATTTTTCAGGGAGAGATGGCCAGACAGGCTGTCGAAAGGTTGCAGCAAGACGGCTTTACGCTTACCGAAGAAAAGGGCGAAACTTTTCGCATGCTGGGAAAAGACGATGATACCGGACAACCTCTGGTGGTACAGATCATCCAGGGGGCCGGCCTGACGGTCGTGATGACCTTCGAGAAAGGCTTCTATGATCGGCGCGCAAAATAGAGTCAGTGTCCCCCCCGCCCCCGGCCATGTCCGGGATCCGGGCCGGAGGGATCATTGGCGCCGGCAGCATTATTTCCCGGGTTTTGCCGGATTTTTCATGGGTTGTCTTTCAGACATACCTGGGGCGGATTTTGGTCTTTTCATAATACTGCTCTATACCCGTTTTTCTGATTTTTTCATTGAGTGTCACCCATACATGATATAGGCTTTCGTCAAAGTGGGTTCTGCTGCAGGGAAATTCGTCACACTGATAGCAGAAATCAAGCTGTTTTTCCTGGTGGCATTTGCGTACCCCACAGTCCTTGAACAGCTTGCACTCCTCGCTGCGGCATCCCTTGCAGTTTTCCGAAGCAAAGTAATCCAGCATTTCCTTGAAATCAGGATAGTTTTTAAAAATCGAGTCACCCAGCATGGTTTCAAATCGTCTGGCATAAGCCTCGAAATTTCCCAGTTTTTCTTTAAGTTCCAGACTGGCCCTGCGGATATCTCCATCCACATGGGCAAAACATTTTTCACAGCTCAGACCGCAGGGGGCCAATGCCGCCTTAATTTGTTCATCTGCCATATGCCGTCTCCTTTCGTTAAATGAATTAATCGGGTTATCGCTGGTTGTGCAATCCTGGAATAAATTATAGCTGTTGCAATTTTGGAACAAAAGAGGCATAAACGGCATTATAATGGGTGATATCGACATTCATCGATTCATTCAGACCAAAAGTGATACTCTCAACATGGTGGAATTATGATAAATGTAACCATCCTGGGGCTTTATAACTCCATGGCAACCACCATTTTCGGTCCCATGGATATCCTGAACCAGGCGGGAAGGCTCTGGAATCGGGTGAGCAAATCCCCTCAAACGCCGTTTTTTGACGTCTCCATTGCCTCGGCAGACGGGCAACCCATCCAATGCCTGAACAAAGTCCGGATTCAGCCCCATTGCAGTATTGAGACCATTCATAAAACAGATTTGATTGTTATTGCATCGGCCACTTATATCGAACAGATTCTTCAAACAGGCCCTGAGCTGGTTCCCTGGATCCGCCGGCAATACGACCAGGGTGCTCATGTGGCCAGTATCTGCACGGGAGTGTTTTTACTGGCGGAGACCGGTTTGCTGGACGGAAAATCAGCAACCCTTCACTGGGGGTTTACAGAAATGTTCCGCCGGAAATATCCCCGGGTGAATTTAAAACAGGACCAGATGTTCATCGACCAGGGTCGCCTCTATTGTTCGGCGGGAGTGAATGCAGGGATGGATTTATCCCTTTACCTGATTGAAAAGTTTTGTGGCCGGCAAACCGCTGTACAGTCCGCCAAGACCATGATCCTGGATTTGGGACGGGAAACGCAGACGCCTTACATCTCTTTTCTTTTTCCCAAGGACCACGGCGATACGCTCATCATTAAGGCACAGGAGTGGATAGAACAGCATTACACGCAATCCATTGATTACGACCAACTGGCAGGAAATTTTCGGATGAGTCGCCGTTCATTGGAGCGTCGGTTCAAACAGGCCACGGGCGTGACCCCTCTGGGCTATCTGCAGCAATTAAGGGTGGAAACCGCTAAAAGCCTTTTGGAGGAAGGCAGCCGGACATTCAACGAAATCACGTATCAAGTCGGGTATGAGGATATTCCCTTTTTCAGAAAAATATTTGTCAAGCTGACAGGACTGCGGCCAAAAGAATATCAGCAGCGGTTTGCAGGCTACTCCGCCAAACCCGTTATTCAGGCCTGACGCCTGTTTTTGTTATCAAGGGGAGTGGGACGATATTGTCCACAACACAATACACAAAGGAGATTTCATGAAACCACGGAAAATGATCAAATGGATAAGCTTGATGATTCTGCTGTTCGCGGGAATGGGGCAGGCGATGGCTGCTGAGGTAACAGGGCTTGCCCCGGAAAAGGAGCTATCTGAAGATTCGGCGCTTAAACCCGGTTTGTTGCCGATTTACATCTATAAATTATTCAAATCCGTTGATGAAATGCCTAAACTGAATATTAAAACGACGACGGAAAAAGTGGGCAAACCCATCCTTTTTCTTGATCATCATTTTAATAAAAAGGACCTGATCTTCGACAGTGGTGTCAGCGAAGGCATCGGAATTCAAATGAGTGGTTTTTTGAAATTTTCCGAACCCGGGAAATATACGCTGAAGACGCTATCAAATGACGGAATCTGCGTCTGGGTCGGTGGCAAAAGAATCGTGTATCATCCTGGTGTTCATACGGATCATTTTTCAAACGAAGTCGTTCTGGACATTCAAAAACCGGGTTGGTACCCCCTCATGATCAAGTATTTCCAGAGAATTGGCACGGCAGCCATTGTGATGTACTGGAAAGCACCGGGTCAATCCAGCTTTTCCGTTATTCCTGCTGAAGCCTATTCCCATGAACCGGTTTCATAAGGTTCATCAATCACGCATGAAATTCATAAAATTGGATCTGACCGGGCGACGATCAAGATTATCGAAAGGAGCCGGATAAATGATTGCCAGAGTTTGGAAAGGATGGACAGAACCCGAGAATGCGGACGCCTATGAAAAACTGCTCAAAGAAGTAGTCTACCCCGAGCTTCAGACGATTAACGGTTATCATGGCGGATATATTCTTCGAAACGACGGTAAGGATGAAACCGAGTTCGTCGCGGTGAACCTGTTTGAGTCGCTGGATGCGGTGAAAGCATTTGCTGGTCCGGATTATGATGTGCCCGTGTTCGAGCCGGAAGCAAGACGCCTGCTTTCCAGGGTTGAGCCAATTGCACGCCATTATGATGTAAGAAAAGCGCCGCCACTGTAAGCAGTCTTCGGTTTCCAAAGCAAGGAAAAGAATCATGGGAAAAATATTTTTATGGAGTTTATTTTTGCCATTGCTTATCCATTCGAATGCCTTTTGTTTGTTGAAGGATGGAACAAGAGCTCCTGAATTCGCCCTGGTATCTGGAGATGATAAAAATCTATCGCTGTGTCAATTAAAGGGCATGGTGATAACCATATTTTATGAAACAAAAGAAAAAATAACGACCGAACGAAATCGCGAGTTGAAAAATGAATTAAATCAATTTTATACAAGTCAACCCGATTCGATAAGAAAGCAAGTGTCAAAATTGGCCGTTATTAATTGCAGCAGCGCTTTTTGGCCGTTTAAGGGAATATGGAAGGAAAATTTGATAAAAAACTCCATAAAGGAAGAAATGACAATTTACGGCGATTGGGACGGCCGTTTTTTTGAAAATTACAAGATCACGGAGAATGAAAGCAATTTCATCATTATAGATAAAAACGGCATTGTTCGTTATTCTAAAGCGGGAAAAGTTGAAAAGAATGATTTTGCGTCAATCAAACATCTGTTGAAAAAGCTGGTATTAGAAAACGTCTGACAACAGGTTTCGGGCGCTGCCGGATTTTCCCACGCGACGAAGATGTGAGTATTCTAAAAAGCACCGGTGCGGTCGGGTACCTGGCCGTGCCATGGCTGTGGATTAACATGGAGAATCTATTTGCATACGGGACGCTGATGTGTGACGACATCATGCATGAAGTTTCGGGATTCCGTCTGTACCGTTCGGCTGGAACTTTGAAGGGCTACAGCCGACGGTCGGTCAAGGG
This sequence comes from Deltaproteobacteria bacterium, assembly GCA_016219185.1. Taxonomy (GTDB): domain Bacteria; phylum Desulfobacterota; class Desulfobacteria; order Desulfobacterales; family Desulfatirhabdiaceae; genus RAAP-1. The sequence continues at coordinate 14,273 of JACRBZ010000084.1, forward strand.
TGAGTATTATCCCGCTATCATGCCGGATGAGAAAGGCCGGGTCCAGGGAGTGGTTTACCGAAATATTCCCGATACGGCATGGGACCGCCTGGACCGATTCGAAGGAAAAATGTATGCGCGGCATTTCGTGCAAATTGAACGGATCGATGGAACGGTCTTTGCGGCAACCTACGTGGTGCAGCCTGAGTTTCTGGATCATCTCGGCCCGTCTGACTGGGATTTTGCCGACTTTCTTCGTAGCGGCAAAGCGATCTTTCAGAGACACTATCAGGGGTACCGCTCATTATGATCAAATCATCGATGAATAGAACGAAAATTCAAAATAAAGACTCCCTGATTCCCACAGGGTGAAACGGCTGCCTGACAATTGATAAAGATGAGAGGAAGTAATTGATGAACGAAGACATCTATTTAAAAATGGCCAGGGTCCTTGATACCCTGCCGAATGGATTTCCGGCGGCAAAAGACGGCCTTGAAATAAAGATTTTGAAAAAGATCTTCTCGCCGGAACAGGCAGACCTTTTTTGCGACCTGCGCCTGAGTTTTGAGACTGCCGAACAGATCTCCCAGCGAACCGGCCGCCCTCTTGACGGGCTGGAAGATAAACTCATCACAATGGGCAAAAAGGGTCAGCTTTTCTGCATTGAAATGGGAGAAGCCCGCTTCTTTCGAATGTTGCCCTGGGTCTTTGGTATTTACGAGTTTCAGCTCAATCACATGGATCAGGAGCTTGCCGGGCTGACCGAGGCCTACAGTCCGATTTACGGAAAACAGTTCTTTTCAAAAACGCCGCAATTGATGCAGACGCTTGCCATTGAAAAATCCATTCCCGTTCATCAGGAGGCGTTGTCTTATGAAAAGGTCTCCACAATTATCGATAACGGCCAATCGTTTCTGGCAAATGAATGCGTCTGCAAGAAAGAACGCGGCCTGCTCGGCCATCCTTGTGACAGATCCACGCAAGTGTGCCTGGCGGTTGCGCCTGTTCCGGGGATTTTCGACAAGTCTCCGACTGGTCGCGTCATTACAAAAGACGAGGCATATCTGCTGCTGAACAAGGCTGAAGAAGAGGGCCTCGTGCACTTGACGGGCAATGTCCAGTTCGGTCAGTACTATATCTGCAACTGCTGTAAATGTTGCTGCGGCGTCCTGAGGGCAATCAACCAGTATGGCATTCCGGCTTCACTGGTGATCAATTCCCATTATTATGCCGAGATTGATCCCGAGACCTGTATCGCCTGCGGAACCTGTGCGGATGCGCGCTGCCAGGTAAGCGCAATTGAAGAAGATGAAGCGGTATATCGAATTGTTCCGGAGCGGTGCATCGGCTGCGGTCTGTGCGTCAATACCTGTCCGACGGAATCCATCACTCTGGTGCATAAGGACAGGGAGAATGTATCGGCGCCTCCGGTTACCGAGAATGATTGGTATGAAGAGAGAGGCCGATCACGCGGAGTCGATTTCTCGGTATATAAATAATGGGTTTTGAAGCTGGTGATCCCATGTTCAAGGTGCATCGAATTGTACGTGATGCGGGCATCTTGAATCACCCCTTGGAATGAGAGTTCAAATGAAAAAGTGTCCCTTCTGCGCTGAAGACATTCAAGATGCCGCCATAAAGTGTAAACACTGCGGTGAGTTTCTGGATGCCTCCAACCCCCGGCAATTGCCTGAAGAAAAGCCGCAATGGTATTTTCGAAAATCCTTTATTGTCTTTGCGGTCTGTTCCGTGGGACCGTTGGCGTTGCCCCTGATTTGGTGGCGTCCACAAACACCGCGGGCATGGAAAATCGGACTCACCGCGGGTATCCTTGTTCTCAGTTGGATCTTGTTCCAAACCACGATGGAATCCATTCATACAATCAAGGAGTATTACAACCTCATTGAAGGACTATGATTATGCAAGACAGAATCAGCAAAGTAAACCAGGTGGTTCAAACCGCCGACGGCAGAGAAGGAAAATACCTGACATTTACGCTGGCAGGGGAAGAGTACGGCATCGGCATCCTGAAAATCCGGGAGATCATCGGCATGATGCCCATTACCTCGGTGCCCCAGGCCCCGGATTTCGTAAAAGGCGTCATCAATCTTCGGGGCAGGGTCATTCCGGTCATTGATCTGAGACTTCGGTTCGGCATGCCGGCCATGGACTATACGGAGCGCACCTGTATCATCGTGGTTCAGATCGATCTTCAGGCGGCAATCCTCAACATCGGCATTGTGGTGGATTCCGTAACCGAGGTGCTCAACATCGCCGGAGGTAGTATCGAAGATGCACCCGCTTTCGGAACCCAACTGAATACCGACTATATTCGGGGAATGGCCAAAATCGAAGGCGGCGTCAAGATCCTTCTGAATATTGATAAGGTGCTGACCGAAAACGAAATCGGGCTGCTCGAAAAAGCGGCATGAGAAGGGGTTCAGATTTTCAATGAAAAACATAAAGTTAAGCGTTAAATTGATGGGCGGATTTGCCGTTGTTGTTCTGCTGATGGCGGTACTGATCATAACTAACATTATACAACTGGGAATAATAAGGAATCTTCAGAATGTCGGGGCGGAGCGTGCGGACAGAGCAATAGCTGCCGAGGAAGCGGCGAGTAATGGGCAAAAGATTTACACAGTAGTAGCTGGTGCTATCATCAATCGGAATATGTCAGATTCCAGAAAAGAGTGGTCTGCCGTAATAAAAGAGACGACTGAGGACTTTGCAGCCATCGAAAAGACTGCAGATACAACTGAAGAGAAAGAATTGAGCAAAAAGGCCAGTACGGCTTATGCAGAAGTTTCCCAGATTGTTGAGAAAGAACTCTTCTCCATCATAGACAAAACATCTGAGGTCAATGACGAGATCAGGAAGACTGACGCTAAGATTGATGCTAAAGTTTCAATTATTACAGAATCCATGAATTCAATCAGTAAAAGCTTTGTTGCTGAAGCCAAAAAAGCCGACAATGAGTTCGATGAGACAATAAAACGGATCATTACTATAAGTTTAATCATGGGAAGCATCATCGCCCTGACAGGTATGTTGTTGGGAATCTTCCTGACTCGGGGCATCGTCGGCCCTCTGAAACGGGCCATCAGTGGGCTTACAGAAGCCTCGGAGCAGGTATCATCCGCGGCCGGAGAGGTTTCATCCGCATCGCAGTCGCTAGCAGAAGGATCTTCCCAGCAGGCTGCCTCCATTGAAGAAACCTCTTCCTCACTGGAGGAAATGTCATCCATGACCAAACAGAACGCCAGCAACGCCGGACAGGCCGACTCTCTCATGAAACAGGCCAACCATGTGGTCGAAAAGGCCAATACATCCATGGGACAGCTCACCACCTCCATGCAGGAAATTTCAAAAGCCAGCGAGGAAACTTCAAAGATCATCAAAACCATCGATGAAATCGCTTTCCAGACCAATCTGCTGGCTTTAAACGCGGCCGTGGAAGCTGCAAGGGCCGGGGAAGCCGGGGCAGGATTTGCGGTTGTTGCCGACGAAGTTAGGAATTTGGCCATGCGTGCCGCGGATGCCGCCAAAAACACCGCGGCGTTGATTGAGGGCACCGTGAAAAAAGTTTCGGACGGAACCTTGCTGGTAAAGACAACGAACGACGCCTTTAAGGAAGTGGCCGGCAGCGCCGCAAAAGTGGGCGAGCTGGTTGCTGAAATCGCGGCCGCATCCAATGAGCAGGCTCAAGGCATTGAGCAACTGAATATCGCGGTTACGGAAATGGATAAGGTCACCCAGCAGAATGCCGCAACTGCCGAGGAATCGGCCTCGGCATCTGAAGAACTGAACGCCCAGGCCGAAGAGATGAAAGGCTTTGTTGCCGAACTGACGGCAGTAGTGGGCGGAAATGCCGGCGTTCCAACCGGCGGTTCCCGTACTGTCAGACGTCCGATTGCCGCTGCCAGGCAAACATCTCAGAAAGCGCTGGCCGTTATCAAAAAACCTGCAAAGGGAAAAGTCCTGGTGTCTCGCCGGTCCAAAGAGGTGAATCCCGATGACATCATTCCCATGGATGAGAACGATTTTAAAGATTTCTAGCCCCGGACGGGATGAAGGTTTTGTTCATTGAAACCATTATGAATTTGATCCATCCTCAAGCCCGCCCAATATACACACATATCTGGAGACGTGATGATCGGATACCTGAATGGTCAATATTTGCCGCAAGAAAATATCGTTATTTCACCGGAGGATCGGGGGTTTCTTTTTGCCGACGGGATTTATGATGTCATTCGAAGCTACAACGGGAAACTGTTTCGGGCTAAAGCCCATCTTGATCGATTAAGTTATGGTGCTGGAGCCCTGCAATTCAACCAGACCGATTTTGGCTACCTGGAGCCGGTGTGTGAAAGGCTGATTCAGGATAACCGGCTGTATCGGGGCGATGCCGTCATCTACATGCAGGTGACCCGAGGGGTTGCTCCCCGGAGCCATGCCTTTCCGCCCATTGAAACCCCGCTGACGGTATATGCCACGGCCAGGCCGTTCCAGCCCCATCAACAGGAGGCTGAAACCGGAATTCGGGTGATTCTGGTTCCGGATCAGCGCTGGGCCAGATGTGATGTCAAAACCATCGGCCTTCTGGCAAATACCCTGGCCCATCAGCGCGCCCGAACGAGTCTTGCGGCAGAGGGCCTCTTTGTTCGGGACGGTGCGGTGATGGAAGGAACGCACAGCAATGTGATGGCGGTTTTTGATGGCAAAGTGATCACGCCTCCCAGAACCAATTATATGCTTGCGGGCATTACCCGTGAGTTCGTATTGAGGCTTTGCGGGGAGTTATCCGTTCCTTTTTTGGAAACCCCCCTTTACGAATCGGATATTCGGAATGCGGATGAATTGATGATCGTCGGCACGACGGTGGAAGTTACGCCCGTCATCGCCGTAAACGGTGAAAACATCGGATCCGGCGAGCCCGGTCCCCTGACCCGGAAGCTGCAAATGGCGTTTCATCGGTCTGTAGGTTTTGCGGAGTAGAAACCCGGCTTGCAAAACAGAGCCGATCAGCTTGCGGATTCTATCTGTACAGGTGAGATATGAACGGTGACAGTCATGTCGTTTTATGTGTTGATGACGAGGAGAATATCCTCAATTCCCTGAAACGGCTGCTCCGAAGAGAGGGATATAAACTTCTGACTGCATCCAGCGGAAAAGAGGGACTTCAACTCTTACTGGAAAATGATGTTCATCTTGTCATCTCGGATCAGAGGATGCCCGAGATGACCGGCACGGAATTCCTGGCCCGGGTAAAGGAAAAACACCCGGATGTGATAAGGATCTGTCTCACGGGCTATGCGGATGTGGATTCCATTACTGAATCCATTAACAAAGGTCATATCTATAAATTTTTTTTTAAACCCTGGAATGACCAAAGCCTCAGGCTTGAAATAAAGCAGGCCCTGGACCAATACGACCTCATAAAGGCCAACAGGGATCTCCACAATAAGGTGGTCGAACAAAATGAAAAATTAAGAAGAATGAATGAAGACCTGGAAAGGCTTGTTCAAAAAAGAACCGAGGAGCTTGAACTTCGCAACCATGCCCTCGAATTTTCTCATGCCGTTCTTGAAGATCTGCCCATATCCATTATCGGAGTGAGCGCTGAAGGCATGATCGTTCTTGTCAATCGCAAGTCTGAGTCCCTGCCTTTTAACCAGGTTCCCATTGAGGTCGGAAAAAACTTCTCCGACTATTTTCCGGATGACCTCGTGGAGCTTTTGGAACGTTCGCTGAAAAGCATGATTTCTCAAGCGGTAACCAATTACGTGCTTTCCGGAAACCGATATACGATAGAATTCATACCCCTTTCAGGCCGGTTTCAGGGAAGGGGTGTTCTTGTGGCGAGTTATTTATCCGACGACTCACCCGACCACGTTTGCGGCCGTGATCGAGAACTTGATACCAGGTAAATTCCATGTTGCATTCAAGATGATACCGACGACGCAGCCAACACAGGTAGCGCTTGCATGCGCGATTTGGAACAGGAAGTGCGCCGAATGCGGGGGTTAAGATGCCAGAGATTAATGAAAAAGAAAAAAAAATAATTATCAAGCTTGTTTATTATGGTCCTGCCCTGAGCGGAAAGACCACCAATCTGATGCAACTCCACGACATCCTGAACCCATCCAGATGTGGTGAATTCATGACGCTTGACACCAAGGGAGATCGAACGCTCTTTTTTGATCTTTTGCCCCTGATGGCAAGATCAAAAGAGGGTTTCAGCATCAAATTGAAACTTTTCACCGTCCCGGGGCAGGTGGAGCATGATGCCACGCGTAAGGCGATTCTATCCCGGACCGATGGGGTTGTCTTTGTGGCTGATTCTCAATTAAGTCAGTCAATAACCAATTTCGAAAGCTTCGACAATCTTGAAAAAAATGCCGCCCGCGTGGGTCTGGATATCGACGATCTGCCTTTGGTCATCCAGTTTAACAAACGCGACCTTCGGGACATCATCAGCGAAGAAGAAGTCCTGAATCGCTGGAAGCCATCGGGACTGCCCGTCACATTCAGCTCGGCGCTTTACGGCAAGGGCGTAAAAGAGACTTTTGATGCAGCCTTGAAACAGACCTATCGCATGCTTAATCACGTTTACGGGCTGGAAGAAAAATACGCGATAACTGAAAATACCTTATTGGAGATCGGCAGTGGAAAATAGCAAAGAAATAACAGAACCCACCGATTTTGACATGGAGTACAAAATAGATCAACTTCTTCCGGTCACCGTACTTGATGATATTTTCAGGCAGGTTCGGAAAATCACAATGCTGTCTGTTGCCGTGCTTCTCCCAGACGGCAACTGTTTTCACGGCAAGGAGGCTCTGTCTCAAATTGAGGCGGGTTCATTGAAAGCGGTGCTGACCCGGGATAAAATTGAAAGTGCCAAGGTCTACGGTTTTGAAAAGGGCCGGGTTACGTTGGTTCTTCCCATTTCGCACGAACTTGAAACATTGGGGTATCTTGTTTTTTCCCGGGTTGACGGAAAAGGACCCTCCGATGCTTCTCTTATCCCGCTCGGACAATTGGTGTTATATGTTTTGGATCGACTCATATATTATAATTATAAATATCTTCTGACTTCAAACCTCCATGGACAGGTAATCGAGACCTCTTTTGAACAGCTCAAGGAAAAGGCGGCGCTACTGGAAGAATCGGAAAAGAAATACCGCGCATTGGCCGAGAGTCTGGAAAAAGAAGTGGAAAAAAAGGCAAGCAAAATAAAGGAAACCCAGGCCCAGCTCATGCAGCAGGAAAAAATGGCGTCCATCGGCCAGCTTGCAGCGGGCGTGGCCCATGAGATCAACAACCCGACCGGCTTTGTTAACAGCAACCTGACCACATTGTCCGAGTATCAGCAGGATATCAAAGATCTCATCGGAGAGTACAGGGGCCTGATGGATGACTTAAAGGAATTTGCCGGCAGCGGGGCGCTGCCGCCTTCAATAACCGATAAATTAGACCGGATTTCCGCGATCGAGAAAGACGCTGACATGGATTTTATCCTGAGTGATATCTCCGATCTGATCAGGGAAAGCAGGGACGGCGTTGAACGCATCAAAAACATTGTCATCGACCTGAAGGATTTTGCCCATCCGGGTGAGGATCAGATGCAAGCAGCGGATATCAACAAGGGGATTGAATCCACCCTTAATGTCGTCTGGAATGAACTCAAATATAAGGCTGCGGTGAAAAAAGACTTCGGTGCACTGCCACTCGTAAACTGCTATCCGCAGCAGCTCAATCAGGTGTTTATGAATATTCTGATTAATGCGGCCCAGGCAATTGAAGAACACGGGGAGATCAAAATCGCAACCGAGGCAAAAGACGGCTTTGTGATGGTCCGGATCAGTGATAACGGCGTCGGAATTCCCGGGGAAAATATCTCGAAGATATTCGATCCGTTCTTTACCACGAAAGCGGTGGGAAAAGGAACGGGCCTGGGCATGAATGTCGCCTACAACATCATCAAGAAGCACAAGGGGCAAATTGATGTGGAAAGCACCGTGGGCAAGGGCACTACCTTTACCGTTAAAATTCCCGGTTAGGAGAATAGGGTAATGTCCAGACTGGCTTCTCTTTTTGTTGAGGATAAAAAAGGACAGGGACAGCAAGACCTCAAGGATTCAGGTGACCCGGTCAAAGTTGTTTATAAGATCCTGTTTGTTGATGATGAAGAAAATGTATTAAAGGCGATGCTCCGCATTTTCAGACGTGAAAATTACAAACTGCTGACGGCGATGTCGGCTGCGGAAGCCCTGGAGCTTCTCAAGATGGAGCCGGCCCAGGTGATCATTTCCGATTACCGGATGCCGGGGATGACCGGAGCGGATCTGCTCCGTAAGATCAAGGAGCTTTATCCGCAGACCATTCGCATCATGCTGACCGGGTATGCCGATGTGAACGCGATTATGGGCGCCATCAATGAGGGCGCGGTTTATAAATTTATCACAAAACCCTGGAACGACGATGATCTGCGCCTGACGGTCAGCCTTGCGTTGGAGCAGTACGATCTCATTCAGGAAAACAATGCCTTAAAAACACAGCGGGAGACCCAGGAGAAAAAAATAGGTCAGATGTCCCGCTTTTTTCAGGCCAATCGGAGTCAGATCGGCCGGATACTGCTCAAAAAGGGGCTGATCAGAAAAGAGCAACTCGACAAGGCGCTTGCCTTGCAGGCCCAGAAAAATCAAGTCTTGCCGCTGATCCTGACCGAGATGAATATCGTGAGCGAAAAAGTGATTATGCAGTTGATCAAGTCCGATTTCGGAATCGACAGGGTTTATCCGAAGGAATTCACGGTGTCAAAGGCCCTGGCGTCCCTGATTCCGAAAAATGTCTGCCAGAATAACCTCCTGGTTCCGCTCAAACGCACGGATCGCACATTAATCGTGGCCATGGCCGATCCCACGGATTATATCAAGGTGGATGATCTGAAATTTTTAACCGGGCTCCCGGTCCAGCCCGTTCTTGCCTCCGCAAGCGAGATTACGGAAAAATTGAAAGAGGTTTACGGGGGAGAAGATCAGATTGATATCGCCATCTCGGATCTTAATTTGCTGGATCCCACGGAAACGATTGAAGTCGTATTGGATGAAGAGGATCAAGAAGCGGATGTCGAGGAATTACTTGCAGCCAAAGACCAGCCGCCCGCCGTCAGAATCGTCAATGCGATCATCTCGGATGCCTTGCGCCATGCGGCCTCGGATGTTCACATCGAGCCAAAATCAAAATATGTCATGGTGCGGTACAGGATAGACGGCCTCCTGCATGATAAGCTTCATATCCCTTTGTCCATGCACCCGGTTATCGTCTCCAGGATCAAGATCATGGCCGAGCTGGATATTTCCGAACGGCGCAAGCCCCAGGACGGCCGTATCACGGTCAAAAGCTCTTCAAGAATGGTTGACATGCGTATTTCCACGCTTCCCACGGTAAGGGGGGAAAAAGTCGTGTTAAGGGTTCTGGACAAAAATGCGGCCATTAAGGGGATATCCTCCCTGGGCTTTTCTGAAAAAGACTTAAAAAAAGTGACGCGCTGTATCTATCAGCCACAAGGGATCATCCTGTCCACGGGACCCACCGGCAGCGGCAAGACCAGTACCCTTTATTCGCTTCTGCAGGAAGGCGCCACCATCACAAAAAACTTCACCACCATTGAAGAACCGGTCGAATATTTCATGAACATGGCCGAACAGGTGAATGTCCGCCACAAGATCGGCCTGGATTTTCCCGTTGTCATGCGCGCCCTGCTTCGCCAGGACCCCGATGTGATTTTGCTGGGAGAGATCCGTGATTTCGAAACTGCCGAGGTGGCCTTCCAGGCTGCCCTGACAGGGCATCTGGTTTTAACCACCCTTCACACCAACGGAACCGTTGCCACCATCACGCGACTGAAAGATATGGGGGTCAAGCCCTATGTGATATGCGAGGCGCTTCTGTGTATTATCTCGCAGCGTCTGGTCCGTAGGATATGCCAGCATTGCATGGTGGAAGATAAGGTGTCTGACGATCTGTTGCTGGCGCTCGGACTGGAAAGAAGCCATCTTAATTTTGTTCCCCAAAAAGGGGCGGGCTGCGAGCATTGCAATGGTACGGGCTATAAAGGAAGGATCGGCGTTTTTGAGGTGTTCCCCGTTAATGAAGAACTCAAGAAAATGATACGCCAGGACGCCAACGAAGCCGAGTTGATGCAAGCGGCCCGCATGGGGGGGATGACGACCATTTTTGATGATGTCATGGAAAAAATCGGGGCGGGCATTACCACCTGTGAAGAAGTCCTGCGTGTCCTCGGCGTTCAAAACATCGCTGAAATGGAGTGCCCCCATTGCCGGATTCATCTGGAAGAATCTTCTCATTTCTGCCCCTTTTGCGGGGGGATAATAACGCCGCACTGCTCCGGGTGCGGCGGGATATTAAATGCCAACTGGAAGGTATGCCCTTCCTGCGGAAAAAAATGCGAGGAGAATGTTTGATGAAATTTACTGCGGCGTATTGCTGTAGTATGATTTTCTTCCTTGTTTTTTCCTCCATTGGTCATGCAATCGAGCTTTCCAGGGAAGAGACGGCATATCTTCGCGCAAAAGACACGATTGTTTTTGTCAGCCAGAGCCAATACCCGCCATTTGAATTCGTTGATGCAAACGGACAACACGAAGGCATGATGCTCGATATCATCCGCTGGATGGCCGTGGAAATGAACTTCAAGCCCGTGTTTATGGATATGACATTCCAACAGGCCCAGGAAGCCGTTCTTTCCGGGAAAGCCGATATCCTCACCAGCCTGTTTTACAGTGATCAGCGAAAAGAAAAATTCGCGTTTACCGAACCTCTTTTCGATGTTCCGGCTTCGATTTTTGTGAAGGCGGAGCGAACGGATATCAAGGATCTCAAGGACCTGAACGGCAAGACGATTGCCATTCAGAGAGGGGATTATGCCAGAGAGTTTCTGGAATCCCGGAACATACGCTTCGATATGCTGGATACCCGGGATTTTTCCGAAGCCACCGATAGGGTCCTGGCCGGCAAAGCGGATGCCGTCATCGGCGATGAACAAATCGTCTTTTACCATATTTTCGCCAACCGGCTTGGGGATGCGATCAAGAAAGTGGGGGAGCCGCTTTACGTCGGCAGGAATTGCATGGCCTCGAATCAGAACAACACCCCTCTTACCCGCATTCTGAACAAAGGCATCAGAGAGGCTGAAAAATCCGGACAACTGGATAAAATCGGGACAAAATGGCTGGGAACGGTCTATGTCCCTCCCAAGCCATTCCTGGACCGCTATCGGTGGCACGCGGCCGTGGTTGTCGGCGGGATTTTGTCGATATTGTTGCTGGTCTGGGCATGGAATATCAGGCTGCGGGTTCTGGTACGAAAAAAGATGGTAGATGTCACCAGCCGCGAACAGGCGCTTAAAGAAAGCGAGGAAAAATATCGGCGTTTATTTGAAACACTCATCGACGTTTATTATCGGGTTGACAACAAGGGCCGAATCGTCATGGTTTCTCCGTCCGTGACAAAGGCTGCCGGATATCAGCCTGGAGAGGTACTCGGCTCGGAAATAATAAATTATTATGTACACCCGGAGGAGGGATACCGGTTTTGTGAGTTTCTGATGAAAAGCGGTTCCATCAATGATTTTGAAGCACAAATGAAAAGAAAGGACGGTTCGGTATTATGGGCATCCTTCAATGGCAGAATGGACAAGGACAAAGCAGGAAAAATCATAGGGATCGAGGGTATTGCCAGGGACATTACCGAGCGCAAACAGGCGGAAGAGCGGCTCGGAAACGCTCATGAGCGAATGCAGGCCATCATGGACTCGGTCCAGGCGGGTATCGTTTTGATTCAGGGCGATAACCGCATGATCGTCGATGCCAACCCCGCCGCTGCCCATATGCTTGGCGTCATGCCCGACGATGTGATCGGAACCGTCTGCAGCGAACATATTTGTCCGGTCGAAACAGGACAATGCCCCGTGTTCGACCTGGGGAAAGATTTGCACAATACCGAGCGCTTCATCCGCAGGCTGGACGGTGTCCTGGTTCCTGTCCTTAAAACCGTTACGCGGCTCAAACTCGATGGAAAGGAGCACCTCCTGGAAAGTTTTGTGGATATTTCCCAACTCAAACGAACAGAGGAAGAGCTGCGCAAGTCCAAGGAAGAAGCCGAGAGTTTGAACGTACATCTGGAACAGCAGACCGTATTTGCCAAGGAGATGGCCGCGCAGGCGGAGATGGCCAATGCGGCCAAGAGTGAGTTCCTGGCCAATATGAGTCACGAAATCCGCACCCCCATGAACGGCGTGATCGGCATGACCGGACTGCTGCTGGATACCGAATTGAGCGACGTGCAGCGAAAGTACGTCGAGATCATTCGCACCAACGGCAAATCACTTCTGGCCGTCATTAACGGTATCCTGGATTTTTCTAAGATCGAGGCCGGCAAGTTGGAGTTGGAATTGCTCGATTTTGATCTGCGTGCCCTGCTTGATGACTTCGCCACGATGATGGCCTTTCGTGCCCGTGAAAAAGGTCTCGAATTCATCTGCGCCGCGGCATCCGATGTGCCGACATGTCTTTGCGGCGACCCCGGCCGTCTGCGACAGATTCTGATTAATCTGACCGAAAACGCGGTCAAGTTCACCCACCAGGGCCAGATCACCGTGCAGGCCAGCCTGATATCGGAAACCGACGACGAAACCATGATCCGTTTTTCCGTACGGGATACCGGTATCGGCATTTCGGAGGACAAGATGGACATCCTGTTCCAGAGGTTCACGCAAGTGGATGCCTCGACCACCCGAAACTACGGCGGTACCGGCCTGGGGCTTGCCATTTCAAAACAACTGGCCGAGATGATGGGGGGCGAAATCGGTGTTTGCAGAGAGGAAGGCGGGGGCTCGGAATTCTGGTTTACGGCCAGTTTTGCCAGACAAGTCGATCGGCCGCGAAAGACTGCACGCCGGTCCGGAATCCGCGGGGCACACTTTCAATTTGAGAATGACAATGGGACCGACCGTCAGATGCGCGGGAGTGCGATTCGCATCCTGCTGGCCGAAGACAACATCACCAACCAGCAGGTGGCCCTGGGTATTTTGAAGAAAATGGGTCTGCGCGCGGACGTTGCGGCCAATGGCGCGGAAGCAGTCAGGGCTTTTGAAACCCTTCCCTACGATCTGGTGCTGATGGATGTGCAGATGCCCGTGATGGACGGATTGGAGGCTACAAGGCGGATCAGGGAATCGGAGGGCAGGCGAATGGCTGCGGATGCAGGACAAAAACCTTTCTTTGTTCCGATCATCGCCATGACCGCCCAAGTCCTGCGGGGCAATCGGGATCGTTTTCTGGAAGCGGGTATGAACGACTACATCGCCAAACCGGTGGATCTTCGGGTTCTGGCGGATGTTCTGGATCAATGGCTTGTTGTTCGGGATGAAAGAGGCCGTTCGGAACCTGAAAAAAGCCGGACAATGGAAAACAATCCTGAAGACGGAAGGGGATTGGATAATATTTTCGACCGCGAGGCGTTAATCAACCGGCTGATGGGAGATAAGGATTTTGTGATAACGGTCATCGAGGGATTTTTGATTGACATGCCCAAACAGATAACGATACTCAAAGAATTCGTTCAACTGGGCCAGGCAAGGCAGGCAAGCGCGCAGGCCCACAAAATCAAGGGTGCGGCGGATAACGTCGGAAGTCCGGCGCTTAAGGAAATTGCCCACGCCATGGAACAGGCTGGAAAGGCCGAAGAAATACACCTGCTCAACACCCTGATGTCGGAACTGGAAAAGCGGTTTGAGCAATTAAAGCAAGCAATGGAGACGATCAAGCCATGAAAGTGTTGATTGCCGAAGATGATTTCACTTCAAGAACCATACTTCAGGCCATCCTGACCAGTTGGGGCTATGAGGTTGTGGCAACGGCCGACGGTGAGTCGGCATTGGCGGCGATGCAACAGCCCGATGCGCCGCACCTGGCCCTGCTGGACTGGATGATGCCGGGAATGGAAGGTCCTGCCGTCTGCCATGAACTGAGAAAACTGAAACGCCGGGACCCCGTATACCTGATCCTGTTGACCTCGAAAGGAGAACGGGGGGATATCGTCCAGGGGCTTGAAGCCGGTGCGGATGACTACATTGCCAAACCGTATAACAACGAAGAGTTGCGCGCCAGGGTCCAGGTGGGCAAACGCATGGTCACGCTCCAGAACGAACTTCGGGAATGGGAAAAACTTCAAGGCGTGCTGGAAATGGCCGGTGCGGTTTGTCATGAGCAGACCCAGCCCCTGCAGTGCATTTCCGGCTATAGCGAGCTGCTTTTAATGGATTTGAATGAAAAAGATCCAAAATGCGAGATGCTTAAAAAAATTAAATCGCAAGTGGATCGACTTGGCGAATTGACGCGAAAAATAATGAAAATAACCCGTTACCAATCCAAACCATATTTAAGTAAAACCAGAATTATCGATATTGAATGCGCATCCCAAATAAAAAGGGAGGACCCTGATAATGGATGAAAATGGATATTGGCGGCTGACGATGAAAAGCGGATTTGCCGGTTTCAGTCCTAAAATCGCCAACTGCTGATCGGGTTCCATTTTTTGATTTCCATTTTCAGCGCATCGAACTGCGCTTCCAACTCAGCCATTTGTCCCCTGGCGGCACTCAAGTCTTCGGCTCTGGCCGCTTTCTCCATCTCGAAGGCAGCCGCGCGCAAGGCTTCGCCGCCAACGTTGGCCGATGCCCCCTTGATGGTGTGGGCCTGGCGATCCGCGCCTGAAGCGTCTCCGGTTTCCAGGTATCCCCTCAGCAATGCGATCTGCCTGGGGATATCGTCGATAAAACCCGCAATCACCGTGCGTGCCAGGTCCTCATCATCCATCAGTCGGGCCATCATGCCCGCCCTGTCAAAGACCAACGGTGAGTGGTGCGTCGCGGGGCTTAGGCCCTTATCAATCTCCTCATTCTTTTTCCCGCAACCCGCGTTTTCATCGGGCAACCACTTCTCCAAGACCGCTGCAAGGGCTTGGGGTGTCACAGGCTTGGACACATAGTCGTCCATGCCCGCCTCCAGGCAGAGTTTCCGGTCGTCATGCATGGCGTGGGCGGTCATGGCGATAATGGGGATGCGCGAGGCTCGATACTTGGCACTTGAAATCCGATGAATATCAACTTCCCCGGTTTTCGGTTTCCATTTTCGAAGGATACGGGTGGCCTTGAACCCGTCCATCACCGGCATCTGCACGTCCATGAATACCAGGTCATAGGGCAGGGTTTCCAGGGCTTTGAGCGCCTCGGCGCCGTTGGCCACGGTGTCCGCGTTCAGGCCCAGTTTCTTCAGGATGCCCAGAGCCACCTGCTGGTTGGTAATGTTATCCTCGGCCAGAAGGATGCGTGCCTTGCGGTCTTTGAACTGGTTCAGCGTTTCGCGGGCCGTGCGGAGCGTGGTGATGGGCTGCGGCGGCGCCTCGGCTCCGCTTTGCCCGGACAGTGCCAGGGATAGAGCGGACTTGAGTTCCCGGTGCCGTATCGGCTTGGTTGCATAAGCTGCGAAACCGATCTCCTGGAAGCGCCGCGCATCGTCCCGCAGCCCCATGGATGTCATCATCACCATCCGGGTGTCGGCCAGGCGCGGGTCTGTCTTGATGGCACGGCCTACGGCTTCGCCATTCATGCCCGGCATCTGCATGTCGATCACGGCAATTCGAAAGGGATCGCTTTCATCCAGGGCACTGTAGAGGGCCTGGAGCGCTCCGGGGCCGTCCTGCGCTTCCGACGGGCGCATGCCCCAGGATGATAGATGCGTGGTCAGGATTTCGCGGTTGGTGGCGTTATCATCCACGATCAGCACACGCGCGTTGCAAAGGTCGGCGGACTGATGACTTTCCCCCTGCATCCCATCGGGCTGTTGACTCAGGCGTGCGGTGAACCAGAACTCCGAGCCCTTGCCCGTTTTGCTGCTCACTCCGATCCCGCCGCCCATCAGCTCGGTCAGTTGTTTGGAGATGGCAAGGCCCAGCCCGGTACCGCCGTATTTTCGGGTGGTCGAGGCGTCCACCTGGCAGAATTTGTCAAAGAGCTGTCCGATCTTGTCTTTAGGAATGCCGATACCCGTGTCGTGCACCGAGAAGCGCAAAAGGACAGTGTCGTCAGGATGCTTCAGCGGTTCATCTCCCACTGCAACTCTCCCGACCGCAAACCGTGAACCTTCTTCCGCCAGCGTGACGCGGATCGCCACTTCGCCGGCATGGGTGAACTTAATGGCGTTGCCCGCCAGATTGATGAGAATCTGACGCAGACGGCCCGGATCGCCGCGCAGCAACGTGGGGACTGCGGGATCAGAGGCGCAGAGAAGCTCGATGCCTTTTTCATGAGCGCGCACGGCCATGGTGGTGGCAAAGTCGTCCAGCAGGCTCGACAGATCGAAGTCCAGCGTCTCCAGGTCGAGTTTTTTCGCCTCGATCTTCGAAAAGTCAAGGATGTCGTTGATCAGACCGAGCAGTGATTCGCCGCTGGCGCGCACGATTTCGGAATAGCGGCGCTGATCATCGTCAAGTTCGGTATCCAGCAGAAGCCCGATCATACCGATGATCCCGTTCATGGGCGTGCGGATCTCGTGGCTCATGTTGGCCAGAAACTCGCTCTTGGCGGTGTTGGCAATCTCGGCCTGAGCCGCCATCTCCTTGGCAAATACGGTCTGTTGTTCCAAATGTTCGTTCAGACGCTCGGACTCTTCCTTGGTCCGACGCAAATCTTCCTCGGCCTGTTTACGCTCGGAGATGTCGCGCCAGGTGACCAGAATGGTCGGTTGTCCGGCTGTCGGCATCAACGCCAGCGAGACATCCACCCAGAATTCCGTGTCGTCCATGCCGCGATGTTTCCATTCGAATCGTGCCGCGCCCTCTTCCATGGTCTTGCGGACCCAGGCAGTGGCGTTTTCGGCGGACAGGTTTCCGTCGGGTTGATGTACCGGCGAGAGTCTGTCCAGCCCGAATCCGACCACCTGATCCCTCGCGGCTCGCAGCATGGCCAGGGCCGCGTCATTGCAGTTGGTGAATATGCCGTCATCCAGGATAAGATAGGCGTCCGGTGATTTTTCAAAGAGCAACCGATGCCGGGCTTCGCTTTCTCGAAGCGCGGCGGTGCGTTCGAAGACCAGTCGCTCCAGTTCTTGGCGCTGACTGACGATCATGTTGATCACGATTGCAAGTGCGGTGGTGAGAAGCAGCCCCGTCAGGGCGGCCAGCCAACTCGCCCACATCGGTTGCAGGCGCATGAATCCGGGACCCGCATGGGCGGTCACGGCAAAAACCTTGCTGGAGGCAAAAACGAGGCGTGTTGCGATAAGTCCCGAGGTCGGGGGGCTGTCGGTATCCCAGGAAGTGCCGAGCTGCTTGGGCAAGATGTCCTTGCCCAGGAGAGAAAGCTCCATGAGCACCGCGTTGTCCGTGGACACGCTTCTCAGCAGGGATTTCATCCTCAGCACGGCCAGGGCGAAGCCACGCAGGCGCTTCGGGTCCTTGCCGTCGAATACGGGCCGATAGATCAGCATCCCTTTCTGAGCATCCGTTTCTTCAACCAGGGTAATGAGGTCAGTGGCGGTGGGCAGGCCGCTACGCGTCGCCTCTTCGAGAGCTGCGCGACGCAAGGGTTCCGAGCCGAGGTCGTAGCCCGGGGCGCGTTCGTTGCCCGCTCGGGGTGCCACCTGGAAGACGGGATAGTACACATCCCGGTCAATGGCCGGTTCTTGCTTTCCTTGAGCGTCATTCTGCCAGATTTCAAATCCTTTCAATCCGGCTGTGCGGGCATCTTCTTCGAACCGGGATTTGTCAGCCGCCGGTACTGCCGGGATCCATTCCCAGGCCTGGACCGATGGATTATTGGTCAGGCTTGCGGTGAACTGCCGGAACTCATCGGAACTTACATTGTCGCTGGCTTCGTAGAAGTGTGCCAGGCACTCCAGTTCGGTGTCACGGAGGCGGCGCAGCGTTTCGGTAACCGCTTCCGTCCGGCTTGCCGCCAGTTGCATAAATGCTTCATTTCGGTCATGGGTCTCGCGTTCGTGGACCACCCAGGCGGCAAACAAGGTCAGGGACAACCCGACCGCGAAGGCCAGGGCCGGTTCGATATGCCACATCCGGCGCGGTGATGCGGAGGAGGATCGGGATTTTCGAGCCAGGAGCGATTTTCCCATCACCATCAGTGCGGCCAGCACCAGTGTGAGCAGCACCGGCGGCAGTACGGCGCGGGCAAGCTTTCTGTACCAGGTGCTGGCGTCAATATCCATGCTCAGTACGGCGAGAACGGCTCCGGTTCCTTTGTACGCTCCCGCGCCGATGATCAGATCATTCACCCTCTCGATATAAGTGGTCTTGGGTTCTCGCTTTTTATTTGCGGGGTTTTCGTATTCGTAATCCACCCAGCCGCTCTTTTTGGACTGAGCGATTTGCTGAATTTCTCTGCCGAAATACTTACCCGCGGACCAATCCTTCATGTCGAGTAAATTTCGGCCGACCAGCTCAGATATTACGGGATGGGCCAACATGGTCATGTTGCGATCGCAAACGAAGGCGTAGAGATCGCCCTTGTGAAATTCTCCCTGGGGATTGTTGATTTCCTCCAGGAATCGCTCGCGGCCGTTCTTCTGGTAGAAGTCCACGGCGCTATGTACCAACAACTGCGCGTCTTCCGGGGTGGCGAGGCCGTACATGGCCGTCTGAGGGTCATGGATCGGGATCAGCGCCGTGACCCAGGTGCCCCGACGGTCGGTGTACGGCCCTTCGGTAGTGGCGGTCCAGGTAGCAAAGACACGGCGGTAACCTTCCGGGGCCTCGTCGTAAACCTGCCCGGGGGGCGGGAAGTCCTTGGAGCCGGCCTTCTCGCTGTTTACGAAGAAAAAAATGGAGCCGTCGGCCTTTCGGCCCATGAGATTTACAAAGCGGCATTGAGGGTTGGCCGAACGGACGGCGGCAAGCTGTTCCTTGACACGAAGGTAGTTCGGGCTGATAAGGTCCGCCTCATTGCCGGAGAGTGCCTTGATGCGGGCGACATTCGTCGCCTCTGCCATCAGTCGCGCCTGCAGCAGTAGATCCTCGCGCAGATTGCGGTCGGCCCGCACTGCCGTCCACCAGACATACAGCGTACAGGCGGTAATGAGCAGCAAAATGACGAATGCAGTATATAAGATGGGGAATGGGGTAACCCTGCTCGACTTTGAATCGTGAACCGTGTGATCATCTCTCATTCAGCCATCCTCATTCTTGTTTTTGATAAAACACGGTACACATGTAGGGTTTCAATTCGAATTCCGAACACAGACAGGTAACGCACTCGGGTGAGAACTTCGGCCCTCGCGAGCGGTTTTTTTGTGTAATCCACGCTGGGGGCGAATCCCCGGACTTGGTTGCCGCATCCGCGTTGGTCGAGATAAAGTGTATCGGCGCTCCTGATGCCGCAGAATGTTATTGGCGCAAATCAGGCCCATTGACCGTATAAAGTCTGATTTCTAAATCATCCGCAGGGCAAAAGCAAGGGAATTTAGCTGACTGGCCGAACCCGGTTTCAGGACTGCCGCCAGCCGAGAGCAGACGGTCGGGAACCTTGACGTTCCGCCAGCTCAATCACTTGGAGAAGTGCCGGATGTGAAATTCGAGGGTCAAGCCGGCCCGGGTTCATATTCTTCTGCCCGGCTGGTCTGGCCGTGAGACGTGAATAGCGTATAAAATACTGAGTTTTGGCTCCAGATCGGAACCAAAAGAAGATTGATATCAACGGGAATAGATATTATCATGATGCTCTTTGGGTTTGGTGGCGGCACCGCACACCAGGTTCGCTGTATTGAAAGCGCATCCCGAATGAAAAAAGGAGAAAAAGGATAATGACTGAAAAAAGAATTTTGGTGGTGGACGATGAAAAACAGATTCGTGAATTGTATTCCCAGGTTTTTTCACGAGCCGGTTATTCGGCGCAGACCGCGGAAAGCGCCGAAGAGGCGCTTGAGATCATGGCCAAAACCCCTTTCCTGGTTCTCTTTTTGGATCTGAATCTGCCGGGAATGAACGGTGTCGATCTGTGCCGGCAGATCCGAAACGGCTGGTCCATGGCGATATGCTTTGCGGTTACGGGCTATGCCTCGCTCTTTGAACTTTCCGAGTGCCGGGATGCGGGCTTCGAGGATTATTTTACCAAGCCCGCGAGTCTATCGGATCTGCTGGCTGCGGCTGAGAATGCTTTCAAGAAAATTGAGCGATGGAAACAACGATAGGGTTTATGCTGATCATTGCTGCTTGATGTTCATTCATGGGCAGAGCAGGGCGTAAAGCGTGTAAAAGGCTTTTTTGAGTCCGATGGTTATGATGGAGTCCCTTCTGCGTAAAAAAGGCTGATTTGCCTGATGGGACAGTTCAGGCCTTTCCGCAAGAATCATGCGGGCCGTGTGCTGCGCAACCCAGCCGCCGCGATCGCAGCAGTCTTTAAAACGCGGTCCTGATCCTTCTTGCAGGCCGTTCTTGAGCAACACCCGACAACAGGTTGAACCAAAGCGGGACTTGAAATCATGATGCAACCGGCCGGAGGCGGCCATGGCTTTGCCGCGGCCGGCCGGTTTTGAAGCGCTTTCTGAAAGGAAAAGACCCAGGGATATCACGCCCCCGGTCAGGGCTCCGCAGGTGCACCCGGATCCGCCGATGCCTTCCGGAAATCCGGCTGCCACCTTCATGGCAAGATCCGGCGGCAGCCCGCCGCCAAGCCCCTGATTCAGGACCGAAAGCACGGCTTCGGAGCACATCATCCGTCCGCTGGACATCAGGTTGAAAGTCCGCTGATGGATGATTCCCGCCAGTTCATCGGTTTCCGCTTCGCGGCGGTCGGCCTCTTTGTTCATGGTGAGCTTCATTTTCATATAAAAGATAAACGTATGCAAAGGGTTTGGGGGGGGGAGTGTTTTTACGGACTCCTATCCCTTCTTGGCGGTTATTCTGCGCCCTGAGTCGGATATTTGGCGCCTTTCCAGGCAAAAATGCCGCCCGAATACCGAAGCACGTTTTTGTATCCCAGCTTCCTGGCCCAGACCGCACCGTTATGGCTGCGGGTGCATTTGACAAAACCGCAGTAAATCACGATGGTTTTCTCGGTGTCGGGTCCAAGCAGGGCCTTGTAATCCTCAATGGTTTTACCGCCGGTTTCTTTGGTATCCCAGGTTGGCATGTCCGGAATCGGAAAAAGGAATTGTTTGGCGCCGGGGACGTGTTCTTTTTTGTAGCTGTCTTCGTAGGGCATGGTGTCGACAATAAGAATATCCTTTCCATCATCGATCATTTTCTTTAATTCCTCGGTGGTTACCACATCGTAACCCCCGCGCTGGACTTCCCGTACCAGTTTAACCGCGCCCTGTTCTTTTTCCAGTTCTTCCTCGAACTTGTCTTTTCCAAAGGCATGGGCGAATGTGGCAAGTCCCAGAATCAGGATTCCGATCAACAAATTTCCAAACATTTTTTTCATTCAAAGTTCTCCTTTTGTATGGTGAAACGGGTGAACAGTCTTGAGCCGGCCCGGGGCCGGATGGACCGGTAAAAACGCCAGACATACAGGTACAGAACGCCTGCCATCAGCACAAAGTCTCTGAAAAGCGCCGTGCGAAGACCATGAAAGGCTTTGGCTTCGGGGTCATGAGGCCCAAAGCAGCCGCAGTCGATATCCAGGCCCATGTGGATACCGAAGGACAGAATGGCAATGAACAGGATCACCATGCCGGTTATGATTGCAAGGCTCCCCTGGATATCCAGAACAAGCCCCGCACCGGCGATGACTTCAAGGGATGAAAGCAGTATTGCCGCCGGCATCACCCAGGTTTTGGGGATCAGGCCATATGCATCGATCAGGACACCGAAAGAAACCGGGTCCAGAAGCTTGCTGATTCCGGACCAGAGAAACACCGCGGCAATAAAGCATCTCACTCCCCGATATAACAGCATTCCGCTACCCCCCAGATTTCGTTCATGTCTTCCAGCTTTTTTGCCTTTTTGTTTCCAAGGGGGTGAGTTGTAAAATTGTCTTGATAATCTGATGTGATGGTTTATAACAATCTTTTTGCTTGGGCAGGTCATCGACAATTCCAGTGAAGCCATTCCTTGATGTTAATTATTAATGGCTGCTGATGAATATGTCAAATTCATATAAGTTATCGTCCATGCCGGTTTATTACTTTTTGTTATATGGATGAGAGATTGTTTTTTACGTTAAAAAAAGGAGAAAAAAATGAAACCCATTAAAATTGTTGTTGTCCTTTTTTTGTTTTTCACGGTTGGATGCGCCTCTTTAACGGATTCGGAGCAACGGATTTCTCGCAGAAGCGCGGATTCACCTGAAAACATGTTGACGCCTGTGGATTATTCCCGGTTCGGCAGGCCGCCGATTCCGGTGAAAATTCTGCTGCTGATTCCTGCAGAATTCGAGCGCTTCGAACATGTCAGCAACTATGAGGAAACCCGCATCCATCATCGCCTTGGCCGGGATGCCGAACTGGAATTGAGGGATGCCTTCGGGATTGAATTCGCCAAAGTCGAGGTAAGGCCGGTGGAAAGTCAAGACAGGGCCATGCAAATGCTGTGGCCTGAGGATCCGGAAAATGTTCAGTTGAGGGCCTACGATTATGTGGCGATCCCAAAATTCCTTCGCGTCGATTCCCTGGAAAGCAAGGAGAAGTATGCATTTGAAATCGATCTTCAAGTGGAGTTTAACGCAAAAAACGGTTCAAGCATCACCATTAAAGGCCATGGAGAGTCCATGATCGGAAAATACGCGCAATCGACGCCCGAAAAAGGCGCTGTCCTGACGCTGCAATACGCGGTTTCCGCTCTTCTGGACGGTATTGAAAAGAGACGGAGTCTTTTTGTCCGCTGATGCTCGCGCGTCGGTGCTTTGGAGGTGACCATGTCGAATAACCATCCCATCCACTACAAAATTTCCCTGGAGCCGGATCTGGAGCAGTTCCGGTTCGCAGGGACAGTGGAGATTACGCTTGAAACCGAATATGCTGCCGATGAGATCGTGCTGAATGCGATTGATTTAAACGTCATGACATGCAAAATCAGGCAAGCGGAAGCGCTTGTGCCTTGTTCGCTGTCATTGGATCTGAAAAAAGAGGAACTGAAAATTCGTCTGTCCGAGGCCACTTGCGGGCGAATCGTACTGGTCATTACTTACCAGGGGCAGATTGGCGACAGCATGGCCGGATTCTACCGCAGCAGCTACGTTCAAGAGGGCAGCAGCCGGTATATTGCCGTTACCCAGTTTCAGGAAAGCGATGCGCGGCGGGCCTTCCCGTGTATGGATCATCCGTCGCAAAAAGCCACATTCGACATTGAAATCATCGTAAATTCCGGACTGTCCGCCGTTTCCAATGCCGCCATCAAAGCGGTCCGGGCCCTGGATAGCGGCAGGCAGCGCTTTGTGTTTGAAACAACGCCGAAAATGTCCACCTACCTGGTTTTTTGGGGGGTGGGGGATTTCAAACGGGTTCAAAAAGCCGGTGAGAAACGGGTCAGTGCCCTGACACTGCCGGGAATGGAGCCTTATGCCGGTTTTGGCCTGGATTTCGGGTGCAATGCACTATCATTCTGCGAAGATTATTTTGCCATTGCCTATCCATTTTCCAAGCTGGATTTGATCGCCATTCCGGACTTTGCTTTCGGCGCCATGGAGAACTGGGGGGCCATCACCTTTCGGGAGAACCTGCTGCTGCGGTATCCGGGTATTACGTCGAAATCCGGGGAGGGCAGAATCTGTGAAATCATCGCGCATGAAATCGTGCACCAGTGGTTCGGCAATCTGGTCACCCCTTCGGACTGGAAATATCTGTGGCTGAATGAAAGTTTTGCCACGTATTTCGGTTACGGCATCGTGGATCATTATCACCCCGACTGGGGCGTCTGGGACCAGTTTCTATATGGTCAGACCGCGGTGGCCATGTCCCGGGACGCTCTGATTGAAAACTTTCCCATCGAAATTCCCGGCGGAGAACATGTCGTCATCAATTCCAGCACCGCGCCGATCATTTACAGCAAGGGCGGCAGCATTCTGCGGCAGATTCACGGATATATCGGAGAGGATCATTTCCAGGGCGGCCTGCGGCGGTATTTGAAAACGCATGCTTACGGGTGCGCCGCAAGCGATCATCTCTGGCAGTCCCTTGAAACGGCTTCGGAACTGCCGGTCACCCGAATCATGAAAAGCTGGATCGAGCAGCCCGGTTTTCCGCTGCTGGAGGCCCGTCGGGATGGCCGGAAACTGACAATCTCACAACATCGGTTCACATACCTTCCGGGCGATTTTGCCCAGACCTGGATCGTACCGGTGACGATTGCGACATTTTCGAGTTCCGGAGCGTCCACCCGTCTGAATATGATACTGGATCAACCCCTTCAGACGTTCGATCTGCCGGAAGATACGGCGGCCTATAAAATCAATGCCGGTCAAACCGGCTGTTACCGGGTCAAATATCAGGACCCGGCAAATCTGAAAGCGCTTGGGATCGCCATCCGGAACAAAACCCTTTCGCCGGAAGACCGCTGGGGACTTCACGCCGATTTTTTCGCTTTGCTGATCCGCGGTGACGTGACCCTGGAAGTTTACCTGGACTTTCTGAGCCATTATGATGACGAAGATGCATTCCTGCCGCTTATCAGCATTGCCGATACACTCAGCCATCTCTGGCTGATCCTTGAAGGCAGTCGCCGGCAAATTTCCGCCGCGGCAATTCCGCGGCTTGAATCCATTCTGAACCGTATCGGGTACGAGGCGCATCCGGACGAGGCATATACCCGCGCGATCCTGCGCGATCAGGTTCTGTGGCAGGCGACCTTGATCGGCTCATCGGCTGCAACCGATTTCGCCCGTTCCCGGTTTGCCCTGATGAAAGCGGGCAAAGCCGTCAGCCCGGATATTTTAAAAAGCACCATGCAGATCGGCGCGCTGACGGAAGGTCAAGATGCCTTTGACTGGCTGGAGAAGCGGTATCGGGAATCCACCAGTGAGCAGGAACGGGTGAACGTTCTGATCGCACTGGGGGGTTTTACGGATAAGATGGTCATTGCCCAAGCCCTGGATTATGTCATCCACCAGGTTCCGGCCCGGAATCAGTTTATTCCAATTGTTTCCATGGCAGCCAACCCGTCAGCGATTCCCCTGCTGTGGGACTGGTACACGGCCAATCTGCCAAAAATCGAAACCTTTCATCCGCTCCTGCATGAAAGACTCATCACCGCGATCGTTCCCTCGGCCGGGCTTTACCGGCCGGAGGAAATCAGGGCCTATTTCACCGATTATCTGAGCGGGTCGGAAAAAGCCAAAGATGCCATCAAGCTGGCCCTTGAAAAATTGGAAATCAATCTCCAATCCAGAAAGAGCCATCAAGGAGAGATGTCAGGCTGATCGATGTTCCCCGGGACAGGGAGGGTAGTGGATTGCCGAACCGGTTTCCGGGGACGATACCCGCCGATGGAGACTGCTCCTGCACCATGTTGAAGAAGCAAGCAGACTACTCCGACTTTCCGAGCATGGCGGTGATCCCGTCAGATAAAAATGATCCCCTTGACCCTTGCTTCCAGACTATGTCAGGATATCGATGAAGCCTGAAGCGCCTGATACTCCGCCATCACCAAATCCAGGAACGAACTGTTTGCCGCCCCGTTGCTCTGGCTTGTGTTCGGGCTATTTTGGGGCTGATCGACAGGGGTCCCTCCTTCTGCCTGCAATTGAGCAAATACATCTTGGACGTTGGGCGGGTTGCCGGTTTGAAGAGACTTGCCCGCGGATTGACAATCCTGTAAGAGTTGAATGAAATTACTGGCGCTGTTCGAAGAAATTCCTGTAACTGACATGAATGTCCTCCTTCCTTGTGGGAACAATCGTAAAGAATTATTGGTAATTTAGGCATCAATATCCTTATAGTGATACTATTGTCAGTTACAAGCAAAAACATTGCCACTCAATACATTAACACTTTGCCTTCATCCCCAAACCTGTTTCATGTTGGTATTTTTAGTTGTTATAGATAGTTATCATGAATAGAAGATAAATTGCGGTTTGCCGGCAGAACGTATAAAGTCAATTTGTTGACGTGATTGTTAAAAGCCGAATCAATTTCCGCCCGCATGTCGGAGTCCCCCTTGTGAGCCACCGGTTACCGAAAAACCTGAAGCCTGGCACCCCAGAGGGACTCGTAGTCACTTATTCGGGTTTCAAGCCTTAATCGGCACTAAAATTTGATATTGCCTACATAAGTTCCCCACTGATTGCCCGATGCGGCATATTCGCCATAAATCCATACCCTGTCGGTTGAAAAATCCCTGGCAATGCCGTTATAATCCCCCCAACGGTTCCTCAGTCCATCTAATATTATGTAATTGCCCTGACCCGCCTTCAGCAGTGTACTGGGCTGTAATTGCGTGTCGGACGCCGCCTGGCCCGTAAAATATACCGATGCGTACTCATTGGAACTGGAGCGGTTGAAAATCAAATAGATATTACTCAGGCTGTCAACACAGATGGCCGGATAGTAATAGTACATCAAGTCATTGCCGTAACCAGCATCAATATCACATTTTTTTCCCGGCACATCGATTTTGAAATATCGAATAATGGATTCAATATTGGCATTGCCCCAGTTATAAGCGGAAACGGTTGTCGTGTATATTTTGTCATTTTGATAAATGGCGTTCAACAATCTGCAGTCACCGGTATCGATACGCATCCCTCCGCCTTTCTGTTTTGCATTGGGAGGTATAATATAAGTGTATGTGCTGACGGTTCCTGAAAGCGTCAGAGAAGGGGCGGACGCCGTTGGATCAAGCTGAAAAAGGGAAATACCGCTGCCGAATACGGGGTTTACCGTACATACAAACCATTCTGGAACAGTTGTTGACTGGGTGTGAACCGGCTGTAACGTCTGGACAAGACTGGCATCCCCATTTTTCAGATTCCAAAAATCATTCCATGTCAGGGCTGATCCTGAATACAGTTGAGACTTCTTCAACACACGCAATTTGGCATATTGAAAAACGTTTTGTGCATCAAACTGGTTGGATGTAATATAGATATTTCCGGATTGAGAACTGTCATAACCGATTTGCGGATAATCCGCAGTGTTGTTAGCCGCAGTATTTCCGTTCAATGTTGCATCCAATTTCCACTTCCACCAGTTTCCGGTGGCATCGGACGTTTGCGATACCGCTATCAGATAATAGGATGTTTGGGTTTTACTGTTAAAGCTTACGGCAAGGACGATGTACCGATTACTCCAGGGATCATAGACACATTTGGGATCAAAGATGACATTTGTATCCAGATTAAGGCTGGAAAACCAATCTCCGAGGGTGCTGTTCAGCAGACTGGTTCCATTCTTGTCATATATCGACAATGAACTGTTCACCATCAGAAGCACATGGTTGGGACCGGCAGCGATAATGGGATCCGGCGGTATATAGTGGGTATATCCGATCCCCTCAAAACCACTTGTTAATCCGATTGCCTGTTTTGGTGGTTGAATTGGAAATGGTTGAGCCGCCGAATCTTTATCCGCATCAATAGTTCTGCCTTCGAAAGGAAGATTATTGTTATCTTGAATAAATGCTTTGAATTTGAGGACTTCGTCCGAATAATGCTGGCGGGCAACATGTTGTTCCGATGCGTCGACCTTATTTTGGGGTAACTCGAAAGGATTGAATTGTATGCCAGCTTCAGTACTTTCATACTGTCCCTGGTCGGCTGAAACCGATCCATTTGTCAGAAGAGCCATGAGGGATACCATTGCCAATACATAACTTGCCACTTTGACACGATGTGTTTTCATTGATGCACCTCCCTGGTATTCGTTAAATGTCAATTTCCCTAACTTACTCATCACACGATTACCCACTGAGCACTATTGCCGAGTTTCATGAGTTCATACGTATTCAATCAGGTTTGAATTTATCGTGACATGCAATCTTTATGGGTTATGCCGTCCTTTCACGTGCGGGTCCTTCTGCTCCTGAAGTATGCGACCCCTGAGCACGTAATGAGTTTCCCCTTTTTTACTCGGGCAGCACGCTGCGTCGTTCCGTAAATAGCGCAATGTTTTGAGATGGATCATGTCATCGTCCACGGAGGTCAGCTCGACTGACCGATATGACTTGCCGCCGACCTTGGCGTGCCCCACCGCGACAAGCGCGCCATTGCTGCGAACAAAGACCGCCAGGTATTGGATATGGTTGTTGGTTCCGCCCTGACCCTCAATCGTGTACAGGACGGCAGCATCGGAAATTCCATCGTGGTTGAGATCGCCGATCGCAACCTTTCGCGCGTCCTTATATTCTTCTCCACGCTCCCGGTGCGCCTGGCGTGTAATGAAAGTGTCGATGACAGCCATATCCTGGTCCTGCAAGGCAAGGGCGCAGGGGCTGACCCAGAACAAAACGATCGTGGTGATGACGCAAATCGCGTGATTCATTGGCCGAAAGTCTTCATCTTTCTGCGTTGACGGAACATTGTGAGTGGCACGTATCGATTTCATTAACCACACAATTTTATGGGTAGGCAACACGGAAATGCCTATTTGCGGCCACGTATTTCGTTAATTAGTTCCATCTGGATTTCCTGAATCTCTACCGAACGTTCCCATTGGTGCGATAAAAGATGATCGAGCTTCTGGTGAAGATGGCGAATCTCTAATTCAGCCTTGAGGTTCACCTGATAGTCACGCATGGCGTGCAGCCGGTCGCGGGCTTCCTGGCGGTTTTGGCTCATCATGATCACCGGGGCCTGGATCGCTGCCAGGCATGACAAGACGAGATTCAAAAGAATATACGGGTACGGATCAAAAGGCTGCGAAAACAGTGCGATTGAATTGATAACGATCCAGACAAAGAGAACAAGCACAAACCACGTGATAAATGTCCAACTACCTCCCACGGCAGCAATGCGGTCCGCCAGACGTTGCCCCCGCGTCAAGGCCGATTCCAACTCTTCATCAGGATTGCGCGAGAGAATTTCTTGCTGCCTCAGGCTTTCAAGAACCTCATTGTCAAGAGCGGTTAGCTCTCCCTTCTCAGTCTGAAGCAACGACCGCACATACTCGTTGCGAAATTTCTGAAGGTCCTCGGAGCATATCCAGCCTTTCTCGGACCATTTTCCGATCTCTCCTCGAATCAATTCAGCAATTACTGGACGTACGAGAATTCCCGGGTGCAATTTAGAGGATTGATCGCAACCACAGATTTGGCAAACCCGATGTTTCTCGGCATTCGTGTTCATATCTTCGTCTCCGCAGTTTCCATATTCGAGACCTTTTTTCTATGTAAAACGGGCGCAAAATAAGAGTCAGTTCCCTGGTTAATTCCTTGCCCCTTCATATCACTCCACATTTTATCTTTATACTTATCTTGAATATTTGCTTTATATTCTAATAAAATAAGGTAATGCCACCAAAACAATTCCTGATAAAATAAGGAGATAGCTATTTGAAATAAAATATGGAAATACCATTAACCCAATGCCACAACAAAGCGGAATAACTGCTTTTTGTTTTTTTTCGTAAACAAAAAATCCTAACCCTATTGAACCAAATATCACTCCCCATACTAAAGTCGATGTACTATTCATTTTAATCTTTCATATCTCTTCAAAGATGATGCAACTTGTTATTAACCACCCAATACTTTCGAGAGGAATAACGCATCAAAAGGAGGCGGACTGTGTTGTCTGAGTGCAGGATAATGGTGGGCCGGCTCAGTCCTCCTCGAAAGTAAGTCCATTGAACCGATAGCATTGAACACTGAAAACGCTAAAGTTCGGGCCATGTATTTTTTTATCAATTAAAAAAATATTATCACAATATCGGAGTATGGTCAAAGAGGATATGGGGGAACTGGCTGCTTATACCCGAGATATGCTTTTCTGACAGATATACAAAAGAAGAAAGCGGCGTCGATTCCCTGCGAGCTGTTCTTTGTGTCGCGCCATGCTATTTTGCCCTATATCATACAATTATGTATTTAATAACCACAAAATAACATAATTGTATGTTTATAATGTTATTTAAAATATTTAATACATTATATTTCGATATGTTAATACAAAATTTGTATATGGCATATATGTTGCTTATGTAACTTACTAACAGAATTGCAAAGCCGGAGACGAAGAGATATTTTCAAAATTTCTGTTTTTCTCAAACGAGCAGCGCACGTCAGGCTTCCGTGCATGATCCGTTCACCATTTATTTCAGAAAAATATTAGATAGCCAAGAGGAGAGAATATGCATTTAAATATGATTCCAATTCAGTTCGAAGACGCCAATTTTGAGATTATGGCCAGAATTGTTAAGGCTGCATCGCATAAATACAATTGTGATGTGGAAATTGATTTCAGCAACGGCGTCCGAAAAGTGGTTTTTATGGGCGACGAAGAGATGAAACCCCATATCGTCGGGGAGGTTTTGGATATCTTTGCATCAAAAGAGGGAAACGCATGCAATTGCCAGTGATACCGTGAATATTTAATAATCCGATATTACCCTTTATGAATATCAGCAGGCTAAGTCAATCATGATATCTTCAACCGGAAAAGGTTTGTTACTGAATGGGTGAAACCTGCTGAGAATTATAACCGATAAGCATATCGTATGTTATTGGTTCAACTGCCCGTAATATATCTTTGTGGTGTACTCAAATCCCACCAGGCCATTGACTGCATGAGCCCGAAAAATCTTCGCAAGTTCAACGAGCATCGGTTTATAATCTGGATGGCCTGATTCAGGCGAATAAGACGACGACAGCAGCCGCCCTTGCACACCAGCATAATCAAAGTCTTGTCGATTGATAAATGTCTTTGGTTTAAACCCTGGTTCTCCGTAGAAACCAGATAGGGCGGCTTCGTCAACTTGTTTGTGATTCATTTGGACATAGTCCGTCGCATACCGTTGGAGAAGTTGTTCATAAGCTGTCATAAAAGGCGTCGCACGGATTTCACGTTCATTCCAGACCAGCATCACCCAGCCGGTTGGCTTGAGAATACGGAAGAATTCGCTGCGGGCCTTTTGTCGATCAAACCAGTGAAAGGCTTGACCCGCCACAATAAAATCAACACTGTGATCGGACAGGGTGGTGGCTTCGGCTCTGCCGGAGACACTGCGGAAGCCGGGATGGTTCTGCCAGATGCGCTCGCCGGCTACCCGCATCTCGCGATTGGGTTCAACCGCAAATACCTGATTGCCGTTTTGCAGGAACAGCTCGGTGAGCAAGCCAGTTCCGGAACCAATATCGGCGATCAGCGCAGATGAGGTGAGTTGGCATTCTTCTCGTAGAGTTGTAATTATCGCCAGCGGATAGTGGGGACGAAATTTGATGTAGTTCTCAACTCGGTTTGAAAAGCGTAACGTCGGGTCAGTCATGGGTGCTGACATCCTGTCCTTCTATTTTTTTCCATACCCAACGGTTTGTGAAAATAGTACTTTTTGGCCTTCAAAGATTTTCCATGTTGATTCAAAAAAAAGTTTATGTTTGCCGGACTGATACTTCTCCATCATGATTACCCCGGTGCATCCCTTCCGGTTTGCCCGGCGCCGGCATGCTCTATCCTGATATCACTTAGAAACAACTCCATAATTTGTAACAAAAAAGTAGGCATTCCCATCGGTGGAAAGCGCCGCACTGTATTCTAAATCCACCCATAAATGAGTGCTTCCATCCGGAAGCAGAACATCAGGAATGTGAATCTTTAAATCACCGGATAGGGTTGATGCCGCACATGAATAAGATGAATTGTTTATCATCGCGGAACTTATGTACTTGAAAAGCAATAACGTCGGATACGTCGGATTGAACGCATAAACAAAATCCGCCCAAAACGATAACGTTCCCGACACCGGATTAACATAGGAAAGATAGGGGATATGGAGCAATAAATTTTCATTTAAAGTTGCCGTACACCCTGTTGGTGTTGGCCCCTGTCCCCCACGGACGGCACGAACGTAATAGTTGGCACTCTTATCGTGGTCGCCGTTGAGGTTGCCATAGTCAAAACTTACGCCCCATGCGTTGTTCGTATGGTCCGTGTTGGTGGTAGAGGACCAATAGGCAGTATTGATGATCGTATTGGGAAAGTAACCGGAACTTATGGATGGATTGGCATGGGTGAAATCCACCAGACTTAGTAATTCTTTGACAGTAGGCAGCCGCCAGTCCATATAGCCGCCAAGATTCAGCCCTTCACAATAGATCAGCGCCAGCCACCAGGTCATCGAAGG
The DNA here is from genome assembly GCA_016219185.1 of Deltaproteobacteria bacterium. Classification (GTDB taxonomy): domain Bacteria; phylum Desulfobacterota; class Desulfobacteria; order Desulfobacterales; family Desulfatirhabdiaceae; genus RAAP-1. Next base: position 46,559 of record JACRBZ010000084.1, read on the forward strand.
TGTTGCCTGCTGCCACATCAGGCCCGTGGAAGTATCCAAGACCGTGCCATCGCCGTTATCCGTAAAACCGCCGGTAGCAGCATCAGCCATCGATGCGTTGTTTACGGCATCAAAGAACTTAATTGCCAGATTAGCCGATGATTGCCCCCCACGAACGGCACGTGCATAGGTGCTGTAGCCCTTACCATTGTAAGAATCGGTGCCCTTGTTGAAGTCCATGCCCCACACGGCACCCGAACCAAGGGCGAGGGCAGTAGCGGACCAATAGAAGTTCTGTTGGGTATTGGGAAAATATCCGGTATCTATCATCAGCCCTGGAGAAGGAATACCAAAGTTAACGATATAGGCCAGTTCCTTGATGGTTGGAAGTCTCCAGTCACTGTAACCACCATAATGCGCATCGTTCAGGGCTTTAATGAATTTTTCGGTATCCGTGCCGTTACCCGGAGGTCCCTCCCAGCCGCCATTGGTAGCCGGATTGCTGTCGTACCAGGTATACGTATTATCCGCATCATGAGGATCATTGTAGTTCTTGACCCCATCCTTGTTGGTTTTCATCTCCCAGGTCAGGCCGGTGACATTGTCCTTCACCATGCTCCATGACGCGGCGGAATCCGGCAGCGCATGACCGCTGTCATCCAGCTTGATGTAGGACATCGGGTTGATATTGTAGCTGGAGTCCTGTCCATAATAGTCCTGTCCGGGTGCGGGGCAGGAGATGACACTGCCCGAGATATCATAGCATTTTGTTTGTCCGGTGTCCGGAACCGGCGCAGCCCATACAACCGCTGTAAACATCAGAATAATAAAGCCGAAAGCACTTACCCATGTTTTGTTCATGCCATTTTCCTTTTTATGATGTCTGCAAGGTTTGGGTACTCTGAGAACCGTTTATCCATATCAAATTGAGTGATATATACAAGCTTTATATGGTCGTACATTGCACTGGATTTATATCCCGTCGATATAGCCTTTTTCCCCAAAGAACACTGACTGCATGAGCCGGGAACCTTCTCTTGCATCAAACCCCCGGATCATGCCGATAAAAACGTTGGTCAAAAAACAAAAAAGGTTTAAGGAAATTATCCTTAAACCTTTAAAAGTACTGGTTATTGGCGCGCCCGGAGGGATTCGAACCCCCGGCCTACGGATTCGAAGTCCGACGCTCTATCCAGCTGAGCTACGGGCGCGTGAAGCAGGCAAAATGGGGTGAGTGAAGGGGCTTGAACCCTCGACAACCGGGGCCACAACCCGGTGCTCTGCCAACTGAGCTACACCCACCATATGTTTATCCTTATACTAAAAAGTCCCGTCCATTGCAAGGAATTTTCTGTGAAAGTCAACATGCGGCAAGCAAGGCGTAAATCGATAAGGTTCATCAGCCGGTGATCATTCAGATATCGAGGGGATTTCGGTCATGCGCGAGATAAAATGACATTGACAAGACAGGGATCAATAATGATATAAAATATACTTAACTGTGTCTTTGTTGTCCGGTATCGTAACGATTCGTTACATCCCGTAACAGACTGCATAATGAAAGGAGTCAAAAGATGCCAACGATAAACGCTTTCAAAATTAAAACGGTAAGCTGTGCCATTCTGTTTATTTTTGTTACATTTGCGCTGGTTTTTGCTCAAACTCCGGCACCGCTGGGAACCTATACGGCCACAACCGGATCCTCAATGGTCAAGGGAAAATCGGCCGCAGTCGGCGAAGAGGGCGGTTTTTTTAAAAAAAAATTCAAGAAGCCGACTGAAGCCGGCGCCGGCAATACCGTCACCATCACTTTGCAGAGTTATTCAACCAAGGAAGAAATCAATCAGTTAAAGGCGGTCCAGGGCAATCCCCAGCAGTTTATGACGATGTTGTCGTCTTTTCAACATGGAACTGTTACCATGGAGGGGAAGAGCTTTCCGATAAACATGGCCTCATCAAGCTCGCGGGGTGGCAAATTTGTCATTACGATTCTCTCTTCCAAATCCTTCTCGAGCACGGGGGGCAAATTCATGAGCGGCAAAGGCCTGAGCACCGGCCATATTGAGCTCTTGGTGGATGCCAGCGGCACTGGTCAGGGAGTGCTTCATGCGTCAACGCAGGTTGCCCTGGATCCACAGGGTGAGGTTTCCGCCAAGGGAGGCGGTGCCATGTCCAAGGCCACCGAGTTGACCAGCGTATCCCGACAGTAATTCATGATTCGGGTGGTATTCGAATCCGGTTTTTCCGAACAGCAAAGAATCACAGGCAGAGGCAATGGTTCTTCCAGAACGATTGCCTTTGATTTTTAAGGACATGAAATGGATAATGACAGAAGGCGTATCTTTGAATATTGACATCAGGGTTGCCACCGAAGCGGATGTGCCGCTTATTCTTTCCCTGATTAAAGATCTGGCAAAATATGAAAAACTCCTGGATCAGGTGGTTGCCACTGAAGCGATTCTTCGGGAATCTCTTTTTGGACCGTCTCCGCGCGCAGAAGTCATCATCGGAAGTGTTCAGGAAATTCCCGTCGGTTATGCCCTGTTCTTTCACAGTTTTTCAACATTTCTGGGAAAAACGGGCATGTATATCGAGGATCTGTATGTCCGGAAGGCCCATCGAGGAAAAGGCCTGGGAAAGGCTCTGCTGATGCATGTCGCGGAATTGGCAAGAACTCGGGGCTGCAAGCGGCTGGAATGGTCGGTTCTGGACTGGAATGAACCGGCCATCCGATTCTACGAAAGCCTCGGCGCGGTTCCGATGAATGGCTGGACCCTGTACCGTCTTTCCGGAAACACGCTGGATACCCTGATGACTTCGCGTTCTGAGTGACGGTAATGAAACAGTTCATCGCGGATGCCATGCTCGGAAAACTGGCCAGATGGATGCGCATGATGGGCTGTGATGTCGAATACTTTTCGGAAATATCGGATTGCGCGCTTTCGGATCGGGCGCAGCGTGGCAACCGGATCATTTTAACGCGGGATACCCGGTTGATTCAGCGGAAAATCAACCGCGACAATGCCTTTCTGGTTATCGGCGATCACTATCCGGATCAGCTTCGGCAGGTTGTCCGGGCCTTTAACATCGATCCGTTCAAAGATCTGTTGAGCCGGTGCCTGCGATGCAACATGCCGCTGGTCTCATGTAATAAAAATGATCTGGCGGGGAAAATTCCGCCTTATGTTTTCGAAACCCAGGACAGATTTGAAACCTGTTCCCAATGCCGAAAAATTTACTGGAAAGCCACTCATGTTGAAAAGATGGTTGAGCAGCTCAGAAATATTTTCGGTGCAAACCGCTTGCCGGAAAAACCGGCAGTAGAGCCGTTGGAGAGATTTTATGACCCTGAAACGATTTGAATCCATCATAACCACAGACAGGCAGCTTCGGGAACACCAGACGAATGGGCTCAAGTGGACCGTGGCCCATGCCTATAACGGTTCTCCGGAATACCGCGCCAAGCTGGACAGGGCAGGGGTCGCTCCGGAGAATATTCAATCCCTGGATGATCTCAAAAAACTTCCCTTTACCACGGCCGCCGATCTTCGTGACGGCTATCCGTTTCCGCTTCGCGCCGTGCCGTTTGAAAAAATCGTCCGGATTCATTCCAGCAGCGGGACGACCGGAAAACGGAAAAATCTTTGCTATACCCAAAAAGACGTGGAGGACTGGTGCCATTTCTTTGCAAGGGCCTATGAAATGGCCGGAGTCACCCCCGAAGACCGGGTGCAGATTGCCGTGGGCTACGGGGTCTGGACGGCCGGTATCGGGTTTCAACTGGGATGTGAAAAAGTCGGCGCCATGGCCCTTCCCATCGGTCCGGGAAATGTGGATATGCAGTGCCAGTTTCTGTTGGATCTTCAGCCGACGGTTTTGTGCTGCACCGCATCCATGGGGCTCTTGATGGCCGAAGAAGTCAACAGAAGAGGGATCGGTGATAAGATCCGGATCAAAAAAATCATATACGGTTCCGAACGCGCATCCATTTCCATGCGCAAGAAGATATCCGAACTCTTTGGCGGTGCCGAGCTCTTTGACATTACCGGCCTTACCGAACTTTACGGTCCGGGAACCGGCATCGAATGCCCGGATCATGACTGTATTCATTACTGGGCGGATTACTATATCATGGAGATCGTCAATCCGGACACCCTGGAGACGGTTCCGGACGGCGAATGGGGAGAAATGGTGGTGACCACCCTCTGCAAGGAGGCTGTTCCCCTGATTCGATATCGCACACGGGACATTACCCGTATCATTCCGGGTTCCTGTACCTGCGGCACGATCATGCCCAGACACTCCCGGATTCGGGGCAGGACCGATGACATGTTCAAGTTCCGGGCCGTCAATATTTATCCTTCGACCATTGATGCGATCGTCTCGGGCATACCGGCCCTGGGATCGGAATACCAGATCCATCTGTCCAGGGATGCATCCGAGCGGGGCATGATGCGGCTGGTGGTGGAGCGGGCAAAGGATATCGGAGAGGAAAGAAACGAGGAACTGTCAAAAGAGCTCGTTCATCAGGTGAAGAAAAAAGTATTGATTACACCGGTTGCGGAGATTGTTCCGTATGGATCGTTGCCGCGGTCGGAACGAAAAAGCAAGCGCGTATTTGATACGCGAATCGAGGATCCGATAGTCTAAGTGTGCTGCAAGCCGAAAAATCGGCCCCGAAAACGGGGACATGGATGCGGCCGGCCGTCGTTATGATCATTTTTTTCGGAGTATTCTGCAATGAATCAAAAAATATTTCAGATGGGCCTTTCAACCGAAACCGTTTCCCTCTACCTGCTCTGCTGCGGCCTGGCGGATTCCGGAGCCACCCTTTCCACAAAAAACCTCCTGGAGATCTGGAATGCCTCGCCCGAAGCCATGAATGCAAGCTTTCTTGAGCTGGAAGATCGCGGAATTGTTTTGAAAATCATTTCAGATGGGAAGGCCAATCACATCTACAAGCTCACCGATGCCGACGACTGGAAATGATATCCACGGGCCGCATCACGAGCTGCTGCCCGTGGGGTTCTTTTTTTCTGTCCTGATAAGGTTTCGATTTCAGCAGATACACGGATCAGTCATCGCCCTGATTTCTCCGGTCAATCTGGTGGCGGACACAGGCAACGATTTCTGAAGGGGTGACATCGGTTCGGATTCCGGGGCAGAATCCCGCCATGATGTGCCAGTTTTGGGGGTCTTTCAAGACGTTTGGAATAAAGGGCCAGGCCTTGCACATCCGGGGCTTGACGGGATGAATCGTGCAGATCTTGTCTTTCCAGAAAACGCAGTATCCGTTTTCGGCCTGAGCCAGAACGGGTTTTTTCCCGGAGAACTGGCAGTAGTTTTTCAGAAATAGTTGGGGATCAATATGAATAAAGGCGGCGATGGCCTGAACATCCTCGGGGGAAACATAGGTTCCGCCGAATCCCTTGCAGCATTCGCCGCACTGGCGGCAGTTGAAAATATCCTGGGGTGTCTGGGGATCACAGGGCATGGCGGGTCTCCATGGCTCTTTTCAGGGTAACCTGATCAATGTATTTCAAGTCTCCGCCAATGGGCACCCCGGAGGCAATGCGGGTGACCTTGACCGGAAATTTCTCGAGAAGACCCAGGAGGTAAGAAGCCGTTGCCTCGCCTTCCACATGGGTGCCTGTGGCCAGAATGACTTCCTGAATCCCGCCCTCTGCAATCCTTGCAATCAATTCCTTGATGCGGATGGCATCGGGTCCGACGCCATCCATGGGGGACAGTGCGCCTTGAAGGACATGGTACCGTCCATTGTATGCGCCTGATTTTTCAATCGACACCATATCCGCGGGCTGTTCGACCACGCAGAGCAGCCGCCCATCCCTGGAGGGATTGCTGCAGATGTTGCAGCGTTCTTCTTCGCTGAGCGAAAAACAGATGGCGCACAATCTGACCTTGTCCTTCAGTTCTCCGATGCTTCTTGCCAGTTGTTCCGCATCGCTGCGGGAAGACCGAAGGATATACATGGCCAGACGCTCTGCGGTCTTTTCGCCGATGCCCGGAAGCTTGCTGAGCTGGCGAATGACCTGCCGAATGGATGTGGGGTAATGGTTCATGGTTGTTACATCAGCCCCGGGATATTGAGGCCCCCGGTGAGTTTGCTCATTTCACCGGAAACCATTTCCTGGGATTTGGCAAGGGCGTCGTTGACTGCCGCAAGAATCAGATCCTGAAGCATTTCAACATCCTCCGGATCCACCACTTCTTTTTCGATCTGAATGGAGACGATCTGCTGTTTGCCGTTGGCAACGACTTTGATCATCCCGCCGCCGGAAGCGGTTTCAACCGTTTTTTCAGACAGTTCTTCCTGAAGCTTGGCCATCTTGGCCTGAAGCTTCTGGGCCTGTTTCATCATATTTCCCATATTTCCCATATTTTTCATCATGCGGGTCTCTCCTTCTCTATCTTGATATCTGCAACCGTTCCGCCAAAGATCTCAATGACATCGGCAACGAGGGGGTGGTTTAATGCTTCCTGCCTCAGGTACTGGGCCTGGCTGGCCCTGACCTGATTTTCCGGAAGCGCTTCTTTTTCAGCCTGGATGACCAGCTTTATCGGCCCTTCAAATAACTGGCTGATGACCGTTTTCAGCAGGGCTTCATTTTTCGGCTGGCGGATTCGGTTCAGGTTGAATCCATTACCGGAAAAATGAATCTCCAGGGTATGATTTTCTATTTTCTTCAGTTTGGATCGGGATAAAACAGGCGCAAGGGCCGGAGATGTTTCCGATACCTTGTCCACAATCCGCTTCAAGACCGCATCCAGTGCTGATTCAGATTCCAGGGCCTCGATTTGAAGGAGCGGCTGCGGGCTTTTTTCAGGGGTATCCGGATGAACGGCAGCACGCGGTTCCGGTACGGGCAGAGGCCGCATCTGTTCAGGTTCAGGTTCAGGCTCGGATTCGGATTCAGGCTCGGGTTCCGGGATGACATACGGGCGCTGCGCTTCAACAAGCCGGTGCGGGGACGAATGAATTCCCTTTTGCAAAAGATCCAGCTTTTCAATGAGATCATCAATGGGCAGCGCGGGCCGGGTCTGAATAATTCTGAAAAAAACCAGCTCCAGGGCCAGCCTGGGAAGGCTGGAGTAGCGAATCGTGGCTTCCTCTGAAAAGAGCATGTCAAAAATATGATTCAGCGATGAAGCCGAAACCGACTTTACCTGCTGCTGCATCCGGTCAATTTCATGGGGGGGCACATCAACGAGCTGCTGGGCCTTTTTGCTTATTTTGACTACCAGCAGGTTGCGGAAATGTTCGACAAGCGAGCTGTAAAGACGTTTTAAGTCCAGGCCGTTTTCATAACCGGTTTCCAGAAGATTCAGGATTTCCGCGATATCCCCGTTTAAAACCGCCTGGGAAAAATCAAAGAGAAATTGTCTGTCAATGACGCCAAGAAGGCTGATGACCAGATCGTGGGTGATTTTGCCTTCGGAAAAGGAAAGGATTTGATCCAGAAGGCTCAAGGCATCCCGCATGCTGCCGCCGGCTTCCTGGGAAACGACGAGAAGGCTTTCCGGCGGGATATCCACCGCTTCCTTTACGCAGAGCGCTTGAAGATGTTCAAAAATCGATCGGGTGTCAATCCGGCGAAGGTCATGGCGCTGGCATCTGGAGAGAATGGTCAGGGGAATCTTCTGCGGCTCTGTGGTTGCGAACATGAAAAGCACATGGGCAGGGGGCTCTTCAAGGGTTTTCAGCAGGGCATTAAAGGCCGCGGCCGTGAGCATGTGGACTTCATCGATGATATAGATTTTATAGCGGCTGTGGGAAGGCATGTACCGGACATTGTCTCTTAAGTCGCGGACCTGATCCACACTGTTGTTGGATGCTCCGTCAATTTCAAAGACATCCACCGCCTGACCCGATGTGATTTCCAGGCATGAACGGCAGGCATTACAGGGGGAAACGGTCGGTCCCTGCTGACAGTTCAGCGCTTTTGCCAGAATACGGGCAATGGTGGTTTTGCCGGTTCCCCTTGGCCCGGTAAACAAAATGGCATGGGCAACCCGGCCGGATGAGATGGCATGACCGAGGGTTTGCGTGACATGATCTTGTTTGACGACATCAGCAAAGGTCTGAGGTCGATATTTACGGGCAAGAACCAGATAAGACATATTGATTTCCTGACAGAAAGCCATCGGAAGGTCAACAGAGAGCGATTTCTCGCCGTAAAATCGGGGCTGGGAATGGATATGAAACTGGCGGAGAGAGAGGGGTTCGAACCCTCGGCGCCGCTATTAACAGCGCACACGATTTCCAGTCGTGCTCCTTCAGCCGCTCGGACATCTCTCCAGAATCAAACAGGGGGATCATCATTCAGGCCCAAATCTTTGGCGGAGAGGGTGGGATTTGAACCCACGATCCCGTTTTTAGACAGGATACCGCTTTTCGAGAGCGGGGCCATCAGCCGCTCGGCCACCTCTCCATCACCCTCTGACTTAAGACGATCATAGATATACTTTTTGAAAATTCCTGTCAATGATCTTATTGAGTTTTTTTGCATTCAGACTTGAATAACCTCCAGGTTTATAGTATTCCTTGCCCGCGTTCTGTTGGAAATCGGAAGCCGGGAGTCGTCAGGGATGAATTTTCCGGTGATTCCGTGCTTCCTGATAATTTCATTCATTGTTTTATTAAGGATATGTCTGATGGCCAAAATTGTTCCATTCCGGGGAATCGTGTATAACCCCGAAAGGGTAGAGAATCTGGCAAGTGTTGCCACCCCCCCGTATGACGTGATAACGCCTCAAGAGCAGCTTGCCTTTTATGAGCGTCATCCCTGGAATATCATTCGGTTGATCCTGGGGAAGACATCTGAAAAGGATACGCCCCAAGACAATCGCCATACCCGTTCGGCGGATTTTTTTAATGCCTGGCTGTCCGAAGGCGTCCTGATTCAGGATCCTTCCCCGGCATTTTATCTGACGTCCATTGATTTTACGGTTCATTCCCGAAAAATCACCCGATGGGGCCTGATTTCTCAGGTAGCCCTGGAGCCCTTTGAAAAGGGCGTGGTCCTGCCGCATGAGAAAACATTTTCCCGGGTGAAATCGGAAAGACTGGAGCTGATGAAGTCCTGTCACGCCAATTACAGCCCGATATTTTCCCTGTATTCGGATTCCGAGCAGACGGTTGTGAATACCCTGAGGCAATCCTGCTCTGAAATGGCACCGGACATGAAATTTGTCGATACTTACGGCCACCTCCATCAGTTGTGGCGGGTAACGGATGGGGCGGTCCACCGGATAATTTCCGATTTCATGAACGATAGATCCATTTTTATCGCGGATGGCCACCACCGGTACGAAACCGCCCTGAACTACAGGCAGTGGATAGCGGACCGGACACCGGGGTTTTCTCCGGAGCATCCGGCCAATTTCATCATGATGTATTTATGCGGCATGGAAGATCCGGGGCTGGTGATCCTGCCGGCGCACCGCATGGTGAAGGCCATTTCCCGTGAAACAATGGATGCGTTCATTAACGCCGCAAAAGCCTGCTTTGATATCAGCCGGTTTCCTATGGAGTCCGGAATCGATCCCGGGACAGCGGCGGAAAAATGGGATGGCATCTTAAATGCCGATAGCTCACAAACCCGGATCGGCGTTGTGATCAAAAATCTCCCGCAGGGATATCTGTTCAGTCTGAAACCCGGCGTCATGCAGCGGATGTTCGGGCATGAGATGTCGGAACGGATGCTGGAGCTGGATGTGACGGTATTGACCCGGCTGGTATTGATGGAACTCCTGGGTCTGAATCACGGCCAACTGGACGATGAATCCGTCATGAGTTATTCCAGCAAGACGGAAGTTGCCCTGGAGGCCGTCAGAACCGGGGAGTGCGATGCCGCCTTTATCCTGAATTCCACCCGGATCGATCAGGTCAAGCGGATTGCCGAAGCAGGAGAAATCATGCCTAGAAAATCCACGTATTTTTATCCGAAGGTGGTTACCGGTCAGGTATTAAACCGGCTGACCGAAAGCTGATAAATAGACTTCAGGGGTTAAACATGGCCTGAACACTGTCGGTATACGTGCCGTCGGGCCGGTAGATCACCAGCGGTTCATGGACGGCAGCGCCGGGGCGACCTCCCTTGATGCCGGAAACCAGAACGAGGCGGGCCGGCTCATTGCCTTTAGCGTGAACCGTCTGAATGTGTTTGGGTTCGATACCGGCGGATCGCAGGTTCGTCAGAAGATCCGTGATTCGTTCCGCGGGATAGATGATTGCGAACCTGCCGCCGATGCCGAGCAGCCTGGCGGCGGCACTGGCTACATCCTGAAGGGTTGCCAGGATTTCATGCCTGGCAACTGCCCGCTGAGGGTGGGGGTTGACCCTTCCGGATAGGCCTTTTCTGTAAGGGGGATTGCTGATCACTATATCCACCGGTCCCGAAACAGCTTGAATCGAAAGCGATCTCATATCTTCGCGGATAATGGTGATGCGTCCTTTGAGTCCGTTGATTTTAACATTCCGCGCTGCCAGCTCCGCCAGCTCCGGTTGCACTTCAATTCCCGTAATGCTCACCGCCGGATGCCGGTGCCCCAGGATCAGGGGAATGATGCCGCATCCGGTGCCTAAATCCACGATACGATCTCCGGTCTCGGGGGCTGAAAATGCGGCAAGCAGCACGGCGTCGATGGAAAATCGGTATCCTTCCCGGTGCTGAAAGACCTTGATCCCGCCATTGAAAAACGTATCTTCAGTCAGGTTAAGAAGGGTCATATCCGTCATTTCAGTTAATATTCAAGCTGACACTTTTTGCAGACCGGTGATGCGAAAAATGCACTTCCTTTACTTCCCGTTAACGGCTTTATTGAATATTTTTGAATTTGTTGAGGGATACCAGTATGGCATTGACAATGGATTCTTGATGCTCTGGCCTTGTCACATACGCTTCATCGGATGGATCAACGATCACGCCGACCTCGAGCAGTACCGCCGGTATTTTGGATTGTTTCAGTACCACCAGGTCATCATATTGATAAATCCCGAGATCGGCATCCAGCAACGGGCGGCCTTCTCCCGGGATGGGTTCCGCATGATGCAATGTCGGCTTTCGCCCGAGTTTTATCAGTTCCTCGCCCAATAATTTGGCAAAAATGAAAGAGCGGTCAAATTCCTGGTTTTTTCGGGAAACGAATATTGAATAGCCCGAGATCGGTTTGCGTGTCCGATACGCTTTTTTGCCGTCCTGCTCAATGGGTTCCAAATATACCAACTGCGCTGAATCATGATGGATTGAGAGCATCGCCAGGGCATTGTGCGAATTGGCAATATTAGCTCTGTCTTCGAGCTTGATTTCCTGGCCGGGGCTGCGTGTCGGAATTGTAACAAAGCCTGCTCCGGCAAGAGCATCTGATATCTTTGAAACCAGATTGTCATTATACGTAACTTCATATTTACCGGTTATGCTTACAGCCCCCGGCATTTTATTCGTGTGTCCCGCATCGAGAATCACAACGGGTTTTTCGGCATCATCCGACCTGGCAAACGATGGCAGACCTGATAAAATGAATACAACACACGATATGACGATCAGCTTTCCCTTTTTCATTTATCAGGCCCGCCTTGAACCCATATTACTTCCAGCTAGTTTTAACGATCATATCATCGCGACAGTTTCCGGTTTTACATTCGCGGGAGCGATCACGGAGAAATTCGGTCCTTTCTTTGTTGACTTTATAATTACAATCCACATTGATTGTCCCCGGGTGTTCCTGGCAAACGTTATCCCGATATTTGATCCATTCTCTTTGCGTCTCGGTAAGCTTTTTCTTCATGTCGTCCTTGAGCCCGTCTTTCAGCTCTTTATAAACGACGTTCAGTTCCTTGTCAGATTCTACAAATAATTTACAATAACAGTAAGTTACATCATACGAAGTCTTGTATTTATCGCATTCACCCTCTGCAAAAACAACACCTGCCATCATGACAACAACGCCAATCGCAACTACTTGCGCGAAACTTTTCATTCGACTCTCCTTTCAAATTTTATACTACTGCTGATGGGACATACGCTACGTATAAATTCACTCCAGGTTTACCACATTCCATCACCGCTGATATTGCTCGCATGATGCGGCAAATGATCGTTGGTTTTTAAGTCCGACGCACTGCCGCCTTGTCCCCCACGATCGGTGCGGACGAATTGTCCCAATAGTGCTGCTGCTGCGGAGGTCGGGTTTCCATTCTCCCGCGAACGGCACGGACGAAATACTGGCCGTACTTACCGTAGTTGTGGCTGTTGTTGTCATCGAAACCCACGGCCCACGCGCGGTAATCATAGCCTGTGCTGGCAGTTGATGTCCAGTAGTAGGACGGCTGGGTATTCGGGAAGTAAGTCGTATTGATGGTCGGTCCCGGAGATGAAATATCGTAGTTGACGATAGAGCTCAGCTCCTTGAGGGTGGGAAGCCGCCAGTCGGAATAACCGCCGAAATTGGCACCATTCAGGGCATTGATAAAATCCTTGGTGTCTTTGCCTTTGTCCGGGGTTCCCTCATCTCCGCCATTGGTAGCCGGGTTGTTGTCGTACCAGGAGTAAGTGTTGTCCGCATCGTGAGGATCATTGTAGTTTTTTACCCCGTCCTTGTTGGTTTTCATCTCCCAGATCAGGCCGGTGACATTGTCCTTCACCATGCTCCATGAGGAGGCGGAATCGGAGAGCGGTTTGCCTTTGTCATCCAGCTTTGTGTAAGATGTTTTATTGATGACGTAGGTGTCATCCTGGCTATAGAGGATCCGGCCGGACGTGGGGTAGGCGGTAGCATTGCCGGCGATATCGGAATCATTCGTCTGTCCGGTATCCGGAACCGATGCGGTCCATGCGACCGCTGTAGTCATCAGAATAATAAAGACGAAAATGCTTACCCATGATTTGATCATGCTGTTTTCCTCTTATTTGATGTCTGAAAGGTTTTGATGCTCCGCCTTTGAAACCACTGCCACTGACCGCAGAAGATGTGAATCCTGTCAGTGATTCATATCACTGACATAAACGTACCAAAGGTGTCAAGGACGAAACCGCGAGAAACCGTCCGAATGCAAATCAATTGGGGATTCCGACCGTATCGGATCGGGTGATTCAGCGAGGAGCCGTTGCCCGATTGGGCTTTCCCTTGTGCATTTCTATCGCCATGCGTGCTGACAATATGCCCGACAAAGCCGGCAGTTCATTCCGCAGGGAGCGACCAGCGTCGTTGCTATGACATTTGTTTTCATGGATCGTTTTCGTGTCATGCCGATATGCCGTAACGGTCTGTATGCTTATGGTTCAGGTGCTGCCCATCGAGCGGATCGACAACCAGATAAAGAGCAAGGGAGGATGCCTGGTCTTTGAAGTTGCCGCCGAGAAAGAACTGGCGATCGCCTTTCACGTAAACAGCACGCCATCTATTCAGTGAAAATCATTCGCAACAGATATAGACACATTGCTCCTATCAGCGCGGAAGCCGGCAGGGTCAGCACCCAGGCGATTACCATTTGACCGGCGACGCCCCACCGGACAGCCGAAAGTCTTTTGGATGCCCCAACCCCCAGCACTGCTGACGAAATAACATGCGTTGTACTGATCGGGGCTCCAAACACTGTGGCCAGTTCAATAACAATTGCAGAAGCGGTTTGAATCGCAAAGCCGTGAATCGGCTCGATCCGGAAAAATTTACTCCCCATGGTTTTGATGATTTTCCAGCCTCCTGTTGCAGTCCCCAGGGCAATCGCAGCACCGCAGGCCACTTTAACCCACATCGGAACCATAACAGCCGGAATCTGATTGAACAGAAACAGGGCCAATGCCAGGATTCCCATCGTTTTCTGAGCGTCATTCATTCCATGACTGAACGCCATCAGGGAGGAAGAGATGAGCTGAAGCCTGCGAAATGTTATATTGGCCCGTCCCGGCCGAACCCTGATGCACAACCATGACAGCGCAACCATGCAGAGAAATCCGATTGTCAGTCCGGCAAGCGGTGAGACGATGATGGGGACCAGAACTTTCCAGAAGATGCTTGTATATTCGATACAACTCCAGCCGCGATAAGCAATGGCAGCACCTATCAGTCCTCCGATCAGGGCGTGGGAGGAAGATGAAGGCAGTCCCGCTGCCCAGGTGACGATGTTCCAAATGATCGCTCCCAGAAGGGCTGCCAGGACAAGTGTCCGGCAACCGGCGATCATCTGGGGGTTTATCATTCCCTTTCCAATGGTTTGTGCGACTTTGTCTCCCACCATGGCGCCTGCAAAATTCAGAATCGAGGCCATCATCACCGCCGCACGCGGAGACATCGCATTGGTTGACACAACGGTTGCGATGACATTACCCGTGTCATGGGCACCGTTGGTGTAGTCGAAAATCAATGCCACAACGATGATGCAGATCAGCAAAACGGGGATATCAGGCACTTTTGATCCCTGCCTTTTCAAGCGTAAAAGAGAGCTTCTGGGCGTGGTTGAACAGCATTTCCAGACGGTCATAAATCTGCGACAGCTTGATCGCTTCCGCAAAATCCAATTGACCCTGGTCAGCCTTTTCAAACAACTCACCGAGGCTGACGACAAGAAGGCGTCTGCCATCCGCACAGGCCTCAAGAATCCCGTTCATCACCGATTCATGGTAGGTGCGCGTGCTGATGAACCGGATCATTTCCTCCTGACTGGCAATGATAAGTTCCAGATCCCTGACCAGTTCCCGGGTTGAGGCCGGAGCTTCATGAAAGCCGTACAGCCCGACTCTCGTGGATACAGACTGAATCAGATCCAGCATCTCTTCCAACTCGGTGCAGATAGCATAAATATCTTCCCGGTCAATCGGTGTAATAAACGTCATGGAAAGCGATCGGCTGATTTCACGCGCCAATGTATTTCCATCAACCTCTATTTGATTGATCCGGGAGCACTTCCCTTTCAAATCCGTGAAATCGGTGAAAATCTCCGTCAGGATTTTTGATGCCAGTACAACCAGTGAATGCTGCTGCAGAAAATAATCGAAAAACCGAATGTTTTTGGGGAAAAGAGAAAAAGCCATAATCCTCCGCTATGCATTCATTTCTATTCCAGTGTAGCGTTGAAGCAGTTGGTAGATCGCTTCTGCTCCGAACTGAACGGACTCCACAGGGATGCACTCGTCTGCAGCATGGATTCTCCGCACAAAGTTGAAATCCGAAGGCAGGTTCATGGGCAGGAATCCGTAAGTCTGGATTCCCAGCCTGGAGAAGATGCGGGCATCCGAGCTTGCGGGTAACAAGAGCGGGACTGCAAGACTGCCTGGATCCGCTTCCTGAAGAATAGCGGCCAACGTGTCGAATAGCCCCATTACCGGGGCTGCCGGCCCGGGTTCGGAAAAAGTAACTTCAATTTCAATCTCATCGCCGATAATTTGATGAATTTCAGCGATGGCATCTGCGGGACCGTAACCGGGAAGCATACGGCAATCCAGGGCAAGGGTGATCTGGCTGGGGATAACGTTTATCTTTTCCCCGCCTTGAACGATCGTGGCGTTGACGACATTGTGAAGCATCGGGTCAAACATTGCCCCCCGGGGTCCAAGCTTATCCAGAATCTGATCCGTCATGGCAGGGTCCAGGAGTTGTGCCAGCATCGCATCGGCGGGTGCGGGCACCACCGCGGACATCGTTTCCAGCATTTGCTGTACAACGGGCAGGATATGTACGGGCAAACGACGCTCATCCAATTGTCGGAGCACGCGCCCGAGTTTGGCCATTGCGCCGCCGCGCATGGGAAGGCTTGCGTGCCCACCCGGCCCGCGCAGCGTTGCTTTCAGCCAGCAGATCTGTTTTTCGGCTACCTGGATGGCATAGAATTTCTTGCCGGCAAAATACAGCGGAAAGCCGCCGAACTCGCCGATAGCATAGCGTGCATCGGTGAATTGCTCGGGATGCTTTTCGACAAGGAACTTGGAGCCGCATTCACCGCCTGTTTCTTCGTCACTCAGGATGGCAAGAATGATATCGCCGGCAGGTATGAAACCTTCGCATTTGGCGCGCAAAATGGCGGCCAGCATCATCGCGATGCCGCCTTTCATATCGAGAGTACCTCTTCCCCAAACCAAACCGTCCGCCAGCATCCCTGCAAACGGTGGATATGACCACGTCTGGGCAGCAGTGGTCACCACGTCAACATGTCCATAGAACAATAGGGGAGGGGCTTTTCCTTGTCCTGCCAGGCGGGTCAGCAAATTCGCCCGCTTCGGGTATTTTTCCAAAAGCGTGGTTTCAAAACCGGCGGTTGTCAACAGACTGTTGATGTATCGCACGCATTCAATTTCGTTGCCCGGGGGGTTGGTCGTATCAAACTGGATCAACCGCCGCAACAATTCCTCCGGCTGTTCATAACATCGGTTCATTTTCGATATTTCCCTATTTCTTTCCGAGAAACCATTGGTCTATGACTGGATTTCCGTTCAACAAGTAATTCTATGGTTTCTGGATATTATGTTAATGCGTTACCATGGCCAGGCCCTGAATCACCGCATTCCTCAGATGCCAATTCTTTGTAATATCTGAATGCTTCCCGGATGCTTTCCCGGAGAGTTTCATCCTGCCATGGCTTGGTGTGGAATTTGAAGATGGCCCCTCGATTGACGGCCTCGGTGATGGTGGTGAGGTCACCGAAGCCCGTAAGCACGATGCGGATGATGTTAGGGTAAATCTCCCTGACTCGGTGCAAAAATTCGCTCCCGCGCATCCCGGGCATATGTTCATCAGAGATAATGACACCGACACGGTTTGTTGCCAGTTGTTCAAATCCCTCCGCCGTGTTTGCCGCCGTGAGGATTCGGTAGCCGTCCACTTTAAAGACCCGTTTCAGAGCCTTGATGACATTTTCCTCATCATCCACTATAAGCAATGTCCGTTCCGGAGCAGCGGCACTTTTTTCAGGCAACGGCAGCCGCCGGTCCTCCCTCAGCATCTGCTCGAGCTGTTGAGCAGGGATCGGCCTGCTGAAATAAAAACCCTGCATTTCATCGCACCCATGGAACAGGAGATAATTCAATTGTCCATCGGTTTCAATCCCTTCGGCGATTACCCGAAGCCTCAGGCTGTGGGCCAGGGCAATCATCGCCCTGGCGATTACCGCGCTGTCGGGATCGCTCGTGATGTTGCGAATGAAGGACCGGTCGATCTTAATCTTGTCAAATGGAAATTGCTTCAGGTAGCTCAAACTGGAATAGCCGGTACCAAAATCATCCATGGTCATACACACGCCCAGTTCCTTCAGTTTCCCGGTCAGTCGGGCGGCGCTCTCCACATCGTGCATGAGAAGGCTTTCGACGATTTCCAGTTCCAGATATCTGGGCTCCAGACCGGTTTCCCGCAAGATTCGTTCAACGACTTCCACCAGATTTTCCTGTCTGAACTGCCGTGGAGAAAGATTGATTGCCAGGGTAAGACAAGGAAGTCCGGCATCCTGCCATGCTTTGTTTTGGAGACATGCGGTTTTCAGCACCCACTCCCCGATGGGAACGATAAGACCGGTTTCCTCGGCCAGGGGAATGAAGCTTCCGGGAGGGGTGAATCCCAGTTCCGGACTCTGCCAGCGTATCAAGGCTTCCATTCCGTTGATCCGGCCGGTTATAAAGTCCACCTGCGGTTGATAATGAAGGATAAATTCATTCCGTTCCATCGCCCGGCGCAAATGTTTTTCCATGGTCATACGGTCCATAATCCGTTTATTCAGTTCGGCCGTATAGAATTGAAAGTTGTCCCGGCCCAGATCCTTGGCGCGATGCATGGCCGCATCGGCGTTCTTCAACAGCGCCTGATCGTCACTTCCGTCCTTGGGATAGATGCTGATGCCGACACTGCACGAAATTTCCAACTGATGCGTTTCTATTGTAATGGGCCGTGAAACCGAATTCCTTATTTTTTGCGCCATAAAGGCGGCATCTTCACTCTGTTCAAGGTCGGTAAGGACAACGGCAAACTCATCACCCCCCTGGCGCGCCACCGTATCCGTGGAGCGGATACATTTAACAATTCGATTTGCCGTTATTTTTAAGAGCCTGTCTCCAATATCGTGACCAAGACTGTCATTGATTAATTTGAATTGATCAAGGTCGATGGATAGTATCCCGGCCTGGTTCCTGTGGCGTTGGGCGCGAAAAAGAGCCTGGCGGATACGGTCCTTCAAGAGGTTGAGGTTCGGCAGACCGGTGAGTCCGTCGTGATTGCTTTGGTGTTCAAGCTGGTCTTCATAACGCTTGCGCTCGGCAATTTCCAGATACAGCTTGTCCGCCTGTTCCACCACACTGCTCTCATATACTTCAAGCAACTGCTCTATGGCGGCTATACGGGAGGTGAGCAAAGGCACGTCGGTTTGAACACCCCTCTCAGCCGTATCGCCTTTCGATCCGTTCCCATCGAACACCCGATGGGAGAAAGGAAGGAGCGCCATTTTGGCATTCAGAGAGAGCGATCTGAAGAGATTTGCCGTTTCAGCGGACACCGGAATTTTGAAAAACAGAATGACCGAGAACATGTCCCCGGAGGGAAGAAGGCCGCCGAATCCGAGAACCGACTTGATCCCGTATGGAACGACAAAGTCTTGTTGGGCAGGGATGAAGGGGCTGCCAAGGGCTTCGGCAACATAAAAGACGCTATAGGTCTTCTGCTCCATATCCGGCGTGAGTTTCGAGCTCGGTTTGACCACTATCCACCCAGGGATCCCCAACTGGCTGACAAGATTATCGACCATCGGCAGCCGGCTGAGCGCCTCCTTGCTCGATAGGGGAATCGCGTGATGCCCCCTGGATTTCTTCCGTGAATTCCAATCCGGTTCCTCACCAGTGGTCCCTAAAAGAACCAGACATCTCATATCGAGGGAGGGGGTTGCGCTTCCCAGACCTCTACGGGCGTATTCCTGCAGTTCAGGGTCCAGTTCAGCAAAGCGGTGCGTTTTGTAGAAACGGGCCAACGAAATCGCCTGCTTTCTTTCACCATCGAGGAGAGTGTCGTGAAAATACATGACGATCCTATCCGCGACCTCCTCCATACTGGTCTTTCCCATCCCCATGGTACGTAAGGCTTCTCCGCATAGCGTCATCTCACGGATCGTAAAATTCGTCATGTCATAGTGAGGCAGCCTCTGATGATTATTAGCCATATTCTCCTTTTTTTCTGCCAATGTCAGGCTCCGCGGCCAGGTCTATCTTCAGACCCAGAAAAAGCCGCTTTATTTCATGGCCTGATGGAGGGCGACGGCTACGGCGACGGAAGCCCCCACCATGGGGTTGTTTCCCATGCCGATCAGTCCCATCATTTCCACATGGGCGGGGACGGATGAGGATCCTGCAAATTGGACATCGGAGTGCATCCGCCCCATCGTGTCGGTCATCCCGTAGGAAGCGGGACCTGCGCCCATGTTGTCGGGATGCAGGGTGCGGCCTGTGCCGCCTCCGGATGCCACGGAAAAATAGCTGCGTTGTTCCTGCAGGCACTCCTTTTTATAGGTGCCGGCAACCGGGTGCTGAAAGCGTGTCGGATTGGTCGAGTTGCCGGTAATGGAAACATCCACGGCTTCATGACGCATGATGGCCACGCCCTCGCGAACGTCATCGGCTCCGTAGCATTTGACGGTCGCCCGCTGCCCGGTGGAATAGGGCTTTTCGAAGACGACCGTCAGTTCACTCGTCGCGTAATTGAACCTGGTTTGGACATGCGTGAATCCGTTGACGCGGGCAATGATGTGCGCGGCATCTTTTCCGAGTCCGTTTAAAATGACGCGCAAGGGCGACGTTCGCGCGCGGTTGGCGTAGTTGGCCACCTGAATGGCACCCTCGGCGGCGGCGAAGGATTCGTGTCCGGCCAGGAACGCAAAGCAGCGTGTTTCCTCGCTCAGCAACATGGCGGCCAATCGGCCGTGTCCGATCCCCACGCGCCGCTCATCGGCCACGGAACCCGGAATGCAAAACGCCTGTAAACCCTCCCCCAGTGTAGCGGCAATCTCCGCGGCGCGCGTCTGTTTTTTCAGAATCGCCATGGCAGCGCCCAGAATATAGGCCCAGCAGGCGTTTTCAAAGCAGATCGGCTGGGTCTCTTTCACGATTCCATACACGTCAACCTGTTTTTCAACGCACACATCGCGCGCCTGTTCGATGGTTTTCAATCCGTACGGTTCAAGCGCCTTTTGTATTTGCGGCACTCGCCGGTCGTATCCTTCAAAAAGAGCCATGGTGTTTATCTCCTTGGTGTCATTCGTTGCGGGGGTTGATGATTCTTTTTGCTTCCGTGAAACGTCCGTATGTTCCGGACGCTTTTTGAATCGCTTCCGCCGGGGCCGTTCCCTTGGAGATTGAATCCATCATCCGGCCCAGATTCAGATAGGCATAGCCGATAATTTCGTCGTGATCGTCGAGGGCGATTTGCGTGATGTAACCTTCCGCCAATTCCAGGTAACGGGCCCCTTTTGCAACGGTTCCATAAGTGGTTCCGGTCACCGAACGCAGTCCCTTTCCGAGGTCTTCGAGTCCGGCCCCGACAGGCAGTCCACCCTCGGAAAAAGCACTTTGCGTACGTCCATAGGAGATTTGGAGGAACAGTTCGCGCATGGCGACATTGATTGCATCGCACACCAGGTCCGTGTTCAGTGCCTCGAGAATGGTTTTGCCGGGCAATATTTCCGCGGCCATTGCGGCCGAATGCGTCATGCCCGTGCAACCCAACGTCTCGATAAGGGCTTCATGAATGACGCCCTCTTTAACGTTGAGCGAGAGTTTGCACGCTCCCTGCTGCGGCGCACACCATCCCACGCCATGTGTAAATCCGTTGATATCCCGCACTTGCCTGGCCTGCGTCCATTTGCCTTCCTGCGGGATGGGTGCCGGACCATTGTTCGGCCCTTTCGCCACCCGGCACATCCGTTCAATTTCATGTGTGCATTTCATGATCGTATTACTCCCGTTATGCGTTTGTTCCCCTGTTTCCCGGAATGCGTGTTACATCGTTTTTGTGTAAAATATTTCACACGCATAACACTTCCTCCTTTCTTTTTCGGAGAGGAAAGTGTTACCTTGATTTTTCAAGTTTTGGGTAAATTTTTACTATCATGAACATATAATTTTATGAACAATAAAACTCAAACTGAAAGTGCGATACATGACGACCGAAGATCAAATCAAAAAAGTGGCCCTGGAGCTTATCGCCAATATTGCTCCGGAAGCGGATATCGAGAATCTCGATCCCGCCGATCGATTGCGCAACCAGTTCGATTTTGATTCCGTCGATTTCATGAACTTCGCTGTTGCACTTCAGGCGCGTCTGAAAGTGGAAATCCCCGAAAAAGACTACCCGCAGCTTGCAACGCTGAATGGCTGCATCGCGTATTTGAAATCGAAATGTAACCCATAGCCCTTCACCAATTACCATCGACCATTACAGCGCCAATGAAACGATCATCACGCCGGGGTCTTCCGGATCGCGTCTTTTTTTAAATCCGAAAGCCTCGCAGAGCCTCAGCATGGGTCTGTTCTCGGCCAACACTTCCCCGAAAATCTCCCCGATACCCCGATTCCTGGCGTAATCAATTATGCGGCGCATGAGCATCGGGCCCAGGCCCAAACCTGTCATGTCACGGTGAATGAGGATGGCGAATTCCGCACGTGCGTTGTCCGGATCCGCGGTAAGCCGCACCACGCCATACAGCGCCGCTTCCTTTTGAGCGGTCGGCTCGCAAAGGACAAGTGCCATCTCCCGGTCATAGTCAATCTGAGTCAAACGTGCAGCCATTTCATGGGACAAAAATTGCATGGCATGCAGAAATCGCAGGCGGATCTCATCCATGGTGAGCCTGGAGAAAAGCGTTTGAAACGCCGGTTCGTCCTCCGGCCTAATGGGGCGAAGCAGCAGCTTTTGACCATCTGGAAGTGTAATCACCTCCTCAAGCTCCTTGGGGTAAGGACAAATCGCCAGTCGCTTTGCAGCCGGGACATGCGACTTGACCACCTTGATGCGTGCGTCCAGTGCCAGCACTCCCTGCTCATCGACAAGCAGCGGATTGATATCCAGTTCTGCGATCTCCGCGATATCGCAGACCAGTTGCGACACCTTGACCAGAGTCAGCGCAATGCCGTTCAAATCAGCGGCGGGCTGATCACGGTAACCTTCAAGCAGGCGGTAGACGCGCGTGCGGCGCATGACTTCCCGGGCAAGCTTCATGTTAAGCGGCGGCAGGGCAATGGCCTTATCCTGAATGACGTCAGCGGCCGTACCGCCCTGGCCGAACAGAATCACCGGGCCGAACTGCACATCATTACCGACCCCGACAATCAGTTCCCTGGCGTTGGGACGGTGCGCCATGGGCTGAAACGATTCACCCGGCCCGGCGGTCATCTCAGCCGGCTGCTCGGGCGAAGACGTTTCGCATGTCCGGATCACGGGGATTTTATAAGCGGCCAGAACGGCTTTTGCATCAATCCCGGTCAGCCATATACGGCCTTGAGACAAGGCGTTGTTGACAATCTCCCGGGCTTTATCCGTTTCCGGTTCGAAAATTTCCGGAATGTCGGCAGGTGTCTCCATGAGCATTTCCTGGCTGATGCGGTAGCGTACCATCTGCATAAATCCGCGAACTGCTTCGGCCGGTGTTTCATAGGTCGGAATCCTGTTTTCGGCAAAAATCTTACGGGCCTCGCGGGCGGAATCCATCCCGAGCCAACAGGTGAAGATGCCCCGGGAGCTCGCCTTTGAACCGCTTTCTTTCAGCGCTTCGACCACAGCCCGGGCAGCATCCGTGCTTGATGCCACTGCCGAAGGGCTGTTTAAAACAAGCAGGGCATCCACGCCTTCATCTTCAAGGAGCGCCTTTATCGCATCGATATAGCGGTCCGGCGGTGCATCGCCGGCGATGTCCACCGGGTTATCGTGTGACCAGGTGGCCGGGAGCACGCTGTTCAGGCGGGAGATGGTTTCCGGAGACAACTCGGCCAGGCGACCCTTTTTATCGATCAGAACATCGACAGCCAGAACGCCCATGCCTCCGCCATTGGTTAAAATAGCCAGGCGATCACCCGGAAACGGATGGGACATGGCCAGGGTTTCCACGGCACCAAAGAGCGCCTGCATGTCCATCACCCGCAGCATTCCGGCCCGCTCAAAGGCGGCGTTGTAGACTTCATCGGCGCCTGTCAAAGCTCCGGTGTGGGAAGCAACGGCTCGGACGCCCTCGAAATGGCGTCCGGGTTTTACAACGATCACGGGTTTCATTCGCGCAGCCGCTCGTGCCGCGGACATGAATTTTCGGATATGGGTGACGGACTCAATATAGAGCAGGATCGCTTTGGCCCTGAAATCGGTGGACAGATAATCGAGCATGTCGCCGAAATCGACATCGGACGTGTTGCCAACGGATACAACATGTGAAAAC
This sequence comes from Deltaproteobacteria bacterium, assembly GCA_016219185.1. GTDB lineage: Bacteria > Desulfobacterota > Desulfobacteria > Desulfobacterales > Desulfatirhabdiaceae > RAAP-1. Next base: position 69,945 of record JACRBZ010000084.1, read on the forward strand.
CCGATTCCCTTCGATGTGGCCCAGTCCAGTACGGAAGCCAGAACCGCTCCCGACTGAGCGACAAACGCGATATTTCCTTTCAGGGGTTGTACATGCCCCAAACCGGCATTCAGGCCCACTCCGGGTACCATGATCCCCAGGCAGGCCGGCCCCATGATGCGCAGCAGGTGGGGACGTGCCGCCTCGCACATTTGGTCGCACAGCCGTTGTCCTTCTTCGCTGCCGCCTTCGCGGAATCCCGCCGTAATCACCACGGCCGAGCGTGTCCCCCGGCTGCCGAGTTTTTCAATCAGTTGGGGGATTGTATTCGGCGGCGTGGCGATCACGGCAAGATCCGGAGTTTTGGGCAGACTGTCCAGATCAGGATAGGTGGGAAGCCCTTCGATTACGGTGTATTTCGGGTTAACGGGAAAAATATCCCCTTTAAACCCGGCGCTCGCCAGATTACGCGCCAGGACGGCACCGATGGAGCCCGGTTTTTGACTCGCACCCACCAGAGCGACGGAAGAAGGGTTGAACATGAAATCAAGATTACGGATGGTCATTTGAAATCCTCCAGTGTCGAAAGATCGCCTTCAGGCAGACCCAGCTCGCGCGCTTTAAGCAGCCGCCGCATGATCTTGCCGGCCTTGTTTTTGGGAAGGTCCGGCTTGAATTCGATCTCTTTGGGCGCCAGGACTGATCCGAGCCTTGTCCGGGCGAAACCGATGAGTTCCAGACGCAGCGCATCGCTGGGTGCGATTGCCGGCTTCAGGGTGACAAATGCTTTCACGATTTCCCCGATAAGCGGGTCCGGCTTTCCAATGACGCCTGCTTCGGCAACGGCGGGGTGCTCCATGAGCGCGCTTTCGACTTCGAAGGGACCCACCATGTGGCCGGATGTTTTGATGATGTCGTCGGCACGACCCACGAACCAGAAGTATCCGTCCGCGTCGCGCCTGGCCAGGTCCCCGGTCAGATACCAGCCCCCGGCAAAGCACTTGCGATAGCGCTCCGCATCGTGCAGGTATCCCCGAAACATGGATGGCCAGCCCGGGCGAAGCGCCAGCTCACCCTGAACGCCCGCTTCCCGGATCACGTTGACGGTATTTTTGTCGATGCGCTGGACGATGGCCGCTTCGATTCCGGGCAGCGGACGCCCCATGGAACCGGGGCGGATCTCCATGGCAGGATAATTGGCGATCATGATGCCGCCTGTTTCCGTCTGCCACCAGTTGTCATGGATCGGGAGCCCCATAACCTCCAGACCCCAAACCACGGCCTCGGGATTAAGCGGTTCTCCGACACTGTGAATCAGGCGCAGATGACGCAGATCGCACTGCCGATCCGGTTCAAGGCCCAGGCGCATGAATCTGCGAATGGCAGTGGGCGCCGTGTACCAGACACTCACTTTCTGGGAAGCCAGAATTTGCAGCCAGCGCATGGCATCGAAATCCGCTTCATCGACCACGTTCGTGATTCCGTGAAGCAGCGGTGAAATGATGCCGTAAGAAGTTCCCGTTATCCACCCGGGGTCTGCCGTGCACCAGAAGACATCTTCCGGATGAAAATCCAGGACATATTTTCCGGTCATGTAGTGGGTGAGCGCGGCGCGGTGCGCATGGAGCGCACCCTTGGGCATCCCGGTGGTACCGCTGGTAAAGTGCAGAACCGCGATATCCTCCGGGTCGGTCGGCGGGATGACATAGGTGTCGCAAGACTCCGCCATGAGTCTGGGGAGCGACAGGAGAACGTTTCCCAAATGGTCTTTGGCATCAACCAGGAGCACATATTTGAGTTTGGGCAGCCTGTCCATCAACCGGCTGACCTTCTTGCAAAAGTAACTTTCGGTCGTCAGCAGGATTTTCGCATCCCCTCTGCTCAGGCGCTGATAAATGGGTTCCGGACCGAAAGCAGAGAAAAGGGGACAAAAGATGCTCGTGTTTTTGAAAATCCCAAGGGCCGCGATGTACAGCTCGGGAATACGCCCCGCCAGAACCGAGACCGTATCTCCCTTTCCGATTCCAAGCCCTTTGAGAATATTGGCAAAGCGACTGCTCTGCCCTTTGAGGTCTCCATAGGTAAACTCACGGGCGTTGCCGTCACTCCCAAGCCATCGCAGCGCCACATGGTCGCGCAGTCCCCCGTCGGCATGACGATCGACCGCTTCGTAAGCGATATTTAGCCCCTTGCCTTCAGGAAGACCGTCCAGGGAACTGCGGATGTCGTCCCAGGAAAAATTGGAAAACGTGTCGTCATAATTCAGAAGGTTCGGAGCTATTGTCCACGATTTCGGCTCTTTTTTAATCGGCGTCCAAAACAAGTTCACTCCTTGCATACGCTGGTGCAAAAAAGATAATGCCGTTTTCGCACATCGTAATTGATAAAAGCATGTATATCAATACCCATCCCTTAACTTCATTTCCCATTTGCAAACACTTTGATTCTAAGCTTGACATCAAAGATAAATGTAATTACGATAGTTACAAAATTAATGAAATTTAAGGAGCAAAATCCATGGAAAATCAAATACGGTCAAGGGATGCCAAGATAGTCCCCATTGGAAATTCCAAAGGAGTTCGCATACCCAAGGAGCTCCTTCAAAAATATGGCCTAAAAAATTCCCTTTTAATAGAAGAAACAGACAAGGGACTGCTACTTCGTAATAAAGAAGAAAGCAAGCTTTCCTGGGAAGATACGTATAAAACCATGGCCAATGAAAAGGAAAATTGGGACGATTTTGATAAAACGCTTCTTGACGGCCTGGAGGATGAGGACTTTGAATATTAAAAGGTACGAAATATATTTTGCTGATCTCAACCCCACCATAGGAAGCGAAATAAAAAAAGTTCGACCCGTCGTCATAATCAGCCAAGACGAAATGAATAAATTTTTGGAAACTGTTGTTGTATGCCCATTAACCTCAAAAGTGCATCCACTATGGAGAACTCGGCTCCAGATTATATGCGCGAACAAAAAAGCCGAAATTGCCATTGATCAAATTCGTACCATTAGCAAACAAAGATTAATAAAGAAACTTGATAAGCTATCTGATATCAAAGCCGCCCAATTACGAAAGCTTATTACAGATATGTACGGTGAATAATCATAGGGTGATCTCGAATTCCGTGCCCAACTCGGCATTGCTGTCACCGCCGACCCATACCTGGAAACGGCCGGGTTCAAGGACATCATTGCCGTTATCATCCTGATAAGAAAGTTCCTCCGGCCCGAGTCTGAACATAATGGTTTTCGTTTCGCCGGCCGCGAGAGAAACGCGCTCGAATCCTTTCAGTTCTCTCACCGGGCGTGCCACACTGGCAACGATATCCCGCACATAACATTGCGCGATGGTTGTTCCGGCCCTGTTGCCGGTGTTTGTCACCTCAACGGTGACGGAAATTTCCGGTTTTTGAGGAGCCGGAGCCGTTCGCAGATTGCCGTATTCGAAGGTTGTGTACGACAGCCCGAAGCCGAAAGGAAAGAGCGGGGAATCGAGTGAGTCAACATAACGGGAATGACGGCGACTGTTGGCAGGCGCAGGCCTTCCGGTGGGTCGATGGTTGTAGTAAAGCGGGATTTGACCCGAAGACCGGGGAAAGGTGATCGGCAGTCGCCCGGATGGATTCACATCCCCGAAAAGGACATCTGCCACCCCCAGACCGCCTGTTATGCCTGGATGCCAGGCGAACAGGACAGCATCGGCCCAGTCCGTCACCCGGCTGAGGTTCAACGGGCGGCCGCCAAACACAACGGCCACGATGGGGATTTCCATGCGGCGGGCTGACTCGACCAGTGCCTCCTGGCCGGCAGGCAAATCGATGGTGGCCGTGCAATTATCCTCGCCCGATCGGCCCGCCGACTCTCCGAGGGCCAGGATCAGCACATCACTTGAACGCGCTAGTTTAACGGCATCGTCCGATAACTCACAATGGTGAAGCCAGGCTTCGGGTCCCAGTCTGCCGGCGATTGCCTCTTTCAGCGTTGTCACCTCTTCTTCCTGCCCGTCGGGAGTCCAGCAGCCAAGCAGTGCCTGGCGCTGGTCCGCAAGCGGCCCGCTCAGGCAGATGGTCAATTTGTCGGAGCAAAGGGGCAGGATTCCGTTATTTTTCAGCAAGACCATGCTGCTTGCGGCAAGCCTGCGCATGGCGGCGAGCGATTCGGGCAACAGGTGGATAGCCTGCGACGCGTTCGGATCGGCATAGGGGCTCTCGAAGAGGCCGACCGCGAACTTGATCCGGAGTATCCGGGCCACGGCATCGTTCAGACGTGCCTCCGAGACCTTGCCGGCTCGGACCAGATCGGGCAGGTTCTGCAGGTAAACCATCGTGCACATGTCCATATCCACCCCGGCGTTGCAGGCCAGCCCGGCAGCATGATTGCCGTCGGCGGCGATACCATGATTGATCAATTCTCCTACCGCACCCCAATCGGAAACGACAAAACCGCCGAACCCCCATTGTTCCTTGAGCACATCATTGAGAAGATACCGATGGGCGGAAAGCGGAATACCGCCGATATCATGAAAGGCGCTCATGACGGTGCCGCACCCGGATTTTATCGCGGCCTTGAAGGGTGCCAGATAGATGTTATGCAGCGTCTGACGTGTGATTTCCGTGGTGTTGTAATCGCGCCCGCCTTCGGCTGCGCCGTAACCGACAAAGTGTTTGGCGCAGGCGACGATGCGATCGGCAGGGAATTTTTGAGGGATCGCGTCCTGATCATTGCCTTGAAAGCCTCTCACGGCCGCTGCGGCCAGTTTCCCCGCCAAAAATGGGTCTTCTCCAAACCCCTCGGCAACTCGCCCCCAGCGCGGGTCGCGGGCAATATCGAGCATGGGCGAGAACCCCCAATGGATGCCGTCGGCGCGTGCTTCTTTGGCTGCGATCGTGTTGGCGGCCTGAATCAGCTCGGGTGACCAGGTGGCTGCCATTCCGAGAGGAATGGGGGCGACTGTGCGATACCCATGAATCACATCCCGTCCGAAGATCAAAGGGATACCCAGCCGGGATTCCGTCACCGCTATTTTCTGGATTTCGTTGACAAGCTTGGCAAAGACCCGCTCCTGGCGATTATTGCCGGCCGTGGAACTGTTGGCCATCAAGCCGGAGCCGATCTCGCCACGGCGCACCTGGTCATAATGATCCGGACCGAGGTTGAACCACTGATTCAGTTGTCCGGCTTTTTCCTCAAGCGTCATGCGGCCAAGCAGATCTTCGATGCGCTCTGTAACGGGGAGTATCGGATTTTTATATGCTGGAATGGTCACGGGAACAACTCCTTACAATTTCGGGGATGGTTTGTTAACATGAACATCTGCGGCTTATCCGCAGAATGTTTTTGTTGGGTTTCCCCTCTTAAATATAACATTTTGATGTCAAAAGTGCTTGTTTAAGATCATTTTGTGCACAGATTTTCTATATTTTTCCTTATATTCCTGATGGTTGCTGTGGTCCGACCCAGTTTCACAACTTCACCGCACCCCACACCCCCAAAAACTCATCAGCCGGCAAAGGTTTACTGAATAAAAAACCCTGCACCTCATCACATTCGACTTCGCGTAAAAACTCAAATTGTGCTTCTGTCTCCACGCCCTCGGCAATGACTTTTAATTTCAAACTATGCGCCAGAGCTATAATTCCCTTAACAATGGCTGCGTCACCAGGGTCTATGGTGACATTCATAATAAAGGAACGGTCAATCTTCAATGAATCGACCGGAAGCTGCCTCAGATAGTTCAGGGAGGAATACCCGGTGCCGAAATCGTCCATCGAAATTCGTATTCCCATGTTTTTTAATTTGCGTAAAACGGCAATTGCCTCCTCAGGTTTCTGCATGATCATGCTTTCGGTTATTTCCAATTCCAAATGCCGGGGGGGTAGCGCCGTTTCATGTAAAGCCCTTGCAATAATGTCCGGCAAGTTTTTTTGATCGAATTGACGGGCGGAAAGATTCACGGCTACATTTGCCGATTTAAATCCGGCTTCTTGCCAGGCATTGGTTTGTAAACACGCCGTACGCAACACCCACTCTCCTATCGGAAGGATAAGGCCCGTGTCTTCGGCAAGGGGTATGAACTGCACCGGCGAGATCATTCCTTTTTCCTTGTGGTTCCAGCGAATCAGCGCTTCCATGCCGATCATCCTCCTTGTGGTGTCCAGTTTCGGCTGGTAGTGCAGTACGAACTCCTCTCGTTCGAGCGCCCTGTGCAGGTCGCGTTCCAGGTTGAAGAGTTCAAGGGCGGTGGCATTCATGGCATCGGTATAAAATTGATAATTGTTCTTCCCTTTGGCCTTTGCTTGATACATGGCCGCATCGGCGTTCTTGAGAAGGTTGTCGGCATCCTCTCCGCCGGAGGGGAAGAATGAAATGCCCATACTCGCGCTGGTGAACACTTCATGTCCATCGAGGTCAAACGGTTTGGCAATCTCCTTGAGCAGGCGGCGCGCCACTCTGCTCACCTCGTGAATTTTTCCGGCATTGTGCAGTAATATGGCGAACTCATCGCCGCCGAGTCGCGACACGGTGGTTTGTTCCGTGTCTTCGGCGAGGCGGGCGGCGCTGTCGGAACTGCGCACGGATGCGACGAGTCTTTCCGATACGGCCAGTAAGAGCTTGTCTCCCATGGGATGGCCGAGCGTGTCGTTCACGCGCTTGAAATCGTCCACGTCGAGATAAAGGATCACGACGGCCTGGCCGTAACGTCGTGCCCAGACCAGCGCTTTTTTCAAAAGCTCTTTAAAGAACATCCGGTTCGACAATCCGGTCAAGCCGTCATAGTAGGCCAGGAAGCGGATCCGGCTGTCCTGCTGTTTGTGTTTTTCGGCAGCGTTTTGCAATGCCTCGGCCATGTTGTTCAAGGCAATGGCCAGGGTTACAAATTCATTGAGCCCTCTCGGCGCCAACCGATTCGTCAAATCTCCGGAGGCGATCCGTTCGGCAAAAGACTGGCTCTCAACAACCGACGTTGAAACGCTGCGGGAGACGGCAAAAGCCACGAGCATCGAAACACTGAATATGAGCAGACCGATAACAACCTTTATAAGATCGAGCGCAGCTTCGATCTTTTTCACATGGTTCAGTGCGACCGTGACATTGGCAAGGGAGCTGTGATAGAGCTTTTCCAGGGCTGGCTCAAAGGTCTGCGCGGATTTAAGGGTCCCTTTCTTCATTGCCCTGATTTCCTCTATGGTCTCTGCATACTGCTCAAACAACGCATGATATGCTTGGGCCAGTGCCCCCAGCTTCACTTTCTGCTCTGCGGGCAGTCCTGATGCGGCCAGATGACTGTTAAAGAGGATCACGGCCTTCCGTAACTCCGCGGCATCGGCATCGCGGATTCGAACTATGAAGTCCTTTTCCCTCCTGCGCATCGATAAGTAGCCCGCAAGGAGCGTATCGCTTCCCTGCGGGTTCAAGAGGCGCTCCATCTCGTGCGCCCTGGCCCTCATGGCCCCCTCGATACCGGTGTTCAGGTCTCCAAGTATTCCGTACCGGTCAATCATACCGATGAGCTTGCCCTGATATTCATTGATCGCCTGATCCACTTCCCGTGTCCAGCGAACGAATTCAGGATCATTGGTCAGAAAGCGGATCTTTGTCATAAACTCCGTAATATCAGCAAGGCTCGTCAGTACCCGGGAGATATACCTTGACCTGGCTTCAGGAAATCCGAACTCCTTATAGGTCAGCAGAAAATCCTTTTCGAAACGCCGGGCGCTCACCATTGCCGTCGTGCTTTTGAGGCAGAGGTCGGAAATCGTATTGTCAACATAGACAAACCTGTCCATCGCGCTGTGCGCGACATAAGCAGACCATTCGGTAAGCGCTGCCGCCGTCATGCCGAGCAGGATCACCACGGAGAAACCGGTAAAGAGCACGGCCCGTAAGCTGAAGCGATTGATGAAAAGGACGATGCGGCCCCGCATTACCATCAGAGTATTCGCCACGGCATCAGTCTTCATAGGGGATGAAATCATATTGTTCGATGACCTCCACGACCGCCGCCGACAGGCAATAGTCGATGAATGTTTTCACCGACCCCGAAGGGAGATCTTTGGTGACAAGGGTGAGCGGGCGGGTGATGGGATAGTTCCCGGTAATGATGTTTCTGCTCGTGGGCGCCACCTTGTTGAAAGCAAGGATATTGATCGGTGCCCCGGCCTTTTCCGAACGCTCCGCTTCGCCGGATGACAGGTACGCTATGGCGTCGGGGTTGTCGACCACGGCCCTCAATCGGGTAGAATTGTCGCCGGCCACCATGGTTGCCTTAACATCGTCATAATCGATCTTGAAGTAATGGGTGAAAAGTTCGACGGAACTGTATCCCTTGAGGGGATTGACCACGGTGATGGAAGCGTCCCGGCCGCCAAGTGTTTTCCAGTTGGTGATCTTGCCGGTATAGATGTCTGCCACCTGCGCGTCGGAAAGGGATTCCACCGGGTTGTCCTTATGCAGGATGACACTGATGCCGTCGCGTGCAAGTGGAAAGCTGTAAAGGTCTTTTTCCTCCTCGGTAAGGACGCGGGAGACCATGCCGATATCGGCATTTCCCTCCCGTGCATCGCTGATGCCCCGGCCCGAGCCGCCGCATTGCACTTCAATCCGGGTTTCGGGATGCAGGGTCTCGAAACGCCTGGCGATTTTGGCTATCAAAGGACACATGGTGCTCGATCCTGTAATGAGCAGTTTAACGGGATTGCCCGATGTATGTCTTGGTTGTTCGGCAGGTTGCGCTTTGCCATTGCACAGAGGAAAATAAAGGAAAGCCATGGCCACGACAAAATGAAAAATTCGTTTTCGCATCATCAGCATGTCCTGATTCTCCTCTGGCAGCATTATTTTTATGAGTATTTCACTTATTTTTTTGGTTTTTTCTCTTGTCTTTCAGCCATAATGCCTCAAAATATGCTCCGAGCAGTCTTTTCAATTAAATCGGCACAGGATGCGTATATATCCAGTTCTGATTGTCATGAATTTTGCTTCCAGGTTATTTCTTCATCTTTCTATGCGTTGCGAGATAAGACTCTCCGTATTATCTCGGCAGAAAATGGATTGCCATGTGCAGGATAAATCATTTTTGCCCCACAATCAAAAATCAATTTCCAACTGTCTTTTACTTTCTGTATGTTTTCAGCAAAAATCGGCAAACTGGGACTGAGACACATCGGGAAGGCATTCATTGCCAGATCACCTACAAAGGCGTCACCTGTATCCAATACGACACTGACAGATCCGGGAGAATGTCCAGGAGTTGAAATGACTTTTCCGGCAATCCCGAATTCTGCCAAAGAAAACGCTTCATCTCCTAAAATGATATCTACATTGGTTGCTGGAACATTTATGAAAGGCGTGAATAACGTCATTATTTTGGCAAAAATCTTACCCCACCGCGTTACCCCGGGAGGCAGAGGCTTTAGGGCTATCCAGTTGAACAACTTATTGGCAGGCTATTTTCTCGTATAGTGTTTCCAGAGCTATGTCAGCGCCGTTTGGCCAGCCAATGGTTCCACCTTCTATTGTTGCCTTCTTGAAGAATGCCGTATCTCGTAGCGGTTCAAAAACAGGACCTTTACCAATATACTCTGAAAAGTCTATGTCTGTGAGCAGCCACAAAACCTTCGTACGTGGAAAAATCCAATAACGCCCGAAGCCGGTCGTATGCAATTAACGCACATTTTCTTCGGGGATTCTGAATCTTACTGTAGCTGCTGAACTCCCATTCCGAAGGGTGATTCACGGCAACCGCACCATGTTCAAGTCGATGTAAACGATGCACCTCAGCAGATGATCACCACTTTCAATCGCCGTTGCGTGATAACGATCTTCCCAAAAAGCGCCCTTGCGATCCTTACGAATATTGTATTCCTGCCCCGTGCGACCAGCCCCCTCTTATCGGCTCACAAGGCAAACACCCCCGGCATGTCCGCCATCCGATTTAAGATTTTTCGAATATCCAATATGTTCCAGGATATTCGCAATCCGCTCATGATCGATACCGTCCATGTTCAGTTCCGCCATCGCTTCTTCCCGGGTGATGTGGCCAAACCTGATCTCCCAGGATATGATATGGACTTAGCATAGTAATGGTAGCCTTTAGCGCGGCTGTGAATCACAATGCCGGCATCGTTGATCAGGCAGTTGCTCGAGCACCTGCCCACATCCTCGGGATTTTTCCAAACTGGGACTCTTGCTTTCAAAAATCCTATGATTTCCTTTTTGGTCACACTGCAATGGCGATAAAAATCGATGAATGTTACCCTGGTATGCACGCAGCTGTCTTTCACCTCGAAATCATCTATCAACCGAGCGATCTCATCATCGACATAATGCGCGTATGTCCGCCAGCGGGAGAAAAGAAATTCCATCTCCTCCACATCCTCCACCTCTTGCTCCATGAGCCTGTGGATCCACAACTCATAAAGCTGACCTCGCGAAAGCCCGGTAACTATGAAAGGAATATCTCGCTCGAAGGCCATTTCAATTACGCGAGCGTTAATGACCCTCCAGCAGCCATGGCATACGGAGCTTTCAGTTTGGAGGCTAGTAAGGAAAATCCTGTCCATCCTCTCTTGCGGTAATGAGATAATTACATTATCGACTTGATAAGAATTGCAGACATCCTTGATATTTTTCCGGCACCTATCGGACATATATCCGTTATCAAACGTCATGGCCAATACACGGATGCCCATTTCCAAAAGCCGGATGAGCACGTAAGTGCTGTCCTTTCCCCCACTGTAAAGCAAAAGGCAATCGTATGCACGGGTTTTCACTTCTACCGTATTTTTAATTATATTTTTTAAGTCCGCTTCACTCTTAAAAAAAGAGGCGTACTTTTTCTGGTGACGTTCATGGTCGCGGCAGAGATTACACAATCCCTCTTCATCCAGACGAATTCCTTTAACCGCGGTTGAAAGCATGCAGTATTTGCAGGTATTAGCTTCGAGGCCGTTATGTTCCCCTTCCATCTTGCAATCCTTTCTTTGAATTGCCTGCTTTCAAATTTGATTCATCTTACATGGAAATCTGTTCTTTGGAGTTCTTTGACCATGTTTATCAGCCTCGTGCGCTTAGCGCTTAGAGCAAGCCCTGCCCAAACCCTCGCCAACATGCTAATCGCCTCGTCACGACCACTGATCATGATCGTAGTATCGCTCCTTTCAGGTGAAACAGCTCATGGCGATGTACTGGACAACCCACTCGCGATGGCGGCAGCGACTTCCTTCGTAATACTGGCATCATTCAGATAGCCAATGATTCCGTGGCGATTGTCGGTACGGTTGTTGACGCCACTGTAATTCACAATGGCCGGCATCGCGGGGAAGTAATCATTATCCAATGGATGGAGTGCGACAATATCACGCTTATCATAGGCATTGTACCAACCCAATTTCGCAGGATTTTCCGGAATACCAAGCTTGCTACTGATGGCCTTGATGCCCAACGGCGAACCCACGGTAATATGTTTGACCAGATCGAGCTTGTTTGAATTTTCCAGAATTACCTTGTAGCCAACGACTGTACCCAGAGAATGGCTGATGATTATGGTGGGTTCGTCCGTCAACATGTCTGTGACGATCCTGTTGATACCGGCCGTTACTTTCGGGCTGCTCACGTACAGGTAAACATCTTTCAAAAACGACTCAATCGTGAAATCCGAGGTATCAGTAAAGTAATTATCGATAAACCGGGCAATGCCGCGTACCCACCCCCAATTCTGGATATCGCGCGCCTGAACATCCGTGGGACCGGCAAACTTCAGAATTTCCTCATCAGGAAAATTTTTAGTGGTTTTCATGTCGGCCAGCGCAGCCTGCATGAATTGCTCAAAATCCTTGTTGGTACCCGGCCCCTTCTGGACGACATCATCGGATGCGGGCAGCGCAGCCTGCGCAGTAAACTCATCAAGCTTGTCACCGTAGAACGGAAAATCAATACCGATGTTGTCAGGCATAGTTCTGTTGTTTGCCTTGAAACCGTCCTTCAGCGTTTTGATCCAGGTTTCCTTGAGAGTTTGTGGGTTTTTACCGCCTTGTGAACGTCCGTGAATAAAGAGTATTCTCATTGCAGTTCTCCTGTTTCGATAGCGTGAATGATGCTCTGGGTAACGGCCGGCTGGAAGGTTGTCCACAGTGAATTACAAAGGTGGGGCATTGCTTGGGTAAGCACCGCGGGCAGGGTTCTGCCGCGCGGCCGCAGCAGGTTCCAGGCCTGTGTCAGGATGGGGCAAAACGGTACGGTGTATTTGTCAGCAGCAGCTTGCAGAAGGCGTGATGCCAGCAGTTGTATGTCGAACAGATCGGCATTCAGATCATCACGCATGTAATTCAGCACGTCCAGGACCAGCCTGTCATTGCCGGCCTGTGAAAATGCGTGTGCGGCATACAGCCCCAGAGTAGGGTCCATGGCCTTTTCGGGGCGTATTTCATCCGCCAGCGCCAAGGCTTCGTGTTCAGAACCGACCTTGAAAGTATTATGTGTGACTGCCAGTGAAACCATGGCGCGAAGGCGATCAAGTTTCGCCTTGTGCAGCAGGTACATAGAATAGCGAGGGTGATTCGAGGAGGGCACAAATGATACATTCGCCAAACCTTCGCTCTCATACACCGCATGACCGATATAACCGGCCAGTGCAGGCAGGATGCCGCATTTGCCGTTGGCAAACTCAACAGCAACGGTCACAGCCGGTTTGACATCCCACAGGCGCAGCACCGCGGAAACGCCATTGCCTTGTTCAAGCGTTTCAATCCAGGCATTGGTGGTGCCGCGGGTACAGACCGCGCGGACAACATGCGCACCATGAAGGGTAAAACCACATTGCGACTCAAGGTGATCGATTGCCATGTCGGGCAGGCGAGCTGTAAACATGCCGACAGCCTGCGGATCGATGTAAGTCACATCATCCACATCGGGTGATTTAATTCCAGCCAGAGTATGTAATCCTCGGCTGCTCAAGGTGCGCGTAATGGCGTCCGCCGCTGCATCGCCGATCGTCGGCAGCGGATTGACGATTGACAGCGGTATGGGCGCCACGTCGGCTTTCGGGCCAATTACCCGTGAAATATACACATCATCCGCCGACGGCACATTCACATCTATCCGCTGAAACGATATGCCGGGTTTTGTGGCGATGATGTCATTGATCGTTGTCTGCAGAAATTGCTCCAGCTTGCGATTCGGGACAACCTTAAATGTCACGCCGCCTTCCTGGACTTCGCGCATCATTTCATCCGGCGGCGTGATATAAGCGGATTTGAGCGCATAGGTCAGAAAGCCCTGATTTTCACCATCGACCTTACCTTCAAAGGCCGGTAGCGACTCACTGGTTGCCTTGAAATAATCTATCTTTGACGCGGTAGGGACATCATAGTTTGGAAAGGCATCGATACCTTGCACCAGCTCACCCCTAAGGGTATTCGGGAGTGACCGGCAGGCGTCGGAGATAAAAACCACATTGGGAATGCCGGAATATTTCGCAAGGTCCATTGCGCCCTCAAGATTGATGGCATCATCCGTGTCAGTAGGTGCGTGACTGAACAACCAGTGATCCGCGCGCGCGTGATATTCACCATGCCCGGAGAAATACACAACCAGCATGTGATAGCGGGGAGGCTGGGTTACGAAGTTGCGGATTGCCTTTTTTGCATCTTGCGCCGTAACGGGTCCATTCTTGTCGGTAAGACAGGTGACATCATATCCTTGGTCAGTCAGCCACTTGGCGACTTCTTCCGCGCCGGATGCCGCAGACTTGAGTGGGGTGTAATCGCCCGGTCTGTCCACACCGATGATAACCGCTGCTTTCCTGAGCATAGGTTCCTCCCTTTGACTCTTTCATTATGTGCTGCTAAGAAAAACCGCCTAACTTCAACATCTGCGGGTAGCCCGTAGGTTGTTTTTGTTGAGTTTATATCTCTGAAATGGATCTTTTCAGGGCCAAAAGTGCTGATTTAAATCATTTTAGGCATCGATTTTTCATAATTTCTCTTTTTATTTCTGTAACCTCCTGTGGCCAGACCCAATTCCTTGACCAATAACAACTTATATATTTATGTACGTCCCATCAATTCCCAAGGGCAGACTTCGCGGGCCACTTGGTTGGAAGTTTCCGGTTCATGTTGTCTCAATGGTGAGGACACTCGCTGGCTCCCTCCTGTGTTACTGCCCGTTACCGGTCGTGTTACCGGCCGCACCTGGCCAAAACTCCGCACGAAGCCAGTCCACGAGCCGCGTCGCCAGCCCGATTCGATGAGCGGAGAACACATGGTCATCGTCGAAGACCACCTCCGTTAACCGCTCCGCACCCGCCTGACGCAAAGCCGCGATCAGCCTGTCGTGGTGCTCGCTCTTGGGCGTGACTTCATCACGCGCGGCCGCTATCACGAGAAGGGGCCGGGTCGCCAACTCGGCCGCGCGGGCTGGGACGCTCCACGCTTCCGCACGGCTCAATATCTCGCTGACCACGCCCGGCGCATCTCCGTGAATTGGACCGCCCTTTGCATCCATGCTTTGAGCGAAGATGGATTCCAACCCGGCGCGGGCTCTGGCGTCTTGGCGTGCCTGCAGACCCATCCACCCAAGATCGATGCCGGCCAGGAAGGCGAAGCAGGCAATGCGCTGGTCCTGGGCGGTCGTCAGCGCGCCGAGGAATCCGCCGAGGCTGTGGCCAACCACTGCCACGCGGTCGGGGTCCGCCCGGAACGCCGACGCCCACTCTTTGCTGCGCGCCAGTTCGACAGCCTTGGTCACATCCGCAAGCGCATTCGGGATCGAGAACTCGCCGCCGCTCCCCCAGGAGCCGCGATAATCGAAGAAAAGGACGTTCATGCCCGCCCGTCTTACCGCCTGCGCCAGGTCGAGATTTCGTTCGTTGCCGGGGTAGCCGTGCAGCAGGATGACCGTCGGGTGCGGACCCGGCCCATGGGCCACGTACAGGAACGCGTTGAGTTTGTTTCCGCCACTCTCAAACGACAGCTCGCACATGGTCGGTGGAAACAACCGGTTCGGAGCCGCGGAATCAGCAGTGGCCGGATGATCTATCGGCCGCGTAGCGCGATGCCGCGCGCAAGAGCTGAGGGACATCGCCAGGGCCGCGACCAAGACAGACAACCACACTCTCATATAGGTCTCCTTTGCGTGTGAAAAGGGGACAGATATATTTTACAGTTTTCTCGTTTTAAATAAATCTGTCCCCTTTCCCTCTTTCTAACATGAACATTTGGGCTTGCTCGTAGCATGTTTTATCTCTTAAATTCACCTTTTCTGGATCAATGTGCTGATTAAAGAACTTTCAAATAACGATTTTCAATATATTTGTTTATATTTCTGATGGTTGTTGCGGACCGATCCTATTTTCAATACGGTTAATTTCAGAATAAACTTATATATTTATGTACGTCCTATCACGTCCCCCCATAGGTCAGAAATCCCTGATTTTCACCGTCGACCTTACCCTCAAAGGCCGGTAGCGACTCACTGGTTGCCTTGAAATAATCTATCTTTGACGCAGTAGGGACATCATAGTTTGGAAAGGCATCAATACCTTTCACCAACTCACCGCTGAGGGTATTCGGGAGTGATCGGCAGGCGTCGGAGATAAAAACCACATTGGGAATGCCGGAATATTTCGCAAGGTCCATTGCGCCCTCAAGATTGATGGCATCATCCGTGTCAGTAGGTGCGTGACTGTACAACCAGTGATCCGCGCGCGTGTGATATTCACCATGCCCGGAGAAATACACAACCAGCATGTGATAGCGGGGAGGTTGGGTTACGAAGTTGCGGATTGCCTTTTTTGCATCTTGCGCCGTAATGGGACCATTCTTGTCGGTAAGACAGGTAACATCATAACCTTGGTCCGTCAGCCGCTTGGCGACTTCTTCCGCGCCGGATGCCGCTGACTTGAGTGGGGTGTAATCGCCCGGTCTGTCCACACCGATGATAACCGCTGCTTTCCTGAGCATAGGTTCCCCCCTTTGACTCTATCATTATGTGCTGCTAAGAAAAACCGCCTAATTTCAACATCTACGGGTAGCCCGCAGGTTGTTTTTGTTGAGTTTATATCTCTTAAATGGATCTTTTCGGGGCCAAGAGTGCTGTTTAAATCATTTTAAGCATCGATTTTTCACAATTTATCTTTTTATTTCAGTAATTTGCTTGTGGCATGACCCAATTCCTTGACCAAAAACAATTTATTATTTTATGTACGTCCCATCAATTCTTTCCCCCCAATTGGGGGAGCTTTAGGTTTTCTATCAAGCAATGTATCTAATAGGTCTTGGTAATTATCTTCGGTTTCTTCTGTCCCACTAAGGCGCACAAAACATTTGCCATGTAACCATGATGGAGCGGACTCTTCCCAATTACCCGATTTAAGAATAGGAATAAATTTTCTATGATTCTTATATGTTTTCACTTCAGCCGTCATTATATCCCCCTCATAGCCAACTCCTCCTGTTCTTTTATCTGATTTGTCTTTATATTTTGGCGTGCAAATGATTATAACAAAATCATTTTCTCTTATTGATCTTTCCATAAATTCAGCGAGTTGATCTCCAGGGGCTGTATGCCACTGATCAAGTGTTACGTCTACACCATCAGATCTTAGTTTTGTAGATAAGCGTTTAACCCACTGTTTATGTTCATTACTATCCCATGAATACGAAACAAACACTCTATTTCTTGCTATAGGTTGCCAAAGATTCTCTTTTTCAGATTGTATTATCTCCTGGTTTATACTCCCATCTCTGTTTAACAGATCGATTTTCAGACTGACCAAATGTTTGGAAATATCAAAAAAAATCCCACTAACTTCACTTTCACTCACTATTTCATACAATCGATAAGCAACTTTTAGCTTATCGATCCTAAGCCCTAATGAGTCAATCTTTTCGTAATCTTTTTTGCACTCATCAAACTCAGATAAGTAAAATTCATTTTTTTTTACTGGAAGCATGATTATAGTTGTTTTATCACTGTAGTAGAAAGCCAATAAAGATTGATAAATATCAATGTTTCCATTAGTTAAATGCATGCCGATAAAACATTTTTTTATGAAAGAAGAAATACTGCCATAGATTTTCTGACCTTTCTCGCTACTCTTAAGGAAAGCAACAGAAGCTGCGTGTGTGTTGGGGAGAGTTGTCAAAACTGTCCTTAAGGCCCAATCTTTATATTCGGTGTGTAATACAGAAATGACCTTTTCTTGAAAAGGCTCAAGCCGATCAATATTGCCAAAGATATCGCGGTAGGTTCCAGAACTCAAAAGTGATGCATCCTCAGCGATATTTTTGGCGATGCTATTTAAATATTCTGGGGTATTGTGGTAAGTGTCGTCCATCGTATTTCCAGCCTTTTTAATCTATGATGCTTCATAAAACAGCTTAAGCAATAATCAGATTGATCAGATTCAGATACGGAGTCTGGCTTCTTGTTCGCAAATCGCCCCTCCGTCTTTCCCTATGTCGGTCGGCCCGACCCCGCGCGCGCCCAGCGGCGATCTCAGTGTAGTGAGGTGCCTGCCCTGTGTCTACCAACCATTTCATAATGATATGAAATGTCTTATCCATTGTGCTGGACTCACTCATAGTGACACCCTCCTTTTTAAATCGTTAATGCCATCATCCCACCCGTGGCCCCACAAACCCTATTCGCCAATACTAAATCAAGTTAAATAGTTAATCGTCCCTATCTCCCCCAATCGTTGGTAGCATCAACCTCATCGTCATGTTCCATGGATTGGCAAACACGTGCCTGTGCTCTGCCACCAGGGCAGCAGTGTCCGAAGATTGGGCACGAGTTTCCTTCACCGCGGTCGGCGACAACATCTGAACTGGATGCGTCAGCAAGGCATTCGATAAGGTATTCGCAATAGCTTCCCGTATCTGGGGCATTTCCCGCTTGGCAAAGCCGGTCTCGAAGTGAATCAATCCACTCCGCATAGACTTCATCATCCATTGGTGGCACGGGCTGAAGTTCGATGCAATGTTCCCAGGGACAACCCAGACCCTGGATCTCGAATGAATGGTTCGGCCTTAGGTCGTCCACGTAGCCGACATGGTTTGAATACCCGTGAAGCAGGCACCTGCAGTCTGCAAGGAAGCTCTGGTATCTGCCCAGGCCCGCGACAGCGAGAGCACGCAACCGACTTGGGTCCTCTCCCTTTTCCGGGTCCACCCGTTTAACGAGACCTTGGTCGATCAACGACTGGACGCGACTCCATGTGTGAGCAAGAGTTGGATCTTCAAACTCGTGCGGAAAGCCCACCGTTGATATGGCAAAGAGGTCTCTCAGTAGCTGCACGTCAGCCTTGACAACTGCTTCGAACTCAGGATTAGAGAGACCAGCTTTGCTGGCAGCCTCGAGATGAGCGGCCCATTTAATCCCGGTGTCGTAGTACAAGTTCCCGGTTTCTTCTGAACTCTTTTGAAACTCGCGAAGTAGGTGGTCGGCAGCGGCCCAATGCACTTCAGCGATTTCGACCAATGTCAGCAGGATCACTGCGACCTCTCTAAGAGCATCGTGCACGGTTACTGTCCCGCCCTGCATGCAAACGAGATCGCGGTAAACCAAGCCTCTGAGGATGTCTGGACCCATTTTGCCGATGACGGCGAGCGCCTCGCTACGAGAAGCGGAGTAGTCGAACACCGACAGCCTCGCGAGGCCTGACTTGAATTCAGGTGAGAGTTCGTCGAGCACACGGCGAAGAAGCCAGTCTCGAGCCTCCACAACTCCCACCTCTTTCAACTGCTCGGGCGCCACAGTGCAAGAGACTTGCTGCATTACAAGTAAAGACTGTGGGTGTCCACAAACCGCGTGGAAGAGTTCCGATCGCTCGTTGTCGTCACGTCCAACTCCCACCTCGCGCAGAAGCCTCTCTGCCGAGTCGGAAGGCAAACCTCCTAGAGAAATGGACTTCGCAGTATTCTTCTCGCGTTCGACATCAGGCCACCAACCTGGTGTGTATCGGGAGGACAATATGACGGTGCCTGCGAGGCTCTTTCGTGGAAGGTGTTGGATGACGTCCTTAACGAGACTGCCAAGTCGAGGGCCTGCCGCTTCAAATCGGTCAAAGACAATGCTGATAGGCCAGTCTGCCAGAGCCTGCGCCAACGTTGTCGGGTATTCATAAGGTCTGCATTGTCGGAGCTTGGCACTGAGGTCTCGAAACTCCATTGCGCGGCAGTAGTCAGCAATCAACTCAACAGTGTCGCTCGGTTCGAGCAACTCATTGAGCGATATCCAACAGGAGCGTCGCCCCTCGCTTGCAGCTATGGTCGCTGATTCTGCGACAAGCGTAGTCTTGCCGGTCCCTCCTATTCCGGTGATTAGCAGGATCTCCCCGCTATACAAGGCGGATGAGACGAAGTCTGTTGAAATGCTGTGCGGGTAGTATCTCTCCGCAGTGGGATAGAGCGCCCAACTCTCTGAACTTATTTGAAGGCCCGCCTGACGCAGACGATCGAGAAGTGTTGCCGAGTCGATCTCCTTTCCGCTTCGCGCGGCAGCAAAGGTGAGACTCCAAAGACTCGCTGCTACCTCCGCAGCGGGTGCCGCAAGAGAAAAAGGCCCGCGAACAAGGAAACGTTCCATTTCTTGCCTCACCATAGCAGCGGGGTTAGCAGCGTCTACCGACGGATAGAAGCGCGTCACAATCCGAGTTCTGCCGATCAGGGATTTAAGCTTGTCCGCAGTGAGAGTAGCGTCTGTCAGCGAGGCCCGGAGTTCGTCATCAATCTGGCTGCGGCCCTCCAAGAAAGGCTTAATCAGCCTCGCGTCAGCTCCGATTGAGCCGTCCGTAACGAACAGGCACTCAACGCAGTCCGGGTGGTTCGCAAAGCGAGCAAGGACTGGTTTCAAGCGGGATGGGGTCCAATTGTAGCCTTCCGTAAGCTTCTTGAGCTGCACTTGCCTGAGGCGCCCGTCAACAAAACGCAGCTCAAGTAAGGATGATCACAATAAATGATGGAAAAATAGCTTAAAATTTGCAAGATAGGTGAGGGAGAACAAAGGAGTCCCCTCACGTACCTTGCAAATACCGATGAAGGGACTCCTGCCCACTACCATAAAGAAAGGGCGGGGAA
>JACRBZ010000085.1 GCA_016219185.1 Deltaproteobacteria bacterium
AATCGTTTTACTTCATTTGGATTCATGGTGTTGTATTCTCCTTTTTTATTAAGTGCCCGGAATTAGGCAAGTAAAGGAGTTATACACCAATTATGTGTTTTTCATTTTGTTTTTTCTGCCGCGTATGCGGCTTCGTCCAACCATTGGGGGTAAAATCATGGCAAAATTGCAAGCCAACACCTTGAGAAGTAAGATCCTTGTCTCTGCGGTGCTTATCACCACGCTGCTGTTGCTGGGGCTCGGTGGCTTCATGGTGGTCAGGAGCAAGGCCGGAACGCGTGATGCCCTGGCCGGAAAGGCTGCATCTTTCGCCGATCTCTATACCCGGGTCAGCGCAACCTATATCAATAACTATGATTTCCCCGCCCTTGACCTGTTGGTGCAGGATGCGATCAAGGATCCTGATGTGGAGTGGCTCGTGTTCCTTGATGCCAAAGGTAAGGTCTTGACTCAGAACAGCCAGGAGAAACCGCTGACATCCTCATCCGTCCTGCTCGAAAAAGAGATCAAGGACGAGGAGGGCAAGACGGTAATCGGCAAACTGAAGTTTTGCTACAGTATCCGGAAACTGGCCTTGCAGTTCAAAAATGATTTGATTGCCATTGGCGCGGCAATTCTGCTGGGCGGTTTCATTGTGATCCTGGCGTTGTTTTTCATAGTGACCCGTGCAGTCAAACCTTTGTTCGAAGTCATGTCCGAGATTAACGAAACCTCGGACCGTGTTGCCTTGGGATCGTCTCAGGTCGCTCTTGCCAGCCAGTCCCTGGCTATCGGATCTTCCGAGCAGGCCGCGTCGCTGGAGCAAAGCTCGGCCTCGCTTGAGGAAATGACCGCGATCACCCTGCAGAATGTCGAAAACACCGTGCATGTTCATGCATTGATCAAGGGAGCGAATCAGATCGTGATCCAGGCCAATCTGTCAATGGTTGATCTGATCCGTTCGATGCAGGAAATTTCCCATGCCAGCCAGGAAACCTCGAAGATCATTAAAACAATTGATGAGATAGCCTTTCAAACCAATCTTCTGGCCCTGAACGCCGCTGTCGAGGCAGCGCGGGCCGGCGAAGCCGGTGCCGGATTCGCCGTCGTGGCGGACGAAGTCCGGAACCTGGCCATGCGTGCTGCGGAGGCTGCCAGGAATACCGCCGAACTTATTGAAGGAACGGTCATTAAGATCAGGGATGGAGCAAGTTTGGTGGATAAGACCAATGCGGCATTTACCGAGGTGGCTGCAAGCGTCGGCAAGATAACTGATCTGATTGAGGGAATTTCCATTACATCGCGTCAGCAATCCGAGGGGATTTCCCAGATCAGCAAGGCGGTTTCCTCAATGGATAACGTGGTTCAGGATGCGGCGGCAAGCGCCGAGGAATCCGCCGCCTTGAGCGAAGAATTGAACAGTGAAGCCGACACTTTGAAACTTGTGGTTGAAAAGTTGAGTGCCGTGGTTGGCAGAGATCAGAAAACCCCTGAAGCCACCCGTAGCGAAGTATCGCAAGAATCGCCAGTGACGCGGGCAGCGACTCGCCGGGCGGTATCGGGTGCCGGAACGCTGCCCGTCCCGGTAAAAATCGTGAACCGAGCCCTGAAACGGTTAAAGTATGGGAATGCGGGATGAGCCAGTCTCTCCATCAAGCTTATGTTTCATCGATGGATCCCAGACGCATGCACAGTTGCGTCCGGATGTCTTGGCTGCATACAAGGCCATGTCCGCGCGATTGATCGACTCCTCCACGCTGACATCGGGATCAAGTTGTGTAATCCCGAATGAAACTGTCGTGGAGATCGCCTTTGGTCTGTCGGTGGCGAAGGTAAGCGTGGCAAACCCCTCGCATATGCGCTCGATCACCGTTTTAGTGATCTGCGGATCGGCATCGGACAAGGATATCAGAAACTCGTCACCACCGTATCGGAACACGCTGTCATAGGGCCTCAGATGCGCCATGACGTGGCGGACAGCGGTTGAAAGCACTTGGTCGCCCATGGGATGTCCGTAATTGTCGTTGATTGTCTTTAGATGATCCAGGTCCATGATCGCGATACCACACGGGTGAACGCGGCGTTTGACCGCTTCGTGGAGTTCGCGCAGCTTTGTGAGCATGCGGACACGGTTCTCGGCACCTGTCAAGGGGTCGCGATTATACATCGAATCCTCGATTTCGCACTTCAGAGTATCGATTTCCAGGCGCAGGCGGTCCAGGGCATTTCTGAAACTATCATAGTCCTTCGGAAGGCCTGATGCATCGTGTGCCGACGCAAGAAGCAATCGCGCCCCGAGCTGGTGCATGCGATGGTGCTCGATTGCCGTGGCAACGAACGCCGGGTGCTCGCGGAACGCTTGAGGCGGATTGCCGTAACACCACTTACCGAAACGACATTGACGGTGCGCATCCTCTGCCACATCATTAGGGTCATAAGGCAGGCGACAGATGATCGTGCGCGTGAGCTCGTCGAGCCAGTTTTTATGGTTATAGAGTGCCTGGTCCAGTTGCTGCAGCATCGCTTGCAGCTCTTCCTTGCTGGTATTGAACATGGTTTTTGCCTCCAGGATCTTGCCAACAATAATAAATTTGATCCGCACATGTGTTTCAAGAGTTCCTGCGCTGTTCGGATGTCACAGCCTCCTCCTTGTGAACTCCTTTGACTTTCTTCTGATGTGAATGCAAAACCGTATGGGAACTTACGGAATGTGAGGCATCCCCTGCTGTACAGGAGATTTTCTAACTCCTGTTTATCATCTGGTCTTGCATATTTTACGGAAAGATAACGTGGTGTCGGGAACTGCGAGGCTGAAAAAAAGCCCATTGGGTTGTATTTCAGCCTCTTAAATGAATTGCGCTAAGATCGTCAAATTTATATTTTATTGAATATTCTGTATGATATTTCAGGATCACTTGTCAAATGTTTTTACTTTAAGTATGCCACCAAAGAGCCGTTTAAGGTCTCTTTTCACTTATGGCTCCCGATTTCAGGCCGGTCCGATTAAATTTTCAGATGAAGCGGTTTCAGGTTGCTCTCGATTCTGCGGATATTCTCAGCCACTGCCTTGACAATGCCCCGCATGGAAACGTCCGTGGAGCCACCGATATGCGGCGTGGCCAGCACATTGTATGAAAAAATGGGATCATCCGGGTCAGGCGGCTCTTCCCAGAACACGTCCAGGCCGGCTCCTGCGATTTTTCCGGAAGCAAGGGCATCCTCCAGCGCATCGCGATCCACCAACCCCCCTCTTGCCAGATTGATCAGGAAAGCACCGGGTTTCATATACGAGAAAGTTTCACGATTCATCAGGCAGCGGGTTTCCGAAGTAACGGGAAGACAAAGCATCACATAATCCGATCTGCCCAGCAGTTCCGGCAGATCCCCGGGGGCTCCGACCCATTCCAGGCCATGCGCTTTCATGGCTTTTTCCGGATGGTTGCGTTTGATGGCCATCAAACGGACGCCAAATGGCTTTAGCCTGCTGATAAGTGCCTGACCGATGCCGCCCAGGCCCACAAGTCCCACGGTCTTGCCGTTCAGGGCCCGGCCCTGGGGCTCTCCCATTTTGCGGTTTGCCAGGCTTTTTGCCATGCCCCGCATATCCCTGGAGAGCCCGATCAGCATATAAATTCCCAGTTCCGCAACGGACCCGGCATTGCCGGATAGATCGGTGGGGACATTGGCGACATGGATGTTACGATCCCGGGCAGCCGGAATATCAACGCCTTCCAGTCCGGACCCGCATTGCTGGATAAGTTTTAGCCGGTCGCAGGTTTCAAGCACTTCACGGGTCACGGAACACATGGTGGGGATCAGTACATCGAAGCCTTCCAGGCTGTCCACCCCGAATCTTCCGGTTGCTTCAAATTGGTGCTCGGGCAGCTCGGAGCGGATCATGCTCAAAAATCCGCCCCAGCTATCTTCATGTGCGGCAAAAAGAATTTTCATAGCGGTTTCCCCCGATTCCCCTTGGGCAGCGTCAATTTCATCTTGAGGTTGTCGTGGTGGATCGTATACCGATCGTCTGGACACCGCTCGATGACCCGGAATCCGGCCTTCTCGTAGAGCTTGCGCGATTGGTGCAAGTGATCGACCGTCCACAGAAACACGCTGTGGATGTCGTGATCGAGGCACCAGTCAAGGGCGGTTGCGAGAAGCAGCTTTCCGGCCCCGCGTCCGTGATATGCCGGATCCACGATAAAAAAACGAAGCTGCGCGCCATCCGGACCGGGATTTCGGCCGACAATCGAGATGGAGCCAACGAGCATGCCGTTTATGTGGGCGGAGAGCACAAGATCGCTCTTTGGATCATAATCCGCGATGAAATCACAAAGCTCGCGGGTCACCAGGATCTCAAAGGGCGCTCCCGAACCCCATGCCGCCGCATAATAACGGCCGTGAAGCTCGCCGACCCGGCCGATGAGTCCCGGCTCATATCCCTGGTGAATTTCAACATCTGTCTGAACTGCGGAACTGCACATCACACGATTTCCCATCTCTGCGTGCTCCTCTCCCCTATTCTGCATCACGGTTCATCCCTTGAATGGCCTGGCGTTTTCCCACAGGTGCTCGAAGGCAAGGTTGAGCATGGCCACCACGCCCCGGTTGTGGATGGCTACGGCGGTGAAACTTGGCTGCCCGCCTGCCGGGTCCTGCATCGATACGAGGACAACTTCATCGTCGAATGCCTGCATTTTCAGCGGCAGTTCGGGCACCACCCGGATATCAAGCCCCCAATCGTGAAACTGTTTCATCCATCCCCGCAACTCGGCATCCTCTATCGCCAGGGCGTCGTACAGTGCCCGGTATTTCAGGCCGCGCCCAAGCGGAGCATTCATGAACTTCCAATTCTGGTCTTTTGAGAGAATCATGGGCGGCTTGATGCATGAGTTGACGCTCTTTTTGGCGGCTTCGGCAAGTGCCAGAGCCCGATGCGCGATACGAACGGGACCGGAGAGCACTTCAACATAAGCCAGCGGATCATTCTGGCCCCGGCCCGAAGCAAAGACAGGGGCCAGCTCCTCGGCCAGACGAGAGGCCAGTGCCTGAGTCTCCTGCTGCTGCCGTTCCAGAACAGCCACCCGTTCCTGTGCCATCAGGTTCAGCGCGATCCTGGGGTCAATTGCCGAAAATGTCTTGGGGATCGTATCCCGAGCAAGACACAGGCCCTTTGATACCAGCGAGCCGAGCACATCGTAAACCCGCTGACGGGGGATGTTCGCCCGATTGGCAACATCCGCCGGAGCCAGCTCCGGACGGCTTAACAAAACAGTGTATGCCGCGGCTTCATAAGCATTCATTCCCAGTGATGTCAGCGATTGCGGATCGATCATTCATATCACCTCTGCCTGGCACTGATAGCACCACTTAATAGTGGTGTCAATATTTTTTAAATATTCAGCAAGCATTCAGACGGAAACTGCGAAAGCGAACGCGCAGCGAGTCGAATCGTAGCGCTTCAAGCTGACAAGGGTATCAGCTTGAATGTTTGGGGGAATTATTCTCGTCTTAATGCAGCCTTGGAGAAGAGGTATTCCGGGATGGGGACATTGAATTCAATGGATTCCATGATAAATTCGGTGCCGTCGCCGGTTTTGAGGACATCCTTGAAAATCATGCGAAAGGGGAACCAGCGGTTTTCGATCTGCTTGAAATCCTTTAAATCTATTTTCTTCAGCAATTTTCCGCTCATTGCGTTGAGTTCTTCCCGGAGCGGCACATAGCGTTCCTGGTCGACCCACATCGTGCGCGATTGGTAGGCGACATCTTTCCTTGCCACGAGCCGGATTATCCAGCATGAGCGGCCGTCGATATTATCCGTTCCCGTTACCTCCGCATCATAAATTTCCGACAACCTGGGGTCTTCCATCATGTCTTCATAGGACAGATCGGACCCCATCACCGATTGCCGGAGCATGTGTCCTGAAATCTGTATGATCCTGTCGGTGTCGGGAGAATACATCCAGAGCCGGTCTTCCAGCTTCAACATTTTTGTACCCTGTTCCCGGGGCGGCGCCAGGTACTCCGTAAAAGCCCTTCTGTCGCCCTGGGTCCATGTTCTGGACTCCACGGTCCGCGTATCCCGCTGGCTATGGATGATCATTTTCGAGGTGACGACGCGGGTCTCGGATGTCATATTTTCGTCAACTTTCTTCAGAACCGCGGAGCCGGACGGATACTGCGCATACGCTGTCGCACTCAACATCAAAAACGCTGCAATAACAAAAAATTTCATGTTTCCAGCTCCTTGAAAAGTTGTGCGGTCTGCCGCCGGTAGATGCCGATGCCGGATAGCGCGGCGCCCAGAACCGTGGAGAGCATGCCGGGTATGAAGCCGATGTAAAATGTCACCCCGGTGATTTCGGCGTGAATGATATTTGACATCATCATGGTTGAACTCTTCATCATGGAGCCGATATCCAGACCGTGAACCTGAAGATACCAGGCCAGCGCAAGGCCGAGGGCAGTGCCCATGACGGAGCCGACGATGCCGATAATGAGGGCTTCCATAATCATGGAGCCGTAAACATGGCCTTTATCTTCACCGATGGCCAGTCTCAGGCCCATTTCACCGTAACGACGCAGGCCGCCTATCAGCCCCACGTTCCAGAGCACGATGAACATGGCGGCGACAAAAATACCGGATGCGATGTACGCGTAATAATTGCCGATATCCAGGTATTCGCCCAGCCCCTCCTGGTCCCGGAGCGCGCGCATCACGGGCGCATAGTCGTCCTCGGAATCGGCGTACCGTTCATTAAATGCCCTTGCGATCCGGACGGCCTCGACATCATGGTAAATGCCGTCCCTGAAATATCCGAGCAGTTCGCCTGCGGCATCGTCCATGTCCAGGGCATTGCGGATATCGGAAATATCGACCAGCAGGGCGCCCTTATCCATGGCGTTAACGCCGAATCGAACGGTTCCGGCGATGGTGAAATTTTGCATGCCCATGCTGCCATGCATTGTGGCACCAAGCAGCGTGACCGTATCACCGGGACTTGCCCTGAGATTGCCTGCGAATGCATCGCCGATGAGTATTTCGCCGGATCTGGCGGGCATCCGTCCGCGCACAATCGATTTTTGAATGTTCAACATGGCGATTTCCGGGCTTTGAACCGACAGCAGGTCGACGGCAAGTCCCGCGGCCGGTCCCTGAGCGCGGGTTTCGCCCTGTTCATCCGGAATGTCCAGCAGGCAGCCGAAGCGGATACGCTCTACCCAGATCATATCGGGGCGGCGCGTGCGTAATTGTGCCAGCAGTTCTCCGACTCCCAAGAGCGCCAGATCGTTGGGTATCTGGGATTTGTTTTTAGCGTAGGCCCTGCTC
Source organism: Deltaproteobacteria bacterium (assembly GCA_016219185.1). Classification (GTDB taxonomy): domain Bacteria; phylum Desulfobacterota; class Desulfobacteria; order Desulfobacterales; family Desulfatirhabdiaceae; genus RAAP-1. The sequence continues at coordinate 7,313 of JACRBZ010000085.1, forward strand.
ATGATCTTTACATGACCGGTGGAGAAACTGGCATTCGAGCGCACGATGTCGCCCATCGCCCCCTGGAGCCAGGTTTGCAGAAAGACCGTCAGCATCACGCCGAGGCTGACGACCATTACCGGAAACAGGCTTCGGGAACGGTCCCGCATCAGCCCCTTGAGCAGAAAACGTATCATGACAGTTTTCCCCTGATGGCGTCCGTGGGATTCATGCGGGCGATTCCGCGCGCGGGGATAAAGCTTACCAATGTGACGGCAACCAGCACGATGACCGTGGTGCTGGCGACCAGGCCCGCGCTGTAGACCGGAAAAACCCTTTCGGCGATGGCAAGGCCGAAGCTGTCCACGGCCGCGGGCATGGCAAAACCCCGAACCGCCTGAAGGCTCAACAAGGGGATCCCGTACGTGGCCGCGACAACCGCTGCGAGAATACCGTGCATGGCACCCTCGAGAGTGAACAGGCGAATCACCGCGCCGCGGGTCATGCCCAGGGCGATCAGCGTGCCGATCTCCTTACGGCGACTGAAGATGGCCAGCACCTGCGTATCGAAAATGGCAAGCAAGGCCAGCGAAAGGAGAACCGCGTATACCATGGAACCGCTGACTTCTTTCATCCGGATCATATCGGCAAGGTCTTGCGTCAGGAAAGCGAGGTCTCGGAATACCCAGCCCGGCGGCGGACCTGGTTCTTTCGGCGCTTGCCCCGTGACGATGATCGTGGCCTCGCCGGGCATCCGCATCATGGTTTGCAGGCGCGCCAGCGGCAGCCACATCTGGCCCTGATCAACGGACGAAACGCTTGTTTTCATGATGCGAACAATCTTTGCATCGGCTGCATCGAAAGTGCCGTGTGCGTCGCGCCAGCGCAAGGTGACCCCGTCACCCATGTGCAGATCGGCGCTTTTTGCCATGCGCGTGCCGATGAGAACGGGAATTTCAGGGATATCCGTCTGAAGATCCGATGTGGGCAGGCTGAGCACGGTTTGAGCGGGCGCAATCCCTTTGAGGATGACGCTTTGCATACGACCCTGGGGGTAAATGGTCGCCTGGGCGATGAGAATGGGCGCAGCAGAATGGCCGGAAGAGATATCGGCCAATGCCTCCGGCACCGGTGCGTGGCTTTCTTCCAGGGTGAATGCGTCATAGGGATCATACGGCTGATGCCAGTACTGCCCGCCGCCGATCTCCCAGGCGATCATGTCGCGGAGCGCCTGTTGGTTCCATCCGTCCAGCAGGCCCCGCTGCCAGATGATAATCACGTAAGCCATGGAAAGAACGATGATGTTGAGCCAGGTGCGCAGGCCTGCGCCCACCAGGTTGCGGTAGGCCAGCTTGGGAGCGATCATGTTTCACCTTCCGCATCAACCGCCGAAGCCGAGCCTGTCAGGTTCACCGGGTGTTCGATGTACTCGTCACCGACGCGCTTCCCGTCGTTCAGCGTGATCTTGCGCCGCAGATAACCGATGACCTTCTCGTCATGGCTGGCAAAAATAAACGTTGTTCTAAACACTTCGTTCAGTTTCACCATGGTCCGCAAAATGCGGTGCGAATTCCTGGCATCGAGGTTTGCGGTCGGTTCGTCGGCAAGAACGATTTCCGGTGATTTTACCATAGCGCGGGCAATGGCGACCCGCTGACTTTCACCGCCGGACAGTTGGGCGGGCCGTGAATGCACCTTGTCCATCAGGCCGATGGCGTCCAGGGCATCCAATACCGCCCTGCGCCGCTTTGCCGCCGGGATCTTGAGCAGCAGCAGGGGAAATTCGACGTTTTCAAAAACCGTATAGACAGGCAACAGATTATAGGTCTGGAAAATAAATCCGAGTCGCTCGCTACGCAATCGCGCCGCCTGGCGGTGGCTCAGTTCGCTGATGGATTGCCCCAGCACAACGGCACTTCCTTCCGTCGGCGCATCCAGCGAGCCGATGATATTCAGTAGCGTTGTTTTGCCGGAGCCGCTCGGCCCGACCAGCCCGGTGAATTCGCCTTTGACGAACGTCAGGTCTATGCCGTTGAGCGCGGTAAACTGGCCGCCGCCGATGGGAAAGCGTTTGACCAGACCGCTGATCGATACGATCGGTGGATTGTTCACGTATGCGTATTCCATTTTGCATTCAAAATGATATTCCAGCATGCATTCAGGCTGAGACCGCGAAAGCAAGCGAGTAGCGATTTTAGTACGTCGAATCGTAGCGCATTCAAGCTGACAAAGGTATCAGCTTGAATGCGAACCGGAATTAGTGGTTAAATACCAGCATGAGCTGCACGCCTTTGCCCGAGTAGTTGTTGATAATGGCCGTATTCTGGGTCAGCGAGGTCTGATCGGGGTTCCAGAACGCACTTGCATACACCTGCCACTTGTCATAGGTGCGCCGCCAGGTAAAAAATCGTGACCAGTCATCCCTGCCCCAGTCGTGGTAAACAATAGCCGATACGGTGTCGAGTAAGCTCAGGGGATAATCACAGGACATCGCAGAAATGGATTGGCCGTCCCCTGAGCCAAGGACATGCACGGCCTCGACGCGATCAAGGTGTTCGCCGAGGAGGTGAAAGCCGTTGCCGACATTAAATGTGTAATCCATGCCTATTGTGAGAAGCCGCTGGTAACATGGCTCCGGTACGTCAAAATCCTGTCGGATCACCGTGCCCTCGAACCACAGGCCCACGCCAATATCCCATTTCCCGTCAAGTCCGATACGCTGCTCCGGGAATTTACCCTGAGCAGGGTACTGCGTACTGAGCGCGCTGTCTTTCGGATTTACGCGCCGCTGGTGACAGGAAAATCCCATTTCGCCTGCCGGAACCGGCATCTGTACGCGTCCGCCGAACTCGATTTCCCGCTCGTCGCTGGATAGCGTTTCCCATCCTTTGAGTTTATCGTTTCCGTAGAGCGCCCACACCCAGATATTGGCGTTGTTCAGAAAATAATACCGACCCAGCAGACCATATACGCCATCGGTCAATTGCAGGGGATCGCGCGGGTCGATGCTGTCGAACCACATCAAGGGCCGCAGCAGCGTGGCGGAGCCGAAACTGATCTTCTGCAGCCCCGCGCGCACTTCAAATTGCGGCGAAGCAAGGCGCACCCACAGACGATAGGTATCGACCGCCGATGTGCCTTCCATCTTGTCCCACCCATCGAACCGGCTGAACCACTGAGCGTTGACTGCCGCATCCGCGCTGATTTCATAGCCCGAAAAATGCGTAACAATAGACAGCTCGGGTATGTACCGAAATCCGAGTTGCGTCTCATCGTTTTTCACCGTTATCCATCCGGACGCCTGGCCCGAAAGATCAGCAATCTGGGCGTGAGCAGATACGCACCATGCAAGAAGCACGGCGCTAAAAGGCAGAATTTTACTTAACCTGCCCAGCCGGTCCTTCAATGTCGGCACGCTCATCGAGGCGGCGTTCTTTTCATTTTAAGGAGTATCGGGCAAAAGCCTTCGGAACCAGTTCCCGACTTTCGGCCAATTTGGTTCAGCCCGTCTTTTGTTGTTTTCTTGCCAGCAAATATATCCTGAAGAAAACCAGATCCACCAGGCCATTCGCGTTTGCCTGTCGTTCAAAGGATTCCTCGATGACTTTTCTGAAAGTACCGGCATAGTCATCCGAAATCGGAAGGCGATAGAATTCCGGGTTAAGATAGCCGGCGGAAGCTCCCGAATCAAATATTCTGAAAACTTCTTCAGGCCTATGCGTGCTTACGACGCGTTCTATTCGCGAATGGAGAACTTGAAATCCCACTTTTTCAAACAACATCCTGTATTCTTCGGGGGTTTCCAGAAAAAGCCAGGGCGCCTGAAAAGATGCAAACCGCTCCATGAGTCGCGGATCTGTCTTTACATTCTCCACCGCTTCCATGAAATTGGGTGAGTAAATATGCCGGGCCGGTGCTTGCATGCCCATTCTTCCATTATGCCGCAATGTTCCGAAGCAGGATTTCAGCGCGGACTCCGGATTCCTGAACCACTGGAAAGCGGAATTACAAAAAATCACATCAAAGGAATCCATATATGGCAGGTGTTCAACGGGACAGGCCTCAAATTTGATACCAAGATCAGCGTAATTTTGTCTTGCCTCATCGATCATCCGCTCCGATGCGTCAATCCCGGCAACACGTCCTCTTGTTTTATCCGCTATTCTTCTCGTCAGGTTCCCGGTGCCGCAACCGATATCCAACACATCATCGGCGTTCTCGATCCGGAGCAAATCAAACAACCGGTCACTTGCTGATTTCTGTACCAACGAATCCTTTTCGTACGTTACCGCGATTTCGGAAAAATTGGTCATTTTAGCCGTCTTTCTGTCAGTTTTTTTGGTTTAATCGAACCGAGTCAGTGTCAGGTGCCAGTTGCGGCTCAAGGTTTCCGTTCCTCCTGCCTGTGCTTGCCGCGCAGGTAAGCGAGCCAATACACGCCGGCAACCAGCAGGGTTCCGCCCACGATATTCCCCGCACTCACCGCAGCGAGGTTTCTGGCAATACCGATAGCCGACACAGCGCCTTGACCGTCCAGCGCCAGGCCGAACGGCAAAAAGAACCAGTTTGCGATCGAGTGCTCGAAACCGATGGCAACGAACGCGCTGATGGGAAGCAGCATGCCCAGGATCTTGTCGGTGACGCTGTGCCCGCCCATCGCAAGCCAGACCGCCAGACACACGAGTGCGTTGCACAGGATGCCGCGCGTGAAAGCCTCGCTCAGGGAGAGATCCGCCTTGGTGCGGGCGATCTGGAGCGCCATTTCCCCGACAGCGCCGCCGCTAAGGCTGGCGATATCGGCCCACACGACAAGCAGAACCGTTCCCAGGCAGCCGATCACATTGCCAAGGTATGCAAGGAACCAGTTCCTCAGCACATCCCGGGTACTGATCAGGTTGCTCGCCCAGGCCATTGCCAAAAGGTTGTTGCCCGTAAACAGTTCGGCTCCTCCAACCACAACCAGAACCAGGCCGAGGCAGAAACTCAGACCACCGAGCAGCCGGGTGGGACCGAATCCGAGGCTTGCCTTGGTAATGACCACGGTGAAAAAGAGCGCGCCGAGTGAAATGAAAGCCCCGGCGAGTATTGCCAGCACGAGCAGGGTTAGCGTTTCCGCGCGCGCTTTCGTAACGCCCATTTTTTCAACCCGCTGAGCAATCTGGCTGGGCTGGTAGGCGTCGCCGAATAAGTGTTCTTTGGGCATCGATGCTCCTTCCGCTAAGTTTTCAGTTTATAGGGTTTTCAAAAAATAAGACGGTTTGCGGTGATGCGGCCCTGCTTCGAGGTCATGGGACATTTGTCGCCGGTCACGTTTCGCCGGCACGGATCAATGGAAACCCTGTATGATATTTCAGGATCACTTGTCAATTTTATTTTACTGGAATAAAATCGGAAAAGTTTACCGTCCAGATCCGGCGCTTATGGATGCCTGAAGACCGAAAAAAAAGAGGCAACCGAATCAACGGTTGCCTCTTGGCGCATAAATAGTCATGAACGCATTATTTCATGCAGATATGATATCTGTTTTTCATCAGCCTGCAATGGAAACAGGAGCTGCTCTGCCGATAATGTCCATGGTTTCTTCGTATTTGCTTCTCAAATCCGCATAGCCAGTATCGAATTCTTTTTTAATGGGGCCCCATTCCGTCGAGCATTCATTTGAAAGTTTATCGATTCGCTCATCCATGTCGGCTATAAGTATTCTCAGATCGCCCAAATTGCCCAACATTTTTTCTTTTACGTTACACCCCAATGATTCAAATTTTCGATCTGCATCATATAGCCTTGTCTTCCATTCCGTCAATTCCTGTGCAACATTATTACAATAATCATTTACATTCATGTCAACCTCCTTTGATTGTCGGTGTTGCCATGCGATTTACGCTTCACGAACAACAATAAAAAAGGCATTCTTATCCCGGAAATGGCACCCATTTCTAAATTCACTATAAGAATGTCATAAATAACATTAATCTATAAATACCGATTTGTCAATGGCTGAGGAAAGGGGTTTCAGGGTGATATGGGTTTTATCGGTTAGCCGAATTTTGGAGCGGCCCAAACTCGATCGGTACCCAGGTGTAACGCCCCCTGGCATCCATCCGAACATGACCCATACCGGGAAAAGGCAGGTGCATGCCGGCAACCAGGGATTTGTCGGCTGCCACGGTTTTGAAGATGTTGCGCCGGGTGGCGATGGCCTGTTTCTGATCGATATCAAACTCGATGGAAACGCCCGGCCTGGCAAACTGCACGGCATGGGCATGCACCAGATCCCCCCAGATCAGCAGCTTTTGCCCTTCTGACTCAACGCTATAAGCGGTATGGCCCGGCGTATGGCCGTTGGCCTTGACCGCCCGAATACCGGGCACCAGTTCGCTGCCTTCCTCGAAGGTTTTCCATTGCCCGCTGGCCAGATACGGAGCAGCGGTGTCGCGGGCCATTTTAAAAAAAGGCTGAGCTTTGGTTGGCGCACTGTCAGCGATCTTCTGAGACAGCCAGAAGTCGTTATCCGCCTGGGAAACCCAAATGCTGGCCTTCGGGAAGAGCGGTTTACCGTCTGCATCGTTCAGCCCGCCGATATGGTCGCCGTGCATGTGGGTGATGAGGACGGTATCCACCTGATCGGGCTCATAGCCGGCAGCCTTCATGTTTTGCGGCACATTACCCAGAGATGGTCCGAACAGCTTTGCGGCACCGGTATCGACCAGCACCAGGTGACTGCCGGTGTTGATCAGATAGGCGTTCACTGCTGTCTGCATCTTGGGACTGCCGACAAACATGCGGGACAGCAGTCGTTGCAGGTCAACGGCGCCGGTGTTTTTTAGAAGTTTTGTGTCCAGCTCGATGGCGCCATCGTAAAGGGCGGTTATTTCAAACTGGCCAAGCTGAATGCGGTAATAGCCGGGCACCTGGGTTTGCACCTGGGGGGCTTCGGCTTGAACGAAAGTCGAAAGACCCATAAGTGCTGCGGCTCCAAGGCCCAATACGTACCGGAAGAGTTCTTTCAATGGTGTGTCTCCTTTTGTTCTTTGGAAAAAACTGATCCTCTATGGAATCAGATATTACTTCAAGGTCTGGCCTGGATGACACGGATGCTCCCGAAGGTGTAGCTTTGATGGGAAGTACGTCCGCACTATGGGCGTCTGCCGTTCCACCCATCAAAGCGCCAGAAAATTCATTGGGGCACTCACAGCCTGTGTCCTTGACGCAGAGGGTCGTAAATTAAAGTCCAGACTACCTTCCCGCCTTCTCCAATGTAGCCCGGAGCTTGGAGGATCCCTTGTTACTGACCTTTTTCTCCACGATGATCTGCACAGGGCTCACCTCCTTGCCATAGTATGCCTTGTTGAGGCCGTCCCTCACGCCCACCACGGACCCATCAAGGTTTATCCCGCCATAAATTCCTTTGGTCTTGGAAAAAGCAATAAAATCGGTCGTCACATCCGATTGTGCGCCAGCTCCCACCGGGCCCAGGGCCACGGAGGTGTCGCCTCCCAGCTTAAAAGATGAAGTAAAGAGAGAGTCAACAGCTTTCTGGGTCATAGCCAGAATCACGGTCTCGGCTGCTTCGCCACCGATCTGAAGACCGAAACTGATGGAACCCACCGTATAAAATGCAGGCTGGCTCCACTCTCCCTTGCTATGCTCCTTCACCAGAAGCACACCGGTGCCACCGGAACCGCCAAGAATGTATCCGGCCTTGAGAACCTGGGGATAAATCAGAATTCCTTTGGCATTTTTGATGTTTTCGTTAAGCCAGGTGTAATTTTTGTCGCGTAAAAAATTGCCAAGTGTGACACTGGCCTTATCCACAATTCCCTGTGCCTCGGCCTTGTCTTCCGCGCTCACCGGTACGATTCCTGTCATGAGCACCGCCAACATCACCATGGCTGCCAGTACGCATACTCCAATCTTCGATTTGCATCTGTTCATATACCTGCCCTCCCTTAGCTATAGGTTCCTAATGCGGCTACGTTATGCGAAAAGCCCGAAGTCCACCGCCTTCATCCCTTTTCAGTTCTTAGCCGCTCCGCAATATCGATTTTAAGATGTTACCTTTTCGTGTCCGTAACGCATGCATTATGCCGTGATGCTAAATAAGACTGGGAATTGTTTATATAATAATGATGACTTCGTAAAAGTCCAATATATCCGTGAAAATAAGAGGTCAAGGCTTTATAAGGCTAACTTTCCAGAAGCTTTTTTTAAAAGAAACTTGCTCAAAATATTTAAATACTGCACAATAAAAATAGGGTGCAAGGAGGGTGAGATTGCCGCCTATGGGTGCAGATTCGCAGACCTGGCACTGTGGCTAGAGGCAGAAACGGTTCAGCGCTCGGGTTAGTTCATTTGACAGATAGGAGACTCTTCCAGGGAAAAACTTTTTTGTCAAAATATCGTTTGAAATTTTACAATTTTTGTCGAAGGCCCTTGTTTTGCCACCAGCGTTTTACGCTTAAATCTCTTTAAGCAGATGATGTGCCATGACACGTAATCAACAGCTAACTATCGATAAAATATGATTTTTATGAATGTATTTCAAATATCCGGATGCTTTCTTTCCAGCGTATGGCTGACAAAATCGTTTTTATAGCATGTTTCGGTATGCCAATTGCATGTATATTTTTTAGCCGTAAGCCGACATCACAGAGCGTTGGATTCATCTATCGACAAAATTCCATTTTTGGATTTAAATATTATCCAACTATAAGAGAGGAGCAAACTATCGATAACGATAATACACAATCCTTGAGGTGATATTATGAGTCCTTATAGTATTGAAAATGTGCCTTCTTGGTATATGAAGGTGGGAGAAATGGAATATTGTGGCTATTACGGTCATAACAAAGCGGAATATAAACTTGGTGACTGGACTGAGGATCTCGATTCAGTAATAGCTGCGATAGATAATAAACTGAATATGTGTCCTGCGTGGACTACTGATATAATGGTACGCCGGAAGCCAAGGAAACTGATACCACGCGGGATGGATCGAAGAGGACGCGGCAGATTACAGATAGTACGCGGGATGGATCGAAGAAGACACTAATTTATCTACAATCTTAATGGCTGGCATCAAGCTGTTCCCTTTTATATGAGGTTTTTCGCCTTATGCATTTCGACAAATCTTTATTGGATAAACTAACCAGTATAAAGTATCTCCCGACGCTTCCTCATATTCTTCTGCAGTTGATCAAAACCTGCAACGCGGAAAGCGGTAGCCTTAAAGAAATCTCCAGAATCATTGAAAAAGACCCGGCACTGACCAGCCGAATTCTGAAACTGGTGAACTCTGCGTATTATTCAAAAAATAACAAAATCGGCAATGTTGATGGTGCCGTCATCTTTCTGGGAACGAATGCCATTAAGAGTATTGCCATCTGCAGTTCCGTTCACGAAGTTTTCCAGGATGTCAAATCGAGAGCAGGCTTTAATTTAAAACATTTCTGGTGGCATTCATTAAAGTGCGCGATCCTGGCGAAATCCATCGCAAAGAAACAGAAATTCCATGACCCGGAAGAAGCCTTCTTATTCGGAATGCTCCATGACATCGGCAAGATCATTCTTTGGATAAATTTCCCGGAGCAATATGCGGCTCTTCTGGAAAAACGAAAGGACAGTCCCGACTTAATCCTGGCCGGAGAAACCCAGTTGGGCGCCAATCACGCTGAAATCGGAGCCTGGGTGCTGGATAAATGGAATTTTCAACATGAAATCGTCAACGCGGTTTTTAGTCACCACCATTCTATGTTCAGTATGCTGACCGCGCCTCCGCTGGCCCAATTCATATACGTGGCCAATTTACTGAGCAGTGAGTCCGGGCAGAAAATCAAAGAAGGCTTAACCGCGTCTCAAAAAATATTCGGATTTACGCAATCCATTGCAGAGGAATTCCTGCGCCAGGCCGATAACGAATTACAGACAATGGCCGAATCTTTAAACATCGTGATAGAGCCATTCAAGTCCAATGATTTTGAGTATTCGGAAGATGATCGTGAAAAGGAAATACTCCTGACCAAAGAAGTGGGTGATCGATCACTGCTGCTAAGCACCGTCCAGAATCTGCTGGCTGCAACCGATGAGGCGGCAATATGGGGGGAAACCTCTCAAGGGCTCCAAATCCTCTTTGAACTCACCTCAATTCTTTTCTTTGCCTATGACCCCGAAAGCAGCAGTCTTCGGGGGATTACCCTTCCGGACGCCGTGAAATCCGAAAAGATCAAAGACATGGTTGTTCCGATGAAGATGGAAAAGAGTCTTTTGATTGAATGTCTTCAAACCCGAATGATCACCAACTCCTTCAGCCGGTCCACAGCCCCTGCGCCCGGCATATCGGACAAACAAATCGTTCAGATTTTAGCCAAGGAAGGCATTGCCTGCATCCCCATGGTCGCTTATGGCGAAAAAATCGGTGTGATAGTACTGGGTCTGGATCTCTTGGAATTTTCAAGCCTTGAACCTCAAATCAAACTCCTGCAAATGCTGGCGGATCAAGCAGCGGTTGCTATTCGTGTTCACCATCTCGGGCAGTCTCAGTTGCAACACATACAACCGGAGCGGGTAGTTACTGCATCGTCGATGGATAAAAAAGTCAATAACCCACCGAGTATTATCAATTCCTGCCTGAAAAAACTATGGGTTAAACTTGCCAGAACGGACACGGCATAAGATGAAATCCCTCAATGAATACAAACCTCAGGATCGGTGACCGCAACATATTCAGACCAGACTATCTGTGATGGACCCGGATTACCGACTCATTCTTCCACACACTTCCGCCACACCAGCCCTCTGCGAACTTTTGGATATTTTCCAGCATTCCACGTGTGATTTGCCGGGTTTCGCATGAGACGAGCACCTGATTGAAGCACACCCGGTTCGAATCGAAAAGCCCATGGGTGCTCACTTTCCATCTCAACCGATGGAAAGATCATTCCGGCTGGAAAATGCGTTATTTCCTTGACATAGATATTCTCTTTTAGCTATATACTTTTATCTATATAAGAGGAGGATGGTAATGTCCATCAAGTACGCCATACTCGGCATTCTGGCTGAAGGGAACCTGCACGGGTATGAATTAAAATCGAGCTTCGACGAAAAGGTCGGGGAGTTTTGGAGCCTCAATTACGGGCAGATCTATTCCACCCTGGATCGTCTCGAGAAGGAAGAACTTGTTACCCATGACAGGCAGGCGCAGGAAAAACGACCCGACAAGAAGATCTTCAGCATCACGCCGCAAGGCAGAAATGAACTTGATAAATGGCTTTCCACACCGGTTACCAAGGTGCGGGCCCTGCGTGATGAATTCTTCGTAAAACTTGTCTTCATGGACAAGACCAATCCCGGTCTCATTATAGAGCTAATCGAAAAGCAAAAGGTACTCTACCTCAAGCACATGAACCGACTCACGCATCGGAAGGTGGCGCTGAAAAAGGAAGCGGACAGTCTTGATGCCCTTACTACTGAACTTCTCATGGATGCGGGCCTTTTTCACGCCGAGGCGGATATCAAGTGGCTGGCTCTTTGTGAGTCCAAGATCAAGGCGGCCATTGGTCATGAGAAATAACCACAGGGATACGCAAGTACGGAGAAAACACCAACGGAGGGATAAATCATGATCGAGCTGAAGAATGCGAGCAAGAAGTATCGGCAGGGTGGCCGGGAGGTTTATGCACTACGGGACGTTTCTCTCGTGATCAAAAAGGGCGAGCTTTTAAGCATCATGGGGCCGAGCGGCTCCGGTAAGAGCACGCTCTTGAATCTCATGGGAGGTCTGGACCAGCCGACGTCGGGTGAGGTATTTATCGACGACATACCGCTTCACGGCATCACGGACAACGAGCTCACCCTCATCAGGCGAAGGCGCGTGGGTTATGTCTTCCAGTTCTTCAACCTCCTCCCTTTGCTCACGGCAGCGGAAAATGTGGGCCTGCCGCTTCTTTTGGAGGGTACTCCCTTCTCACGGGTGAGACCCCAGGCTGAATCTCTTTTGCGGCAAGTCGGCCTGGGGGAGCGAACCGAACACCGTCCCGAACAGCTCTCGGGCGGAGAGATGCAGCGGGTGGCCATTGCCAGGGCCCTTATCACCAATCCTGCCGTTTTCCTTGCAGACGAGCCAACGGGCAACCTCGATTCCCATACCAGCGAGGATATCTTGCTCCTCCTGAAATCCTTGAATGAGCAGGGCCAGACCATCGTGATGGTGACCCATGACCCCAAGGCCGCGGCCTACGGCACACGCATCATCACCCTGAAAGACGGCGCACTGTTGCAGGATCTTTCCATCGGGGAGGACGCTTCATGAATCTCAGGAACCTGCTCCGGCACATCAGTCTCAAGCACATACGGCTGCAAAAAGCCCAGTTATTCATAGCCATATCCGGCATCTGTCTGGGTGTGGCCGCCATGGTCTCCATCGACATCGTAAATAAAAGCGTGATTCATTCCTTCGAGGATTCCATCAGCCAGGTAACGGGACGGGCGACTCTCCAGATCACCGAAGGGGAATCGGGGTTTCCCGAGAAGCTGCTCGACCTGGTACAGAATGTTTCCGGAGTCGAGTATGCGGTGCCCGTGATCGAGACAAACGCAAACCTTACCGGAGGAAGTGAGCGATCCTTGATGATCCTTGGCGTCGATGTGCTGCAGGACCACAAGATCCGCGACTACAGCATAAGAGATGAGACCGCCGACATCCCCGATCCCTTGCTGTTTCTGGCCAAATCCGATTCCATTCTTCTGACCCGGGCCATGGCAGAACGGGAAGGAATCAAGATGGATCAGGGGATACGACTCCAGACCGTTCAGGGAATCAAGACGTTTTACGTACGCGGTCTTCTTGATCCCGAAGGCCCGGCCAGGGTGGCCGGGGGAGATATCGCCGTCATGGATATCTATGCGGCTCAGATGGTGTTTGGGAAAGAAGGCCGCATCGACCGGATCGATGTGAGCTTTCTCCCGGGTGAAACTCTCGATGCCATGAAGGAGCGCATCCAACGTCTGCTTCCCGAAGGCTACTCCGTGGATACGCCGGCCGCCAGAACCCGACAGGTCGAGATCCTTCTCAACCGTTTCCAGAAAGCCACGGGTTTTATAAGCCTCATGGCGATGTTTATCGGCATGTACCTGATTTACAATGCGGTTTCCATCTCGGTTGTGCAGCGCAGGAGGGAAATAGGCATCCTGCGTGCTCTCGGTACCAAAAGAAGTGAGATCATAAGCCTGTTCCTCGGAGAGACCGTCGCATTTTCCGCCATCGGCTCTGCCTTGGGTATTGGCCTGGGCTTTGTTTTTGCCAAACTAACCATTGGCGCGGTATCCCAGACGGTGTCGGAAGCCTTCATAAGAACTTCCGTTACCGCGCTTAGCTTCTCGTGGGAAACCCTTGTCAGGGATGTGGGGTTCGGAATCCTCGCCAGTCTTTCCGCGGCTGCCTTTCCCGCCATCTCCAGTGTGCGGATCACACCTGTTTCGGCCATTCGCGCCGTTCCATATTCGGAAGACGGATTCATGTTCGGCAAGAGAGTAAAAATAGCCGTTGCTTTATTCATTTCATTGGCCGTTTTGAATTTCGCAGCTTACAAAACCGCTGACGCATCGTCCAGTGGTAACTACGCCTTTGCTTTCGCCTCGGGGGTCTTTCTTCTTGTGGGTATATCAATCCTTGCACCGGTGTTTCTAAAGTGGTTCATCACCTTTTTCCACCGCTTCATTTCATCCGGCTTCGGTGCCGCGGGCAGGCTTGCCGGCATGAACCTCCAGAAAAACATCTCCAGGAACGGAGTGGCCATTTCAGCCATCTTAGGCAGTATCGCCCTGTTTGTCGGCTCGGCAGACATCAACAGCAGTTTTCAGGATTCCGTGTTTGAATGGATGGATTCCGTACTCCGTGCCGACATCCTTGTGAGTTCCGGCCACCTGGTCATGGGTGGGTCTCTCAACATTCCCATGCCCGGCGAAACATTGAAGGAAATCGAGAGAATACCGGGCGTGCGTTCAGTAGAGCCGTTTCGTAGAATATACCTGAACTATGACGGCAGAAAGACCCTCATGGAAAGCGTTGATGTGGCTTACAGGATGGGGTACTGCCCGTTTATGATTGCAGAAGGCAACAGGGAGGATATGCTCCGACTTCTGCCCCGTCAGGACAATATCGCTATCAATGAAGCCTTTGCAGCCCGCAACCGAATCAAACCGGGCGATTCCCTCGACCTCTCCACGCCGAACGGCCCTGTGCGCTTTGGAGTGGCCGCCGTCATCGTGAGCTACGCATCGGACTCCGGAACCATATTGATGGATATCCACACTTACCGGCGCCACTGGCAGGACAATTTGGTCGACAAGTTCGATATCCGTGTGAAATCAAAAGAGGATATTTCATCGGTTTGCCGCGGGATTCTGGATCGAATGGGCAAAGAGAGAAAACTTTTTGTTCTGTCCTCTCAAGAGTTCAAAGAAGAGGTGCGAAAGGTCCTGGACCGTTCATTTGTCGTTACCAATGCGACGAATGTCCTCATGCTGATCATCGCGGGTTTCGGCATCATTGTGACGCTCCTGGCATCCGTACTCGAGCGGACACGCGAAATCGGAGTATTGCGATCCATCGGTATGAAAAGAAGCCAGGTCTCCGGCGTGATTATCATCGAGTCGGCAATCATCGGTATTGTTGGAGGGTTGCTTGGCTGCATGGGAGGCATCCTCTTCGGCTGGATAGGGTTCGATGGATTCCTTCGCTTTGATTTCGGGGCAAGCATCAGCTATCACATCCACTATGCGTCTCTGGCCTGGGCGCTTTTACTCTCCGGCGGACTCTCGGCCATGGCCGGTCTCTACCCGGCGCGGCGGGCGGCAAAAACCAATATCGTGGAGGCACTGAGCTATGAGTAGAATGAATCTGGCAAACCTGCTCCGTCACATCAGTCTGAAACACATAAGGCTCCAGAAAGCCCAGTTGCTCATCGCCGTATCCGGCATCTGCCTCGGGGTTGCCGCCATAGTCTCAATCGACATCGTAAACAAAAGTGTGCTCCATTCCTTCGAGGAATCCATCGACCACGTCACGGGCCGGGCCGCTCTCCAGATCACCGAAGGAGAGTCGGGGTTTCCAGAGAATCTGCTCGATCTGGTGCAGAACGTTCCCGGGGTCGAGTATGCGGTGCCCGTGATCGAGACAAACGCAAACCTTACCGGAGGAAGTGAGCGATCCTTGATGATCCTTGGCGTCGATGTGCTCCAGGACCACAAGATCCGCAACTACAGCATAAGGGATGAGACCGCCGATATCCCCGATCCCTTGCTGTTTCTGGCCAAATCCGATTCCATTCTTCTGACCCGTGCCATGGCCGAACGGGAAGGAATCCAGATGGATCAGGGGATACGACTCCAGACCGTTCAGGGAATCAAGACATTCTATGTGCGCGGTCTTCTCGATCCCGAAGGTCCGGCCAGGGTGGCGGGGGGAGACATCGCCGTCATGGACATCTATGCGGCCCAGATGGTGTTCGGAAAGCAAGACCGGATCGATCGGATCGATGTGAGCTTCCTTCCGGGAGAAACCCTCGATGCCATAAAGGAGCGCATCCAGCGTGTGCTCCCGGAAGGCTACAACATAGACACGCCGGCCGGAAGGACCCGACAGGTCGAGATCATGCTCATGCGCTTTAAAAAAACCATGGGTTTCATCAGCTTCATGGCGATGTTCGTCGGAATGTACCTGATCTACAATGCCGTTTCCATCTCGGTGGTTCAGCGGAAAAAAGAGATCGGTATCCTGCGCGCCCTGGGTGCGAGAAGAAGCGAAATCATCGGGCTCTTTCTCGGAGAAACTTTAGCCTTCTCCGCGGTTGGCTCTCTTCTGGGAACAGGTTTGGGCCTTGTTTTTGCCAGATTGACCATAGGCGTGGTTGCCCAAAGCGTAACGGATTTCTATTTAAAGACTTCGGTGACCGACCTCACCCTGTCGTGGGTATCCCTCGGCCAGGATGCGGGTATCGGCATCCTGGCCAGCCTTGCCGCGGCCTTCTTCCCAGCAGTTTCCAGCGCGCGGATCACACCTGTTTCAGCCATACGCGCTCTTGCCTATTCGGAAGACGGGTTTTTGTCCAGCAGGAAGACCGGGGTTGCCTCCGCGCTCTGCATTCTTTTATCCGTGGTAATCCTGGCCGCCTACAAGACCGCGGATGCATCCTCGGTTATCAGGAGTTCCACCACCGCGCTGGGAGCTGCGCTCTTTCTTGTTCTGGGCATATCGCTTTTTACGCCGGTATTTCTAAAGTGGTTTTTAGCCTTTTCTCATCGTTTCCTGACATTCTGCTTCGCCGCGGAAGGAAGGCTTGCGGGCATGAGCCTCGAGAAAAACATCTCCAGGAACGCCGTGGCCGTGGCAGCCATTTTCTACAGCATTGCCCTGTTCGTCAGCTCGGCAAGTGCGGTTAACAGTGTCAGCAGGTGCACTTTTGACTGGATCGATTCCATCATCCGCGCGGATATCCTCGTAAGCTCCGGACATCCCCTGGCTTCGGGCGGATCTCCGACCATTCCCATGCCGGGTAAGATGATGAAAGAGATCGAGGAAGTACCGGGTGTGCTTTCGGCGGAACCCTTTCGAAAAGGATATGTGAACTATGGCGGCAGGCGCGTCCTGCTCGAGATCTTTGACGTGGCGCTCCGGATGGCGTACTGCCCGGCCATGATCGCGGAAGGCAGCAGGGAAGACATGCTTCGGCTTTTGCCCCGCCAGGACAATATCGTCATCAATGAAGCCTTTGCGGCCCGCGACCGGATAAAACCGGGCGATTCCCTCATCCTTTCCACCCCCCACGGACCCGTGCGCTTCGGAGTCGCGGCAATCGTCGTAAGCTATACATCCGATGCGGGCGTCATATGGATGGATAGCGACACCTACCAGCACCACTGGCGGAATGATCTCATCGATACCATCGAGGTGCGCGTAAAGGCAAAAGAAGATGTTTCGAAAGTGCGCGGGGCAATCCTGGAACGATTCGGCAAGGAAAGAAAACTATTTGCACTGCCCGTCCGGGAGTTCAAGGACGAGGTAAAAATCATGCTGGATCGTGCTTTCACCCTGACCAATGCGGTGAATATCATCACCCTGATCATAGCCGGTTTCGGCATCATCGTGACTCTCCTTGCGTCCGTACTCGAGCGGACACGCGAGATTGGAATTCTTAGATCACTCGGTATGAAAAGAAGCCAGATTTCCGGCATCGTTATCATCGAATCGGCGCTGATCGGCGCCGCAGGAGGGGTGCTTGGCTCAGCGGCCGGCCTGCTCATCGGGTGGATCGAGCTTGAAGGATTCTGGCGGATCGATTTGGGCGCGAGTATCACCTATCACATTCACTATGCGTCCCTGGTCTGGGCGCTTTTACTTTCTATCGGATTTTCGGCCCTGGCCGGTTTCTATCCCGCAAGACGGGCGGCAAAAACCAATATCGTGGAGGCACTGAGTTATGAATAGATCTGGCGTATCGGATGTGAAATTTCGAACCGGGGATGTCGGATGTGGCGTTTCGCACTACAGATCGCGCGTTCTGGCAGGGTATGTCGTGTTATTTATACTGCTTTCAATTAGTTGCGCGCATGCCATGTCGGGACGGGAGGTCTACGAGAAGATGCACGAGGTGGCGGTAAAGGCCATCGACCACGAGATGGCGGCTACCATGATCCTCTTCGACAAGGGCGGCGGCACGCGCAATCGTACCCTTATCTCCTACGGAAAGAAGGGCGAAGCAGAAGCCTACAAAGGCCTTGTGCTCTTCAAGACACCGCCCGATCTGAAAGATGTCGGTTTTCTGGTCCATGCACGCACCTTCGCGGATCGGGACCTGTGGGCGTATTTCCCGGAATTCAAAAAAATCCGGCGTATTCCCACGAGCTCGCAGGACGACTCCTTCTTCGGTTCCGACTTTTCATATGATGATTTCGGCGGTCCGGCGAACCTCGACGATTATTCCTTCAAAATCTTGAGAGAGGAGATCCTGGACGGAAAACCGTGTTTTGTTGTCGAAGTGACTCCAAAGATCCACCGGAAGTATACCCGCTATGTTTCCTGGGTGGCCAAAGACCTATGGATCTATCTAAAGATCGAATATTACCAGGAAAAGGAGCTCTACCGCGAAGGGGCGTTCTCCGATGTGCGGGTGATCGACGACATTCCCACGGCATTCAAGGGGCTGATGGCGAACATGAAGACGGGGCATAAGACGGAGTTTACTATTGAAAGCGTCCAATACCATACTTCCTTTTCGGATGACCTTTTTACGCAGAGATCGCTCGAAAGAGCCGGGAAATGAAAAACGCCAGGCGCACAGCCCACACGCGGAGCGCAAAACGGCCGGCGCGAAGACTGTCTTCTCGCAGTGCTCCATGCTTTTTGCGCTGTGTATCCTTGCCAACGCCATTCCTCTCCATGCTGACGATGTTTTTTCCATCTCTGGCAGGCTGGACCTGCATGGCGTGTATGCGATAGACCCGGATAGCGTCAAAGAGGACCCGAGTCTGACCGCCAGGATGCAGCTTGATGCACAAAAGTCGCAATGGCGTGTTCATTCGTGGATTGAGGGAGGATGGGATGGAACGGTCCGCAGCCCTCGCCGGGATCATTCGATCCTCAAGAGTTTCGATGAGGTCTATCAGGATAATACACCCTATTTGGAATTCAAGGAGCTCTATGTGGAGCGGTCGCTCGCAAGCCTTGATCTGAGGGTCGGGATTCAGCGTTTTTCCTGGGGAAGGCTCGACGAGTATCCGGTAAACGATCTTTTCAATCCCTGGGATTACACGCAGTTCATCGTGAGGCCCATCGAAGAAAGAAAGATCGGTGTCCCATCAATTTCGGCAACCATGGGCAGAATGGACTGGACATACCAACTGGTTTGGGTACCCTGGCTTGTGCCTTATCGACTCCCCAAACCCAACGAGCGCTGGTCGGTTATTTCCGCGGGAACCGCTCTGTCGAATATTCCCGATGCCGAGGTCATTTTGCAGGAGCCCGATCTGCCTTCCCGAACGCTCGGAAACGGTTCCGCCGGGTTTCGTATTCAACGAATGGGGGAAATCGAGTGGGCGGTGAATCTCTTCCATGGCTATGATCCGCGTCCCGTGTTCAAAACCACGGCGCTTCGTGTCATGGAATCCCAGGCAGGGCTTGTCATCGATCCGGGATTTGTTCCCTCGTTTCATAAGATCACATCCATAGGACTGGATGGAGCCGCGGTGAAAGGCGACTGGAGCCTGAGGGGAGAGGCTGCATATACGCTGAGCAGGGCCTTCGATATCAGACAGGAGCTATGGGGATATCCGGATGTACTTGTGCCCGGCGTAACTCCCCTGAACCCTGTCGAGATAGAAAGAGATACTATCGACTATGGCATTGCGGCGGACTATCGCCTTATCGAGGACTGCATGCTCACCTTGCAGGCGCAGCAGACAGTGATCGTTGACAGGCCCGCCACCTTGTTTGAGCGAGAGATCGAAACCATACTCTTGGCCAACCTCAGGGTCCAGTGGATGAACCAGAAAATCGAAACGAACCTCAATCTGGCCTACAATCCCGAACATGGCGCAAGCATGGTCCGGCCAAGTATGTATTACGTTTTTAACGATTCATGGAAGGCTGGCATCATCGGGCTGCTGTTGGACGGCCCGCCGCAGTCGATCTTCGGCAGATATGCAAAGAATGATCAGATCGAGATGGTAATGGTTTATTCGTGGTAGCGGAATCGGAAGTTTTCTTATGATACCGGGATAAAACGAAATATTTCTTTATATGAAAATGACCAATTTTCATCCTTCGTTTTGCCCGCACCGGGCATGGCTGTTAGTTCGAAACTATTTCTCAGTGTTTGCTTTTGATGACGGTTCTTGTGTCTTTCTCTCCTGGAAAGCAGAGACAACAGCGGACAAAGATGGACTCCCTACTTCCGATGGACAGGGAATTATCGTGAAAGGAATCGGCCGCTTCGAGGGTATCAAGGGCACATCTGTTTTTAGCGGCAAAGAGCATCGTTTCAGCGGACCGCCGAAGCAAGTCCCGGTTCCCTCCCTGAGGTCGGCGGCCCCTGAACTCCAACGTTATTTTATTGTTATTTCACAACTTCCTTGACCGTGTTCATAAAAGCCTGCAAAGTTGGGGAAATCCACTTGTCTTTGTGCCAAATCATTAATATTGCAGTTTCCAATGTCTCTTCCGGCCATGGTAGAATTGTCATTTCTTTCTGTGCGATTTCTTTTTTTACAGCCATCAGAGGAATCATTGCTATTCCGAGCCCGTTTAAAATACATTGTTTAATGGTCTCAAGACTATTTATCTCTATAAATGTTACAGATTCAACTTTTTTCTCCGTTAAAATTTGCTCAAATATCATTTTATAACTACAATCATGTTTTGGTAAAAAAATCGACTGGCCTGCCAGGTCACAGATATGCATATTATATTGTTCGGCTATAGGGTGATCTGAGCTTGAGACGACAACAAGAGGTTCAATCCTCAAAAGTTCTGTTTTTAATTCGGAGAAAGGAACAGAGTCTGCCAATAGGAATGCCACATCAATTATTCCTGTCCTAAGTTCATTTATTAATCCCTCGTATGCGCAGGTACTAATGTCAAATCCGACCTTTGGAAAGTTGGCTTGAAATTTACTCAAAATAGATGGCAAAAAGTAAGTTCCAATGCTTTGTGGCATACGAATCGATAATGATCCATGAGGTTCTTCCCAGCCCGACACTTTAGCCAATGTTTCTTTCTCAATATCTAACATTTTTTGAGAATATTGAATTAGCATATGCCCTGCTTCGGTGAGGTGTATGCGTTTGCCTAGTCTATCAAAGAGCGGTTGCCCGAATTCTTCTTCAAGGAGTTTGATTTGAGATGAAACAGTTGATTGCGCATAGTTCAAGGTTTCGGCCGCACGGTTAAAACTCAATAATCGTGCTACCGTTAGAAAAGTTTTAAGTTGGCGCAGTTCCATTTGCTCAATTTCCGTTCGTTTTTTTTGATTATTACCATCGATATATTCCGTTTGACTAAAATTATCGATTGATATTATTATTTAAAAATTGTCATCTTGTCAATTTATTTTGATTGGTAGGGTATTGGTGAAAAATGTATTTTTTAAAAAGGAGAAAAAATAATGACAACAAAATGTGACTTAGCCAAAAAACGTTTCACAGAAGGATTTCACTGTTCTCAGGTTATATTGGAAGCATTTGCAGAAGATTATGGACTTGATCCGATTCTTGCCCGTAGAATAGGCAACCCGCTCGCTGGAGGTTCTGGACTTGGTGGGGAATGTGGTGCCGTAACCGGAGCCTTGATGGTTCTTGGTATGGAATATGGTATGGCAGATTCTGATGATTTGGAGGCCTTTCAAACCACTTTTGAAAAAGTCGGTTCATTTGTTGATAAATTCAAAGCACGCCATGGCAATCTTAATTGTCACCAGCTAATTGGCCTCAATGTTTTTAGCGAAGAAGGCCTTAAAGAATTCATGGCAAAAGACATTAAACTGACTCAGTGCATAAAATATGTTGAGGATGCTGTTGGAATAGTAGAAGAAATTATTAATCAGGATCAGGAGTCAGAATAATAGGGGGAGGCGATGGAACAATGTTTGCCCTCATGAGGTGTAACATTTTATCCCGGTTACCCTCCTTAGAAAGCGAGGAGCCAGGTTTTTAATATGGAGAGCCAAAAATCATACGCTTTACACAGAGAAAACCGCGTGGGTCTTGGAGTGGAGTGCAGACCGAGCAGCGTATTCAGCGGGTTAATCGAAAAATTCTGGTTTTCGGACAAAGACACCCCTAATATTAAAACATTTGAAATCCTTCCGGACGGTAATTTCGACCTGGTATTTATTCTAAACGATTCCCGTGGCACACTGCTTTTTGCCGGACCCTATACCCGGATGGCTGCTGTTCCGATTTTCGTTGGCAAGGAATATTTCGGCGTCCGCTTCCGCACGGGAAAGATGCCGAGACTTGCCGACATTCAACCCACGGAACTCGTTGATACCATGATCGAGTTGCCGAAAATGCTGGGAATGAGCATTGATTCGCTGAGCGAGCGTCTGATCAGCGCCCGGGGAATCGATGCCAAACGGGCCTTTATAGAACTGATCTTCCAAAAAGCCGGCATTGAACTCCTCGAACGGCGGAGTCTTTGCCACCGTTGTACGGAATTAATTGAGTTGTGCAAGGGCCGGATAAAAGTCCATGATCTGGCCTGTCGCGTCGGGACGAGTATGCGGACCCTGGAAAGGACCTTCCTCAGAGACCTGGGGATCTCACCCAAAATGTTCATCCGCCTTGTTCGTTTCCAAAACGCCGTCGAAAAACTGAAAAACGGCAGCTATTCAACCCTTACGAATATCGCTTACGATTGCGGCTATGCGGATCAATCTCATTTTATAAAGGATTTCCAAGAGTTGGCTGAAAGATTGCCGAGCGCGGCCTGAAGCTGTCAGTCTGTCGCATTTTTACAATTCATCACGCCTGCCACCCTGTAGAATACCATTGTGAAATGTTTTTTGGAACAGAGCTTGACAACCTAACCTAACAGGAGGAACAGGATGGAAATGATTCAATGCAGCGGTACGGCCTATGAAATCGGACTACAGTATGGCATTGCGGCACGGGAAAACATCCACAAGGCCATGGATTTACTGATCGCAGGGCTTCAGATGAGCCCGTTTCGAGCAGACCGGCGGGATGGAGTAGTCGCCTGCAGCAAGAAGTATCTTGCCAACGTAAGAGCCTTTGATCCGACGGGAATCGATCGTGTCCAGGGGATGGCCGACGGCGCGGGGATTGACTTTGATGAAGCCTTCGCGATCCATTGTTATACGGAAATCACCATTAATTATCCATATCTGGCAGGCATGTGCACATCTTTTGCCGCGACAGGTTCGGCCACAAAAAACGGTATCACCATGATCGGCCAGAACATCGACTGGCATCCGGATACGCCGCTTGATCTTCTTCGAATCCGGCATTCGGACGGCCTTGTGCAGATGGCGATTACTTTTTTCGGCACGCCCTGCTATAGTCTCACCTCGGCCGGCATCGGCAACTGTGCCAATTTGACGATTTCGCCCATGGGGCCGGTGACAAACCATATTCCGCTTGCATTCTACCTTTTTAAGGCAATGCGGCAGAAATTCTTTGCGGATGCTTTCGAGGTCCTGCGGAATTCCGCGCGGGGAGTCGGATATTACCATCTGGCTGACGCAGGGGGCAATCTCTTGGGGATTGAGAGCATCTATGACCGATACACGGTCTTGGAGCCCAAACAAGGAATACTCGTCCACGCCAATCACTATGAAACCCGTGATTATGCGGAAAATGACGGCGCGCACATTTTTATTACCGATTCATTTCAGCGAGCGCCGCGGCTTCGCCGTCTCATGGCGCAGCATCACGGCGCGTTGACGCCGGAAATTATGATGACTTTCCTTGCCGATCACGAGGGATATCCCAACTCGATCTGCCGACATGTGGACGGCTCAAAACCGCAGGAATTCGCATCCATGTCAAAGGCATCCTTCATCATGCTTCCGGCGGAACGAAAGATGTATATCTGCGCTGGACCGCCCTGTGAAAATAAATATGAGGAATATGCATTATAATCCCTCGGGATGGAAATTGGGGACGAATCTGAATTGAGCACGCTTAACATGAGCCGGAGGCAGTTATGAGTATTCCCGTCAATAAGTACAGGCAGTGGGTCGCATCTTTACACGAAAGCATCAATCAGCTTGGTGAAGATCTGCAAATCGCTTTAATGAAGCCGGCTGGTATTAGATGCGCTTCTGACCTGCTGTCACTTTGCGAAAATCAGCACGGGAAGAAGGCGGACACAATCGAAGATCTCATCGGTGCCTGGAACGACATCCGAAATCAACGCGGCCTCAAAGGAAAATGGGAATTCGAAGGCGACACGGTCAGAGGCATTTTCCATGAATGTGGCTGCCCACTTGTTCGTTCCGGAATGATCGTGCTCCATCCCCTCCAATGCTATTGTTCCCAGGGAATGATGGAAACGGTTTTTCCCAAAGTAATGGGAAAGACGGTTCCGGTTGAGATCCAACGCTCCATTGCCCGGGGCGATGATGTATGCGAGTTTGTTGTTAACCTTCAACCTGTTCTCACCAAAGGATGATTATGGACTACCATCAAATGACTTCACCGTGCGGCCTGGATTGCTTCAATTGTCCTCTGTTTCTGGCAAACGAGGATACCGAGTTGAGGGCCGGAATCTCGGAAAAACTTGGATTGCCCATCGAAAGAGCAAAATGCGAGGGCTGCAGAAATGCACACGGTACCATCGCTTTTCTGGGTTCGACCGAACCCTGTGATGTCTACGGATGCACCGAACGGAAAGGCATCACCTTTTGTTTCGAGTGTTCGGATTTTCCCTGCGACCATCTTCATCCTTATGCAGATCAAGCAGCTACGAGACAACATAATACAAAGCTCTTTAATCTATGCCTGATCAAGAAGATGGGCCTTGATCCGTGGGTTGAAGGGAAAGCGAAAAACGTTAAAGATATCTATTTCAATGGCAAGCTCAGAGTGCATTCCACGGAGAAAACCTCCAAATGACGAGGGATACGCGCTTTGCGGCTTGATGGAATATGACGGAAGTGGATTCAGGCGCGTCTCCTCAATTGAAGGCTTCGAAGTGCCTTATGTCTGCTATCGGTAATTCCATGTTCAAATCGGTGAAGCTCCCATCTTGAAATCGCTTATCCGCATATCGGCATTATTTTCGCCGCTTGAGATCATTTCCTAATCAGCGATAAATAATGATTGTTAAACAATCATTATTTATCGCTGATTAATATTTTATCTTGACTCAATCAACGCACTCCTGTAAGCTCTTTTCATTCCAATAGGCACTGCCTGTCCGGAGAACTTTTAAACAAACTGAGGTGGGTCAATTTTTGATTGATGTTTGCTAAACCTAACCCTCACCCAAGCGTAATTATACAATTCCCTTAATGGGCAGACAAAAGAAATTTGAAAAAATAGTTGCCATCGACTTTTTCGATTCAACGAAAATTTAATTTTTGGTGCATCAGTCCGCAAGTTATTTTTTTTACTACGCGGATAGAGAGGAGATACGATGCGTATTGCAAAATTCGTGTTGTCTGCAATAGCTGTCCTTGTTATCGGAGTAGTTATCGGCGTGATTGGCTTTGTTTACTGGGCGCCGGAGAAAGCCACCAGCTTTGCCATCAACGCGGAGCGCAATCGATCCAGCCTCCTTCGTAAGGAGATCGACCTGCCGGGCGGACTGCACTATGTGTATCTGGAAGGGGGCAAGGGCGAAACGCTGATGCTTCTGCACGGTTTAGGCGCCAATAAAGACAGCTTCACCAAGGTAGCGCATTTTCTAACGCCGCATTATCGTGTCATCGTACCCGACAACATCGGCTCCGGCGAATCCTCGCATCCGCTGGAAGCGGACTACGCGCCGCCCGCCCAGGCGGAACGGCTGCGTGCTTTTGCGCATGCCCTGGGTATCGCGCGTCTGCATCTCGGCGGCAATTCCATGGGCGGTCAGATTGCGATGACCTATGCGGCCCGTTACCCTGCCGAGGTCGCGAGTCTCTGGTTGCTCGATCCGTCGGGCGTCTGGAGTGCTCCCAAGACTGAACTCATGAAGACCATTGCCAAGACGGGGCGCAACCAACTGATGCCAAAAAGCGTAGACGAGTTTGCACAAGTACTTAAATTAGTCATGTACAATCCGCCCTTTATTCCATGGCCAATGATGCAGGTGCTTGCGCAGGAGCGCATCAGGAACAATGCTCTGGAGGAGCAGATCTCCAGGCTGCTCGAATCCGACCGCGTGGAAAAACGCATCACCGGCCTGCCTGTTCCGACTTTGATTGTCTGGGGTGCGCGGGACCAGGTGCTCAGCGTTGAGTCCGCCGAGATTCTCCATAAGCTCATGCCGCACTCGCGCGTCATTGCGATGCCGGACACCGGCCATGTACCGATGATGGAACGGCCGGAGCAATGCGTGGAAGATTACCTGAAGTTCCGCGCGGCGTCCTTATAGTTATCGTTTCCAGGTCGGGCAAAGCACGGAGAAATCCGACAATGATCACAACCTCGTTGGGCAAACCGGTTCACTTGCTCAGCAGAAAAAGATGTTGGGCTATGATGCATAGCCCAACGCGGCTGGAGAATTGTACAAGAAAATAAATGTTCAACATGCAAACCTGCTATTCTTTGTTCATGCTTCTAAGTTCTCTCTTTATAGCAGGCTGTAGCACAACGGTACCACATAATGTCAATGAACATTTTTACGATTATCAGCATATCACCAATGAATTACATGCATTGACAGAAAAGAATGCTCCCTTTGTTGAGACTTATGTTCTTGACTATACCCATGAAGGAAGAGCTATCATGGCTATAAAGATTGGCAAAAGAGCAAATCCAATCCAAACAAAACCCGGAGTATTGGCAATCTTTGCTGAACATGCGGGCGAACATGATACCACATCACTTGCAATGGGTATCATGCAATATCTGATCGATCACTACTCTACCGATGAAAACGTTTCTCGCATTCTGGAAAAGACTGAGTTGTGGATTATTCCAATGATGAATCCCGATGGTGTAGATTACGATTTGTCCGGCGCAGGAGAGCCTTTTTCCTGGCGCAAGAATCGTCGACGCACCGGAGAGGCGACGTATGGAGTAGATCTCAACAGGAACTGGGAATATCACTTTGAAACGGAATCGTTGCCAGAGATGCCAAAAAACTATTCCCAAAAGGACAACCCCAATTATGCCGGTGACAAACCCTTTTCAGAACGTGAGACGCGAGCTGTTCGCGATTTTCTTTTAGCTCATAAGAATATCAGGATACTCCTTGATTATCATTCGGGTGGCGCAGGGTTCATGCAGGGTGCTGTCGGATGCTTTAATGGTCGTGGATCACGAAAAGGCACTCACCCCTCCGTTGATACTTTTTGTAATAACGTCATCGACGGGTTCGCAGAAGCCATATCCGATCCAGATGACGGGAGACCTGATTTCCTGCTGACTAACCGCGAAGACGCAGCAAGCATCTTAAGGCAACGAGTACCATTCTACTTGAGGCCCTTTGTCCCATCGACATTTTTCCAAGAGCCGGGAACCGCCGTTAACTATGTCTATGACCAACTGAATATTGCCGCAATCTGCATAGAGATGTTTAGAGATCGCTCATTTTTCAAAAAACTTCCTGACAGTCAAAACAAACTGACAAAAAATCAGATTCGCGGATTTCTGCGCTTGTTGACTGTTCAAACCACGAATGAAGATGTCGGATTCAGATAACCGGTCAACCTGAAGCGTAAAAGACCGGTCAATGTCAAAGATCAATATTTGGAGGGATCATTGCACGTTAATATCAAGCAAAACAAAGGAGCATGTCTACTATGAGAAAGTATCCAATTTCCCTGATGCTGGCGGGTGCCTGCATGTTTTTGCTCATGGGCTGCGCATCAACAAAAGAAACGTATCAAAGGGGCTGGATCGGGGGAAAATACCTGGAATCCGACACCTCATTTTTAAAACAAATATATGCCAATTATTTCAAGACCAACGATGGCGTTATCCCCGCCTTGCCGGAAGAGATAAGCCAACAACAGACAAGCGCCGTGTTCGTATCAAGGGTTTATGATGACACACCGATAATGATGGCAGGGCTGAAAGAGGGAGATCTTATTATCGGGATCAACAATGAAAAGGTGGAAAATGTAAAGGAGCTTAGAGAGATGGTAGAGAAAAGCGATCCGGGGACAAAGATCGGCATCTCAATATACCGTAACGGGACAATAATGGATCTGCCCGTAATCGTAGGCAAGGAAACATACCAAAAATGGCATTCTTTTGAACTCGGGCTGCGATGTGGAACTGAATTTGATCCAATTCCACATCCGGAATTTGATATTTTCAATATGTTGAGCTATAAAATCATTGATACGAGACTGGAGCTGCAATCTCCCGAATATAAATATTACCGGGACGCATCTTCGAAACAAAGTAATCCGGAACACGATCTAAAAGTCAACTGCGAGGGCTGGGATGCCTGGTTTGTAATATTCGGCTTTTCCGGAAACAAAGTGATTCTGAACCAGGAAATTGCAGATTCGTAAAAACGCAGTCGATCAAAGATCGATATCAGGCGGTTGTTGTGCGATGATTGCGGCAAAACTACCAACGGGGAGGAGGAATTGGTCCATGGATAACTCTCGGCGTATCACAACTTTAAGCATCAAACTGAGGCGGATCTGCACGGGACTCATTTACTGTCTGCCGATAGTATGCGGGCTCATCTGGATTTTCTTCAACCGACTCTATGCCATGGCGCCGATGATGCCTCTTCCGGTTCACGTGAATCACGATCTCCCGGGTCTGACTCGCCTGCTTGCATTTCTGGCCGATTTAATTCCATTGAGCGCCATGATTTTTGGTCTTAAAAAACTCAGAAGTTTGTTTTTTCTCTACGAAAACGGATTGATATTCACGGAACAGAACGTGAGCTGTTTTCGCAGCCTGGGGCGGACTTTGATCGTTTGGGCGGCCTGCGACGTCGTCAGGACGACACTTTTGAGTGTCATCCTGACCCTGGACAATCCACCCGGCCGAAGAATAATCGCCGTGATGTTTGATTCGGGAGACTTCACCGGGGTGTTCGTGGGCGTTGTGGTACTCATCATCTCCTGGGTAATGGATGAGGGCAGAAAAATCCAAGAGGACCAAGCGCTTATCGTTTAGGACGCAATATGGCCATCATCATAAACCTGGATGTCATGCTCGCCAGACGAAAAGTCAAATCCAAAGATCTGGCCGAGTATGTCGGAATTACCGAGCAGAATCTATCGCTGATCAAGACGGGAAAAGTGAAAGGAATTCGTTTATCGACTTTGAATTCCATCTGCAAATTCCTGGATTGCCAGCCGGGAGACATTCTCGAGTATCGGGATATCGACCCCTGACGATGCTTGCGGCCGTATTTGAAGCAGGCCTGTATTTGGGATAGCGAAAACATTCTTGGACCGAACCGATGGATATGGAAGTTATCACCCTTTTTGGTTGGCAAGTGTGGAGAAGATGAACTCCATTTTGCCCTTTGCATTGCAAGGAGGTCTTGTTTGGTTTTTAAAACAAGAAAAGCAATACTCGTTCTGATATTGAGTCTTTTTGGTTTAAGCCTTGCCGGCCCGGTTTTTTCCGAAAATGATAGGTCCTTGTTGGTTGCAGGGCCAAATACTATCGAGTATTCAACAAGAATTGTGAAACCGGCTCTCGATTCCCGTCACAATGACGACGAATTGTCGTTGTTCCTTAAGCTTTCCGACATTCTGACGAATTCGGAAAAAGGGATCAGCATAAATAAGCTCGATCCGATGGATTTCTTCATTTATGGCATGCTGGATAAAATCAAACTTGGATTCTTGTATACATTGAGATTTCCACCTGAAAAGGAACAGATTCTTCGCCATTGGCATGAGCAATTTATGCAAACGAACCGTGCCGACGTGTTTTTTGCCCCATCTTCCGAGGAAATAATCGGATCAAGAGCCGCCTTCGGTTGCACCCATTATGCCAGAGCTTTCATTGCGGTAGTCAAAGCGCTTGGTTTAGTAAGAAATCCCGAAGACTTGCGTTACGTTATCTCGTGTAAGGCCGACGACTACAATAAAGCCATGGAAACGGAAGACCACAAGAAGACAATTAACGGGCATCAATTTGTCATGATCAAGATGGATTCAAAATGGGTCGCCGTCAACACCTCCAAAGGCGAGAGTACTATAATGCCTGAAGGTTTCTCACCAGATGTCTGTGTGCCACCTCAGAATATTCCCATAGAGTTCGAATCATATCCTGGTGTGGTCTTCCTAATCAGGAAGATTGGCAGGGACTTTAATGACGATTGCGGGGATGATTCACTGTCTGCCCTTATGAATATCTCGCGTTCGGGTGACTCTCAACGCTCTGATTTTCTATGGAACAGGTTTGTCTATAAAAATTAGCCGCGGAGCGGCATATGTGAACCAGAATGAAAATTCAATAAAGCCGCTTACCAATGCCCTTCCCTTCCCCCGGGAATTCCACAACCGTTATAGCCTGGAAGTAGTGTTCCTCTTTATTTTTCCGCAGTTGTCACATGGCACTCCATGGGAACAGCCAAACCGTAATCGTCCGTATAAGCTTTCAAGGATCTTCCAATGAGATCGAGAAAAATCGGAATTAAGGCCTTTGGATCTTGTGGATATACTATTATCATAATGGGAATAGTGGTTAGCTCCGCTATTACAAATCCTTTTAACCAAGGTTAAATATTCCAGTTTACATATGGAATAATCAGACCCAGTACAATCCAATGAATAAAGGCGGAAATGCAGGAAAATTTATCCAATTTCTGAATTATCATTGGTGTAACATCTACTATCCCAGCAATAACCCCGATACATAATGCGGTAAAAACATTATTCATTATTTGTCCTTTCGAGACACAACGCTGCAAATAACCGGTACAAACCGAGCGCAGCGGAATTTACACCCGAGTTAAACGAACTATTTCGTGCTGTTCTTGGCATGCATAACCCTTAACAAGACAATTTCCATTTGACAAAATAAATCAGTCCCCTTTTCGGGAAAGAGAAACATTGAAAATAAGTTTCTTTTGTATTACATTAGCATCATGAAAACATCGGATTTCACCTGGAACGAAAATAAAAATCAGGAAAATATCAATAAGCATGGTGTTTCTTTTGTTGATGCACAATATGCATTTCAGGACAACAACCGTATTATCCTTGAAGATATCCGTCACAGCGATATTGAAAAACGTTATTTCTGTCTGGGAAAATTTCGTGGTGAAATCATGACCGTACGGTTTACGTACCGGGATGATAAAATCAGAATTTTTGGTGCTGCCTTCTGGCGGAAAGGAAAAAAGATTTATGAAAAAGAAAATTCAGTACACGGATGAACCCGCCGATGTCGATCTGGATCATGCAAAACGGATAAAAGACTTTCTACCACTTCCCGGCGATTTGGTATTTAAGAAAGAGCGGGTTGTGACTTTGCGACTTGATGAGGCAACGATCGGTGAACTCAAAAGAGTTGCCGGCGAAAAGGGCCTTGGAGTTTCAACATTAATCAGAATGTGGGTGCGGGAACATTTGGGAAACTTACATGCACATTCCTGACTGGTGACAAAGCGTTTTCCGAGGGTTGCCTGCTGGGATTCATACCAAACCGCCGCATCTCCGAGTTCAACCAGACCGGCATCCAATTCCCGACAACGCTTTTGAATCTCCTCGCGCCAGACGGGGGAAATCTCTTCCCCATGGGAAGCATCAAGGCTCTCAATAAGTTTTTCGACCACAAATGCGCGAGCATGAGGCGGCAAACCCAACGCCTCTGATACAATCTTAATTTATCGCCAAGACCGGAAATTTCCAAAGCCCACGCCGAAAGCGTATCCGAGAAATACTGTATCGTGCAGGACCACCTGTTTGAGAGCGATTTTGACAACGTACTGAAACAGCTTGAATTCAGTAAAGTGTCCCCGGAAAATCAGTCAGAAACCTCATAAAAAAATGATTGAAACCGAACGCCAAATACCTTATATTAAAGGAAAATAAAGCGGTGGCATAACGGATAAACGCATTATCCCGATGCCAACGCATTGCTTCCATATTACCGGGGACGCTGGGGACGCTGTAAGGTTTTTAAGTTTCCAATAATAAAAACCTTTTTTCTCAGCAATCTTGTGACCACGGCTAACGGAATCACTGATTGACGGAATGGATATCCCGAGTTTACGCACCAGGTAAGACATAGGTACACCCAATTCCATCAATAACACAAGGGGTGTAAACTTAAAATGTTAACAGCGTCCCTACTTTCCTCCCTGCTGGTGACAGATACACGACAAACCTTGCGACGGGTTCGCGACACGGTTTGTGATAACAGCCAATGATATGAACTGGGATAAACTCTCAACATCGGATTCTGACGTTTCCGGCGAGTTGCAGAACGAGCTATGCCGATTACGTGAAGAGAATGCCCGCCTCAAATCATTGCTGGCAGCTCACGGCATCCCCTGGGATAAAACCGCCCCCAAAGAGCTTCTTGTCGAGATCCCCAAGGATCAGGTTTCAGAAACCCCAACCCAGCAGTTCACTCCAACTGAAAAAGAACTCACAAAAACTGAAAAAATCGCGCTTTTCCGCCATCTGTTTCGGGGTCGCACCGATGTCTATCCGGTCCGATGGGAATCGGTCAAGGGCACAGCAGGTTATTCTCCGGCCTGCGGTAACGAATGGAAGCCAGGTGTATGCCTCAAGCCGCGCATCAAGTGCGGCGATTGTGAGCAACGGTTGCTGTTGCCGGTCACCGATCACGTGATCCGCAATCACCTGACCGGCAAGCATACGGTTGGCGTCTATCCGTTACTCTCCGATGACACCTGTCTTTTTCTGGCCGTCGACTTTGACAAAACCGAGTGGCAGGAAAATGCCAAAGCGTTCATGCAATCGTGCCGGGAACTGGAAATCCCCGCCGCCCTTGAGATATCCCGTTCAGGCAAGGGGGCACATGTCTGGATTTTTTTTACCGATGCCGTTTCGGCCCGGGAAGCCCGGCGACTGGGCGCTGCGCTGATCAGCCATACCTGCCCGCACCCGGCAGTTGGCCCTCACCAGCTACGACCGCTTGTTCCCCAATCAGGACACCCTGCCCAAAGGCGGCTTCGGAAACCTGATCGCGCTGCCCCTTCAGAACAAACCCCGCGAAAAGGGACACAGCATATTCGTCAGCGAGGATCTCGTTCCCTATCCGGACCAGTGGGCGTTTCTGGCTTCAATCGTTCCCATGGCCGGAATTGATATCGAAAGTGCCATTTTTCGGACAACCGGCGGCGAAAATCCCCTTGATGTTGCTTTTGTAACGGACGAAGAGGAGAGCAAGCCGTGGAAGCGCCCCGCACCTCACACCACCCGGATTTCCGGCCCGCTTCCGGAATCACTGGAACTGGTGGTGGCCAACCAGATATTTATCGCCAAGACCGGACTGCCGCAGCCGCTATCCAACCGGCTGATCCGTTTGGCCGCTTTCCAGAACCCGGAATTCTATAAAGCCCAGGCCATGCGCCTCTCGGTCTGGGGGAAGGAACGGATCATCGTTTGCGCCGAAAATTTCCCCCAGCATATCGGCCTGCCACGGGGTTGTTTGGATGCCATCCTTGAATTACTGGCAACCCATGGAATTCGGGTGGTACTCCGTGATGAACGGATTGCGGGCTGCCCAATCTCTGTAGAATTCATAGGGGAGTTGCGCGCCGACCAGAAAGCGGCCGTTAAGGCGATGCTTCAAGAAGACGTGGGCGTGCTGTGCGCACCCACGGCATTTGGCAAAACCATCTCCGCCGCCGCGCTGATCGCAAAACGCAAGGTCAGCACCCTGATCCTGGTACACCGTACCGAGCTTCTCCGGCAATGGCAGGAGCGGTTGACAACATTCCTTGACCTGTCTATAGGAGCACTTGGCGTAATCGGCGGAGGCAAGAAAAAACCATCCGGCCAGATCGACATCGCCGTGATGCAGTCGCTTTCTCGCCGGGATGATCTTACGGAACTGCTCGACGGTTATGGTCAGATAATTGTCGATGAGTGCCACCACCTGTCCGCTTTCTCGTTCGAAGCGATCCTGAAACAGGCAAAAGCAAAATATGTCGTTGGTCTCACAGCCACGCCAATCCGGCGTGATGGGCACCAGCCGATCATTTTCATGCAGTGCGGTCCCATACGGCACAGCGCCAAAAGGCCGGATAGCGCTCCCACTGAACTGGAGGTCTGGCCGCGGAAAATGAGCGCACCTGAGATGCCATTCAATGCGGGGATTCAAGATGTATTCCGCATTCTGGTAAATGATGCAAGCCGTAATCAGTGTATCTCCCGCGATATTCTCTCGGCCTACCACGAAGGCCGTAAAATCCTCGTGCTTACCGAACGGACCGAACACCTGGACATGCTGCATGAACTCATCAGGGAAGAAATCGAGCACTGCTTCGTTCTTCATGGCCGTTTGTCGAAAAAACAGCGTACCACCATTTTTTCAGCGCTTTTCGAGCTGGATGCGTCCGCCCCCCGCGTGCTGCTCGCGACCGGACGCCTGATCGGTGAAGGCTTCGACCATCCCCCTCTCGACACCCTGGTATTGGCCATGCCGATCTCCTGGAAGGGAACCCTTCAGCAGTATGCGGGCCGCCTGCACCGGGAACATGCCGACAAGAAGAATGTGCGCATCTATGACTACGTCGAGCACGACAACCCGCAACTTGCCCGGATGTGGGAAAAGCGTCAGCGCGGATATCGGGCAATGGGGTATGTGATTCGGGAAAACAGAAACTTGGAATGATGACACTCCTGAAATGACCGGAAAACGTCATTAAAATCGCAAGTGCGCCGAGAAGAATCGCCTCTTGAACTGAAAACCGTCAACGGAAAGGAGGCAATATGAGAATTGATATTTTATCTTCATATCCACTTTCCTGCACAATCGCCATACCCTCGCCATGCCACTCCCGCAGCCGAGTCATGCTTCAGTGCTCGATAGGTACACCCAATTCCTTCACCGTTCCATAACACAAGTGGCTTCAACTTAAAATGTTAACAGCGTCCCCACTTTCCTTACCGATAGCAATGGCAGACCATCATGAGCCGAAGCTGAGAAGTATACCCAAGCAGAAGGAATCTGTCTCCATTTTCGCCTGAGAATTATTCAACAGAAATATCTCTAAGCGATTCAGGATGTAATTGCGCTATTTTAATAAGCGTTTTTGCTGCACCGGATGGATCTCTGCGCCCCTGCTCCCATTGTTCCAGCGTTCGTTTTGATACACCAAGAAGCTCTGCAAACTTAGCCTGTGAAAGTCCAACGCTTAACCTGGCCTTTGCTGCCGGCGTTTTGGGCTCAACAGTATATCTTTTCCCTCCGCCAGACTTGATTTCTTTGACGCCATCAAAAATTTCCTGCCAGATATCCCGCCCATTTTCATATTCTTTAAGTTCTTTATTGTTAAGTTTTTTACTCATCTTCCATTTCCTCTTTCAGCCGTTTTAGAATATGCGCCGGGGCATTGCCCTGTCTGGATTTGGAATACAACGCCAGAAGCCATATTTCATTTGGATTGTATCTGACATAATATATTACCCGAAGCCCGCCACGCTTTCCTTTGTTTTGTGTTCCCCATCTGAGTTTCCTGACACCACCCGAACCAGGTACAATATCACCCGCATCAGGATGATTAACAAGGAACATCTGCAATTCGGAATAGTCGTCATCGTCCATGTAATAAGGCAACGATCGCTCAAAATATTTTGATTCCACAAAAGTGAACATGGTCTATTTATACGCCTTTGGCGTATAAAAGGCAAGAAATAATTGACACCCGCGCCAATATGAAACGAGTTAACCCGATCTTGATTTCAACTGATCTCACCAGTCGCCAGGGCTCACGTCACTGAAGAATCTGCCCCTATAATTATATTCAAAACTGCACCTTCTCCTCCGGCAGATTTATGACTATACTTTTAATCAAATAGAAAGCCTGCGATGTCTTGGTGCCCGATCAAAGACAGACTTGCGACAGCAGAGCAATACCCGACTCGATCTTGCCGGCGGCCAACCCGCCGAAGCCGACCAGTAACATCGTTGAGGCGGGCTCTCCGGTAGCGTGGGTGGCGGTGAACGGAAACAGATGGATTCCCTTTTTCCGGGCCCGGTTGATGATCTCCGTTTCCCCGGGAGCATCGATGGGCAACTGTAAAACGACGTGGAGCCCGGCTCCCTGTCCGATAATAACGGCCCGAACGGCGAAATGATGCGCGACAGCCCGGAGCAGCGTATCGTGCTTCTTTTTATAGATCGTTCGCATCCGCCGCACATGCCGGTCCCAGTGCCCCTGCTCCATGAATTTGGCAAGGGTTCTCTGCTCCAGAAGCGAAACCGAGGAAAAATAATCCTGGAAAAGTCCGCGGTACGCGGCAAGGAGTGCATGCGGAAGCACCATGTAACTCACGCGCAGTGCCGGAGACAGGATCTTGGAGAAAGTTCCGGAATAGATGATATTCCCATGTGGGCGCAGCCCTTGCAAGGAGGGGATCGGCTTGCCATGGTAGCGTAGTTCGCTGTCGTAATCGTCTTCGATGATCAGCTTTCCGCTTGAATCGGCCCAATCGATCAATTTCAATCGGTTGGAAACAGGCATCACGCAGCCCATGGGGAGTTGGTGAGAGGGGGTAACATAGGCGATGGTGCTGCTGCTGGTTTTGAGGATATCCACGTCAAGTCCGCCTGGTCCGACGGGTATGGGTATAATTTCAAAACCATGGTTTCGGAAAACGGCACGCGGCAGGTGGTAGCCGGGATTCTCGACAGCAACCACGGGACGGCTGCCTTTCACCAAATGCGAGACGATGTCCAGGCTGTGCTGAAGTCCGGCGCAGACGACGATCTGTTCCGGATCGCAGAGCACACCGCGCGAACGTTCCAGATATTGCTGAATGAGGCAGCGCAGCCCCCATTCTCCCCGGGGATCACCATACTGGACAAGCTTCCTGGAGCTTTCGCGCAGGGTTTCCAAGAAAAGCTTGCGCCATAAGGGCGCGGGGAAACTCTCCGGATCGAGCCGTGCGGGATGAAAATCATAATCGTAGTGCCTCGGGGGCTCAGGAAGCCGGTTACAATTACGCGGTTCCCGAGACAAAGATAACGGTGCCGCATCCTGGACGAGCGCCGAAACAAAATACCCGCTGCGCGGTTTGCTGTAGATATATCCTTCGGCGTACAATTCCTGGTAAGCTGTATCTACCGTGTTGCGGCTGGTTGAAAGCTCGCCTGCCAGGGTCCTGACAGATGGGAGCTTGGAATCGGCGGTCAGTTTCCCGGCCAGAACGTGCTCTCTGATCTGATGATAAAGCTGCTTGTATAACGGGTTTGGGTCATTATTGTCTAGAATGAACATCGCACTCCCGATCATCACAAGTAGTCAATTGCATGTATGAAATCAGTCTAAGAAAACTTTTGCATGGCGTCAAAGAAAATCTGCCGCCTTGCAACTTGTGAAATTTGTATGAACAATGCCGGCGCATTTACGCGCCACATTTCTTAACCACACAACCCGATGGAGGCAGTCACGATGATTCCGGAAAAAATGCTTGAAGTTCTGAAAAAGGATGGGGTGGTTGCTATTGCCACCTTGGGCAAAGATGGCCCGCATATGGTTAACACATGGAACAGTTACATACGGATCACGGACGATGGGCGTTTGTTGATTCCAGCCGGTTATATGCACCTGACGGAGGCCAACATCGCCGTAAACGATCAGGTATTGATTACGATGGGCAGCAGCAAGGTTGCCGGCAAAAACGGCCCCGGCACGGGCTTTCTGATCAAGGGCACGGCGGCATTTATCACCTCAGGTCCGGATTTTGATGCCACCAAGGAAAGATTTAAATGGGCACGGGCGGCATTGGCAATAACCATTGCTTCCGTCACCCAGACTTTATAGTTTGAAGTCCCCCACACGCATATTTTAAACTTCATTTCTGAAATAAGTCAGCGTGTGTTCCTGTGCGCTCGAAAATGATGCGATCAAATTCGTTTTTATAAATCAGCAGCCAATCCGATTCAATGTGGCATTCCCGTCGCCCTTTCCAGTTGCCGACCAGCTTATGGTCACGATGGATGGGATCAAGGGGTCTCCGCAAATAGAGTACGGATGATTATTTTAAGCTTATCAAGGATTTTCCCTTGCTTTTTCATCCGCTTGCTATCTTTCTCAAACTGTCGTGTATAGGCCGGAGTCAGCATCAGATTCCAAGCTTTTTGAACATATCGTCTGTGTTATCGCAAATGATCAGGTCGCGGCCATCATCCGTTTCGTTGAACGTCCGACGTGTGATCTCATTAGGAATTGCGATATCAAAAGGAAGCCCCTTTTTTAATTCTACCTGCTTATAAAACAGGGTTATTGCTTGAGTTGTGGTTAGTCCAAGCTGGTGAAATATGTGTTCTGCCCTGTCCTTTAGATCAGGCTCAATTCGGGCTCTTATAGTTGATGTTTTGCCCATGGTTAACCTCCATTTGATTTTTCTGAAATGTAGCGCAAATGGGGTACATTGTCAATGCATACAAAAATCTCTTGAAGTAAAGCAGTAAAGGGGACAGATTTATTTAGCAGATTTCCTCTGCGCTGCCTTGGACAAAATAATAAATCTGTCCCCTTTTTCTAGCTTGCTTTGGCAATAACCATTGCTTCCGTCACCCAGACATTATAGCCTGAAGTCCCTGCCGGGCTCATCCCGAGCAGGGACATAGGAGCATGGTTCCTCGCGGATGACCGGGTATGCAGTGTCGATTCGCTCTTGGCATGACCCCGGAATCTCCCGTCTTAACAAGTCCATTTCCATGGCAAAATGGGCATTTTAAGCTTGGAAAACACCACTCCAGACAGACGCTTTGCCCGGTTCCGGCGGCGAAGTTGCTGGCCGTGCAGCGCGATCCTGTCCGTCTATCGTCTGGATTTCCAGTAGTCCGGGTGCCGATGAAGATGCATGACCGCGAGGATGTAAACAAAATCGGATTCTATGTTGTATAGAACTCCGTATGGAAAGCGACTGGTCAGGCATCTGCGGATATCATCTTCAACAATCGGCCATGCATACGAATAAGAAAG
The DNA here is from genome assembly GCA_016219185.1 of Deltaproteobacteria bacterium. Classification (GTDB taxonomy): domain Bacteria; phylum Desulfobacterota; class Desulfobacteria; order Desulfobacterales; family Desulfatirhabdiaceae; genus RAAP-1. The sequence continues at coordinate 46,074 of JACRBZ010000085.1, forward strand.
GATGTTCTGTATGGTGGAATAGACCTCCAGAGAGAAATCTTCTCCCAATCCCGGTGAGCAGCTTTCATAGTACGCGATGGCCTCAAGGAATTCCGTTTCAGCTTCCGGATGAAAATCAAATTTCATCGTCTAAAACTTTCCCTGATTCTCGCAAAGACCTGATCGCCTGGAACGGGATTGACACGTTTGGAGCGGAGTTCGGCAAGCCGACGTTTGGCAACCCCTATCCACTCCGTGTCAATGTCCGGGTTCGGGATGTTCAATGTGCGAAGGAGTGAGTCAACCACAATGATGCGCTCCTCCACTGGGAGTGCGGATGCCTCCTGAATGATGTCCTTTGTGCTGTGCATAACACACCTCCATTATTTGATCATGATCTTACCACAGGATATAATCTTCCGCAATTCTCAAAGGCAGAAAACTCAAGCCAAAGGCAGGCTTCGCTCTGATCAGCATTGAGGAATACGTCGAATGGGTGACTAGCCCGGAGGAATCTCACCTCCAGGCGCTCTCAGAACCGCATCAGTAAAGGGGACAGATTTATTTACCAGATTTCCTCTGCGCTGCCTTGGACAAAATAATAAATCTGTCCCTTTTTTTCTTTTTCTTGACCCTATAAAGCCATTTGGCTATCCTCGCATTTTGCATCGATACCATCCGTTTAGACAGCCTGATGGGCGTAATGGCGTGGCATGACGAGAGGGTAATGCCGGCCTTTGTCGCTGCGAAAAGAGGCTGGATTGCTTATGGCAAGGAGGAATACATAATGGAGCAGCTCGAAAAGAAGAAAATGTATGATGTAACGGTTATCGGAATGGGACCGGCAGGATTGGCCGCACTCGTGTATCTGCTTGAAGCACACCTCAATGTGATCGCCATAGGACCTGAGGTGGGAGGTCAAAGCGACAATACTCCCGAGATTACCAACTGGCCGTTTATTCCAACCTTGTCGGGTAAGGAATTTCAGGAAGGTATGATTGGATTTTTCGAGAACCTGCAGGCAAAATTCCCCGAATACCTCTACACGGTCAAGGGTCTTATCGTCTCCACCGCCGAAGCGACGGGTAAAATGTTCAAAGTTACCGCGCAAACAATTGATGGCGAGATGGTCTTTTTCACGAAGGCGATTATCATCGCAACAGGGGCAAAGCGGAAAAACCTCCCCGTCCCGGGCGCGGAAGAACTGAAAGGCAAGGGTATCGCGTTTTGCGGAACATGCGATGCCCCTTTCTTTAAAGACGATACAGTTGCAGTGATTGGCGGTGGGAATACGGCATTGGAAAATATTCTTACGCTCATGAAGTACGCCGGCGAAGTGATCGCAGTAATAGTCACCGATGATTTTACAGGCAATCCGGACCTGAGGCAAAGAGTTACGAACCTTCCCAATGTGAAGATCATCAGAAACACTGAAGTTCTTGAAGTCATCGGCAGCACAAAGGTTACGGGAATTAAACTCAGGGACATGAAGACCGGCAACGAATGGGAGGAAAAGGTTGACGGCGTATTCCCAAGCATCGGTGCCACGGTTAATTCTCAGCCGTTCTCCGACCTTGTTGAAACCAATAAACTTGGTGAAATTACGGTGGGAGTGCTAGGTGAAACATCCGCCAACGGAGTTTGGGCGATCGGAGATGTAACCAACGTTCCGTTCAAGCAGATCGGTATTGCTACCGGGCAAGGGATAACAGCGGCGCTTAGCGCCATAGGATACGTTGAATCACTGCCTTCCACGAGTCCGTGTGAGGAATGTGCGGAAGGCAGTCCGAGTTTAAAAGAAAAAATCCTCACCAGACAAAAACAAGAGGAAGAATTTACATATCCGGACGTAACGGATGAGCAGTTTTTTCAAGAAGTACTCACGCGAGCCGGTGAGACGCTTTTAATGGTGAGGATCGAAGGATGCGGAGACTGCAAAGCCGCACGCCCTCACTTTTTAAAAGCGCAGAAACGCTTTCCCTCAATGAACTTCATTACAATCGAGTGGGAGAAGAATCCGGAAGTCATGGCCTGGCTCAATGAACACGAAAAAGTTAGAGCTGCCCCGACGTTCGTTAAGATAAGCTCCGGTAGGGAAATTGACCGGAGAGTCGACATGCAGCGACCTAAGGAAATGATTGAAGCGCTCACGTTCTAACAATTCGATCGATTAGTATGGTTAAGTGCCTCGTAGCGTATTGATTTTTTCAGCCTTGATTTGAGCGATGGCATCATCCAGAGATATATCGGCCAGCCACTTATCACGCTCTTTGGTATAGTCTCCCCGGCCTACCGAGAATTGATTGAGAAACCGAATGGTGTCAACGCCACCCATCTGTCCCGACATTTCTCCCTCTTGCAGTTGCAATGTTACCATCGTCGGGCATTGCGAACACCAGACGTTCTCAAGGATGTCTTTTCTTGCCTGCACCGATATCTGTTCCCATCCCTTCATATCTTTCATGGGCTACAAGGTAAAGAAGGGCCAAGGTATATTCATCTATCTTATCTTCATCGTAGTTCATTTGTTCTCCTGGCGTCGAACAACTGATTCAGCGGCTCTATGAAAAAATTAAATCTGTCCCCATTTTCCCCATTTTCCCGAGGGAAACAATTCCTGAAGGGCCAACATAAAATCATCAATCTGCATATCGGGCTGATAGTAAGGGCTTTCTCGCAATCGAATCATCCCCAAACTGTTAAGTGTAGAAAAATATTCCAAAACCAGCCGCCCCGCCTCCACGACATGGGGAAGCCCCTTGTACCGACTGGATAATTGAAGGGCATGTTTCCATTCATTCTCGGTCGTCGTTGCAAGAATAGTATATATATCTAAGGCGTGGTAGCGCCCGAATTCCTTGTTGGTATCATTTAGTCTGTCTCTGAACGCAAAGAGCTTCATCATCGAATAGGTGTATGGATGCGGCAAAAACACTTCAGCCTGCCAGGAATCGCCCGAACTGAGTTTTCCAGCCAGCGTTACAGGCAGAAGGCCTTCTAATAATGTATAGATCTTTGCAGATGAATTGATACCAATATTAACCAATTTCTTGCGAGTCAAATCTCAAATCATCGTCCCAAAATTCATCTTCAACTTTTCGAATTTTTGCGATTATTTGCGAGCAAGTTTCTGCTGTAACTTTTTCG
>JACRBZ010000086.1 GCA_016219185.1 Deltaproteobacteria bacterium
CCCCGCCCTTTCTTTATGGTAGTGGGCAGGAGTCCCTTCATCGGTATTTGCAAGGTACGTGAGGGGACTCCTTTGTTCTCCCTCACCTATCTTGCAAATTTTAAGCTATTTTTCCATCATTTATTGTGATCATCCTTATCCAGCTTGAAATATTGTTCCCGGCCCTCGATCCCGTAGTTGGTAGCGTCATCGTCTGATATCTCGGTCAACCCGAGCGCGAGCCGGCATCCGTCAATAAACCCACTGGCTCCACGCGCCATTCCTTGTTTTGCCTTCGCCTGATCCGCTGAAACCTTGTTTGCATGGTGGCTTGTCATGATGTTCATTCCGTACCCGATGGTCAGCGATTCCAGTGCTGTAATGAATGCGGTGGCGTGTTCATTGCGGTTCTCGGTCAAGCCGTATAGCCTGGACAATGGATCAAGGAATAGAACGTCAAGCGGTTTGTGTGCTTCAATGGTATCCTTTAGCCATGTGTAATATTCGGACCGGACCGGGTTTTCTCCGTCCAACTTCATCAGGGGGCCAATTTTTCCGGCAATAGACGCTACATGAAGGTTTTCAGGAAATATCCCATTCCCAATTGTCCATAAGCGTCGGTCAACCTCTTCCTGATCATCTTCAGCGCAGAGAACAAGAGTTTTAAGGGGCTTCTCAGCTTCAAAGCAGCCCCATCGCCCCCCCCTTGCCAGCAACATCGCGAGACAGAGCATCAAATAAGTTTTCCCGAGCCCCCCCGCTGAAACAAGCAGGGAGACAATGCCTTTTTTCATAAACGGGTACCCCCTGCATGACATGATAAATTCAGCCGGTGGTGGTTCTGATAACAGCCTGCCTTTTATTTTGGTATCGCCAGGAGTCAGGGGTGGGAGCTTGTTGGATTGCGCTTTTTCCGTCGCGCTCATGATCTGCCGCCTTACCTCTGCGGGGCCTTCAAGCGCCATCAAATCGTTAAAATCTGTTGGTTTGGTGGAAATGTCTTTGAAAATTGGAACTGCAACCGACGCGCCTATGGCCTCCGCTGCCTCCCGGCCTTTGTTCAAGCCTGGATTGCCTTCAGTCCATTGATCATTGTCGCAGCAGACGATAATCTGAGTGCCTGGGTGACGGTTTTTAACGATCTTCGCGATAGGTAGCAGGTTCCCAGCGTTGAAGCCCACATAGACCGTGCGACCGGTAGCCTGATGGATACTCACGCCGGTGGCGTACCCTTCACAAATGGTGATTTTATTGGGATCACCGTCGATAAAGTACCAGCCTCCGGACATTTTTCCGCCGGTCAGAAAACGCTTTGCACCATCAGCGTTTATCCGCTGGAGGGATTGAAGATTTTCGTCAGCGTCATAGACCGGAACGAGTAACCGGCCTTCTTTGTCTTGGCGTAAACCGATTGAATCAACCTGCTTTAACTTCAGATATGGGTGGTCCACAACATCAACCGCAGCGTTCCATTCTTTTACGGACTCTGCCGCTCCCTTTGCCCATCGTTCTGCCTGCTGTCTGTCATGTTCTTCCTTCAGGGATTTAATCCGAGCCTGGTACGCCGTGCGCTCCTGATCGGTCATTTCCTTAACTGCTTTAAGGCTCCAATTGACTGTGTCAATCTTTCCCCATTCTCCAAAGCTGCCAGCCGGATATCCATCATCAAAGATCATGTACCAACCATTCGGCTTTTTGCAGCCGTTATTCTTGAATCTGTGGAATTTTCCATCAATGATAGGTGCAGGAACATGAAGCCCATGTGCCTCCATATCCTTTGATAGCTTTTCAAGGATTCCGGCTTCCATCACGCTGCCTTGCGAGTTTTCCAAGATGTGGCCACTTTGGTTTTCAAGAAGCTCACGACATTTTCAACCGGATAAACAACCTGCCCCATCAATAAGAAGCCGCCTTCGATTCCTTGCTTTAGGCTGTCAAGATTTGCGGCATATTTTGACGACAAAGTCCCTCCGGTCATTTTGGGGAGTGCTTTCCTTGCGACAACAGGTGACGGCCATGCAGCGCCCATCTCATCAACGTGTTTTAAAGCCTGCTCAATGGTTGTTTCAACGTACGGCCTTATTTCGGCCATCTGCTCAATGTTCTTTTTAAGTTCTGGTGATTTCATTTTTCATATTCCTTACATGTCTTAGGGTTAATTCAACCGTTCGACTATTTAGGGAGAGAAAATATTTCCAATTACGGACAAAAAATTTCCAATTTAGGAAAAACCCTATTCCAATAAAAAAAGCCCCTGCTGGTTAGGCAGAGGCTTCCGAGAAAACGTATTTTATGGCGTGCTATGCTATGAAATGAGTGTCCATTCTATTTTGGGGTTTGGCTGGTAGATTAATTCTTTTCCGTACTTAATGGATTTTGTTAAATGGCTTTTCAGGCTTTCATTATTATCGATACGCTTTATTGCTGATCGACACAATTTCGAGACGCCATCATTGATGTTTTTATATTCCTTTTTTTGCTTCACAACAACCTTGTCGTCTTCATCAGTCTTTTTAATCCGAAACCGGACCTTACCGTTTTTGTTAACCCACCCCTTGTACTCGGCCAACAATGTTTTCAGCTTTGATAAACGTGTCTTTTCAGAATCCAGCGCAGCTTCAATTTCGTTTTTTTTCTCAAGGTCTTCTTCTGTTGCTAATCGTTCCTCCAGGTCTTTAATATTTTCAAAAATCTCAGTAACGCCCCGCTGCCAGTCGCTTTTCCCCAGATCATCCAAGGGAATCACCTCGTTATTTTCATCAGACTCAATGTCGTCTGACACACGACTAACCTCTCCCTCGGCCATTGAAGTGAATGTAACCGCCGGAAATTCTTTAAATGGATTCAGAAGTAGCTCCCGGATGATTGATACTGCTTTTCCAGTGAGCGAAGTCTCAACCCCGAAGTAAGTCAGAGTGCAGTTTTTGGGACCGAATTCCTTTATCTTGTTGACGCATCCAGGTACAGGTTCAAGGGGATTTGCGTTCTCCTCAATCGACATCTTTTTATCCAGACCCAACCTTACAGCCTCAGCATTCACGGGTTCACCCGGTAGCAATGGGACAATATCAATCTCTGCTTTCTGAGCAGGTTTGGATTCTGCAATCGTCTTGCCCAAAAAATGAGCGGCGTCCTTGGCGGCGTCCTTGATAGATTCTTTAATGACATCGTGCAGGGATTTTACAAAGTCTTCCGCTGGCATCTTTACATCTTGAATGGTTTCAACTTGCCCCTGAAAGTGGTCTTTGTGCTTACCTTTTTCATCTGTCATCGAACCAGTGCCCGGCGCATCCAGTAAAGACACCCTGTACTGGAATTTAATATCACTTGGTACCCCCTCTTCTGGACTGGCAACCTCAATCTGCCATTGGCACCGCCATGTTTCGGCCGGCTTCTGGCGGTACGCCTGGATAAAATCATCATTCAATAACTCGGCATTAAGAGGCATCTGCCTGATTCTCTGCAAGAATTTGACAGGACCTGAATATTTGTGCGTTTTTATGAAATCGGCAGATTCGCGATCAAGTGGAGCGCCATTTTTTATCTGCTCAACAATCTCCCAGAATCTATCCGGATATTGATGCCATAACAGGACAACGCAGTAAGGATTCTGTATCCCTGCCGCTATAAAATCGGGATGTAGATCCTTACGGCATAAGAAAGCATTGGACAAGGAGAGATTATAATGGGTTTGCCAACTTTTCACTTGATCAGCGATCATACAAATGTGAAATGGGAACCTCGTCAATACCGGAATCGTGTCATCCGTTCCTGAAACATCTGCAAGATAATCGGCATACGATTTAAAGGGCTCCGTTTGGGGATATCCTTTCACAGGCGGGGGGAATAAACCCAATCTTTCAGCATCGGCCTTTAGAATGAATTTCCCTTGAAAATCAATCCGGTTTGGGTTCGGGAAAACGATCTTGAATGGACACTCTTTATATATGCCTCCATCGGGCAACCTATAAATCCACTCCCCTGGTGAGGCAGGATTTTTCCAAGTCCAACAAGTATCTTCGCCAACAAACGATTTGCCTCGATGACGACCATTCTCATCCACTTCTATATCTGCATCGTCATCATCCGGTTCCGTGATCCCATATAAATAGCATTCGTCGTCATGGATACGTGAACCATCATCGGGTGGTTCAAAAATGAACATATCAAGTAAGCCATCACGGAAAAACTTCACAAGTCTCCGCTGATTTTCTTCACTGAGATTTATTTCGACGATGCTGACATAACCAAACATTTCCATAACTCATGCCCCTTTTCATGATCCCCTTTTGAAAAAAGAGGGGAAAGCCGAAAAAGGGGTTTCCGGCCTTTCATCCGGATTGATCAGACCCGGACTATCCCCAAACTGTCATCACCATTATTGTTTACTGTGAGTTTTTCTCCTTTGACCGAGTAGCAAATTATGCACCTGTCGAAGCAGTGTGAGTTCGTTCAAGACTTCTGGATAATTCGTGAACCTCATGATAAGTTCAGCTTTTTCTCCATCGTCAAACTGTTCGCCTGACTCAAGCTTCTTTAAAACAATGGCATCACGCTCATCCTGAAACTTCCTGGAATCAAGCTTTTCCTTTATAATGTTTTCCATTTTACAGTGTCATCACGCTTTCCCCGGCACCCCGGTAGTGTTTATCATGCTTGTTTAGCCAAACGCTGTAATGGGTGATGGAGCCGGAATTTCTGAGTGATCATTCTCCGCAACCGAAAGCCACAATTCAACAGCCGTTTCAAGTTCCTTTAATGCCTGTTCCGGTGTTTCCCCGAAAACTGAACAGCCTTTCAGGTCAACAGCTTTGCCAATGTATCCCTGATCTTCATCACTGTAAAAAACCATTGCCGGATAAAAGGGTTTTTTAATCATGGCTTCACAGAAAAATCCGGTAATCCAAAACATTCAGCGCGTCAGCCAGAATTTCCGCCCGCTTCCGGCCCACCTGCATCTTGCCGGTTTCCATCTCTGAAATGTGCCGTTGTGGTATCCCGGTTTTTTCAGATAGTTGTTTTTGGGTTAAACCTTCTTTACCCCGTGCTCCAGCCAAAGCGACCCCTTTTTCATTTCCGGCAAACTCGGGAAATGCCTGCCGCCAGGGAGCGCCGCCTTGATTATCTACAAAGCCTATGGTTTTCATATCATCCGGCCAGGTAAAGGTCAGGGTAACGTCATTACGGGGCTTTCTCATCTCCTGCCTCCTTTCCCTGCACTGTCAGCACATGGAAAAGCGCTATGTTGACGTAGTAATTGGAACGCCCGATTTTTTCTTTTATCAAAAAACCGTCATCGCTTAATGTATCCAGATATTTTGTGGCGGTCAGACGAGAAACCTTCAGGTCTTTCTCAAGAAAGTCAATTTTGGTATAGGGGTGAAAAAAAAGATTATTGATTAAGTCCTGACTGTAAAATTTATGTCTTTCCCGGATACGGTGCTTATAATCCATGAGCGCGGAACCGATCGATTGCACCATGCCGATGGTCTGCCGCGATGTCTGCTCAACTGCCTCAAGCATATAAAGAATCCAAGCTTCCCAGTCTCCCGAATCACGCACAGCCTGAAGCAAGCGGTAATAATCGCTTTTATTCCGCACAATGTAACGGCTGAGGTATAGCACCGGTATGTTCAACAATTCCTTTTGCACCAGATACAGAACATTGATGATGCGACCGGTTCTTCCATTTCCGTCGTAGAAGGGATGGATGCTTTCAAACTGATGATGGATCATGGCCATTTTGACCAGTGGATCGGCATTAAAAAAAGAATCATCATTAATAAAGCGCTCAAGATTCTCCATCAATCGCATGACGTCATCAGGGTTTTGCGGGGGTGTATAGACCGTCTCGCCGGTCAGCTCATTTTTCAGTTCAGTGCCAAGCAACTTACGAAAACCGGCCCTGTTCTTTTCAAGTTCAGCCTGTATCTCGACAATATGGTTTTTTGTTAGGAGTCTGTGCTTCCGAACCAATTCGAAACCGGTCCACAAAGCGCTTACATAGTTCCTCACTTCTTTGGCTGAAGCACTGGAGACGTATTCTGGGAAAAGTTCTTCCTTGAAAAGCTCATCATGGGTTGTTATGATATTCTCAATAGCCGAACTGTCTTTAGCCTCTTGAAGCGACAGGGTATTGATCAAGATCCTCTGATTCGGGATCGTTGCCGAAACCCCTTTAAGCTCAGCCAGATACCGATGGGCATTAGCTGTTTTCTTCAGTATAGCTCTGGTCTCCAGGTCCTCAAGTGGGGGTAGAAAGCTTAATCCAGATTGCACAAATACCTCCGATGTATAGAAAACATCACTTTTTTATATATGTCCTGCTTCATATGTATAAAAAAGCCATTTTTCTATACATATCCATTTCAATTCATGGTGTAGCAAGTTGACTGATATCACCCGGCCCGGCCTGTCATGGGGATGACTTTGCCCTGGTTGTTCATCCTTTCCATATCCTTTATGGCGCTTCTCAGTCTATCAGCGGTGACATGGCTGTAGCGCTCGGTGGTGGTGACATTGGCATGGCCCAACAGTTCTTTAACGCGGTAAATGTCAGCGCCGGATTCAAGAAGCCTGCTCGCATGCGTATGCCGCAATGAATGAAAAACGCATTTCAACCGATCATCATCAATGCCTTTATTCAGCCCCAGGGTGGCCACAACCTCATCAAAGGTCTTGCTTATATGCTTCATCCGGTTTCCGTTCCGGTCAGTGAATACCAGCGCATCAGGCCCGGCTTTGGGCATCTCTGAGAAAATAGCCTTGACCCGATCTGTCATATAGACCGTGCGATTTTTCCCGGATTTGGTATCCATCAGCGCCAGCGTTTCCCGTACAAGGTCAACGTTCTGCCATTGAAGCCCGGCAATTTCTGAAAATCTCATACCCGTATCAAGAGAAAGCAGCGCCAGCCGGTAAACGGTATCAGACCGTTTTTTCAATTCCGCCAGTAGCAAGTCACATTCAGTCGGTGTCAGGTATCTTTGCCGCTTGTTGTCAAACTTCGGGATTTTCACATTCATGGTGGGTGAATCCCCGGAGACGATCCCGGCCCGGCGTGCGTGGTTCCATGTTTGGCGGATTGTTGCGAAACAGTATTGAATTGTTCTCGGGGACCTGCCAGCATCCAGAAGGTTTTTCTTGATTCGTTCTATATGGAAACTGGATACATCTTTTATGGGAATGCTGCCGATAATCGGAAATATCCAGTTGATTCCGTGCTGTTCCTCTTTAATCCAGGTATCCCGGCCCTTGTGCATCTTTTGTATGGGCAGATAAGAATTTTTAAAAAAGGTCATGAATGTGACTCTTTCAGCTTCAGTCCGTACCCTCTCCCGATCCTCAGTATCACGACGGGCATGTTCAGCGGATAATTTTTCCTTCAGAGTAAACGGTGGCGTGCCGGTCGCCTGATTCTGTTTCAGTTCTGACAATATCAGAAATGCTTTTTTAGCGGTCATGCCCTCTGTGGCCCAGCCTAAAGGCTCTTCATGGCGTTTCCCGTCAAATTGATACCGGATCACAAAATATTTATCTTTTGCGATACCATTACGCCTTTCCTTATGTTCCCGGAAACGCACACCCCCATATTCTGAATTTTGCCAGTTCATTGGATACCCCTTTTTAAAATCCCCGTGTGAAATCCCCGTGTGATCCTGTCCCCACTCTGTCCCCACTTTTAATCCGACGTGAGGGGATTTCCAAGGAAAGTTTAGGAAGGAATATAATCCATTTTAACTTGCAATGTCAATTATTTAATTGTGTTCTTAGGAAGGTATGGGAAAACTACGGAACAGGCCATAAAATAGACTGAAAATCCCCGTGTGGGCGGTTCGATTCCGTCCCTCGTCACTTGAAAAAAATAAGGGATTATGGCTAAATGCTATAATCCTTTATTTTTTTCTGTAATTTTTATCCAGCATCTATCCAGTTTTTTTCCTGTCGTGTGTAAACTTTTCAATCAAAAAAGCAGGACAAAAAAAAACTTCAAGCTCTTCCCCGCTGGAATGCTTACGGCTTTAACCCGGATCCATTGGCCCGGCTCGCTCATGGCCGTGTATTGCTTGTTTCGGCCTTGAAACCCATGCTGAAACCTTTCGGAAAGATTCCAGGAAAAACTCGGCATCGATGCTTTGAAACAAGGTTCTTGATCCGGTTTTAGACTTCCGCAGGTATTCCGGTATGTTCTGCTGGCACTCGCCTGAATCAAACCCCTCGCATATTGTTCCGGAATGATGGCCGGACCCTCCTGGATGATTTCAGCCTGATTTCCGAACGGGGAAGCAGATTCTTTCAATGACAGCCCCCTGTAGTCCCGCTGGTGATGACTTCGGGCAGTGACGCATGGGGTTGGGGTCGAAAAGAACCGCTCTGCGCCCAGGGTCATCTATTCGGAATGCGTCAATTCGTTTGACACGCATATCAGCTTTATCATAGGGTATTTTTGGATAAATTTTGAAATTACAGCCCGATCAAGTAACGGAAGCAAAAGATTGCGGTCAGGAGACGGAATAATACCATTAGTATCGTCAAAGATGGCCGTACTCAAGAATAATGCAAGTACGGTTGATATTTCAAAAACGGTTAATCGCAATTTCGGGTAGCCCGCACATACGAAACGGCGATGAGCCAAAAACATCTCCTTTCAGTGATCATTTCTCCCGATACCTACCACAGCACCATTGCACCGAATACAGATCCGATTGTCCTGCTGCTTGATCCAGAAGGCTCAGACTACGAATTTATCGCTTTTACACAACAAGCGGGATGCATTCAGGAGCTGGACGATTCAGTATTTCATCATTTACGGAAGGAACTGTTGAATCTGTTTAGTGGAACTTCGTGCAAGGAAGCATGGGAGCTGTCTCAAAAAATTCTTCATGTTGTCAGCAACCACATTCCTGGAAAACCGAACATAAATTCCGATATGCGAGTAAAAAAAATTATTGAAAAGCGAAGACGGGAACCGCCGGACCACATCCGCATCCAGGATCTCGAAAAGGATTTCGGATTCACCGATGGAAACTGGTGCAAACCGTATGAACTTGGCATGACGCAGCAAGATGTGGACCGTATCACATGTGAAGATATTCACGGATGGCCCCCAGGATGCTTATACTGATAAAGGCCGTCGATCAGCTTATCGAAAAGCGCAGTCTGAGCCGGACGCGATGTAATGAGGTGGCGGGGCATCTGTTAAAGGATCAATGCGTTGAGTCATGCATGCTCGACGGCCATTACGTGATGGTTGCAACGGCAATCAATACCCTGGGCATGTCGAACCGGACTATCGTCTCGGAACCCTTCATGATTGGAAAGGATTATGGAAATGGATTTATGGAAGCTATATGAAATGATGCTGAGGAGCAGACTGTTCGAAGAAAGCGTTACCAGGATCTGGAACGAAGGGTTCATCTCCGGGGAAATGCATTTAGGAATCGGGGAGGAGGGCATTGTTGCCGGTATCGTAGACAACCTGGAAGAAGGAGATGCCATGGCGTTGGATCACCGAGGAACGCCCCCGATGGTCATGCGGGGAATTCCGTTAACCTCCCTATTGAAAGAATTTATGGGATTTAAAGACGGACTCTGCGGCGGCAAAGGGGGGCACATGCATCTGTTTTCCCGGGAAAAGGCTATGGTTTCTTCCGGAATACTCGGCTCATCCGGGCCGGCGGCTGCAGGCTTTGCCCTTGCCGCGCAATATCAGAAAGCGGGCAGCCTGGCCGTCGCTTTTTTTGGTGAAGGCACCATGAACCAGGGCATGCTCCTGGAAAGCATGAACCTGGCCGTCGCCTGGGGCCTTCCGGTGATATTTGTCTGCAAGGATAACAAAATGGCGATCTCGACGGTCTCTTCATCGGTTACGGGCGGGAATCTTCTGGAAAGGGCCGCATCTTTCGGCATGGACAGCTATGAAATCGACGGCAGCGATGTCGAAATATGCTGGGAAACAGCCCGGCAGGCAGCGGCGGATTCCCGCAAGAAAAAGGTGCCGTCATATATCCACGCCCATTGTTTCAGACGTGAAGGCCATTTCCTTGGCGATCCTCTGTTGCGGATCTCGAAAAATCCGCTGAAGGAGATCGGTGGAATCGCCGGGTCACTGCTGAAATCATCGGTAAAATTGAAAGGGGCATCTGTCTCCGGTCGTGCAGGAAGCATGAAAACCATATTCTCGATTGTGGGAAAAACCGCCCGAGACCAAATTATCCGTCCCAGAGATCCGATAGCCGTGACCAGGGAAAAACTCAATAAAGACAAACAGCGCTTGGAAAATATAGAATCCAGAGTGAAAGCGGAAATCGACCTGGCGGTTAATGCTTGTTCCAAACAGGGAACCAGGGGAAAGGGATGAAACATGAGATCCATGACGTTTGACCAAGCCATTGAAGATGCCCTCGCATATGCGATGGCAAAAGACAGCCGGATTTTTATTATGGGGGAAGATGTGCACTTGCTGCGGGTAAATCTATTCGCCAGATTCGGGAAGGACCGCGTCCGATCGGCCCCGATCAGCGAAAGCGCTTTTCTTGGCGCAGCGGTAACGGCGGCAATGGCGGGCTGCCGACCAGTTGTGGAAATCATGATGATCGACTTCATAACGGTTGCCATTGATGCGCTCGTCAACCATGCAGCGAAAATCGATGCTTTCACTGACGGGAAATGGCAGGCGCCGCTGGTTGTAAGAACCTCCTGCGGCGGCGGGTATGGTGACGGCGGTCAGCACGAGCAGAGCCTGTGGGGATGGCTTGCCCACATCCCCGGCCTGTCAGTCGTAGTTCCGTCCAATCCTGCGGATGCCGGCGGATTGATGCTTTCTGCGATAGCGGACGACAATCCAGTGATATTCATGGAGCACAAACTGCTGGCAGGATACTGGCTCGATTATCTCGGCTCGGGAGGGCGAGCAAACGTATCCTTCGATATTCCCAAGGATGGCGCTTGCGGGATGACCCCCGACATATGGGAACCTGTCCCCATCGGAAAAGCCAGAATCGTAAGAAAAGGGGGTGATCTTACCATCATCAGCGTGGGCGTCGGCGTTCACCGATCCATTGCGGCAGCGGCCATGCTGGAGAAAAAGGGCATTTCTTCGACAGTCATTGATTTAAGGAGCGTATTCCCTTTGGATGAGGCATGTATCTGCGATTCAGTAAAAGAGACACAGAATCTGATCGTGGTGGATGAAGATTATAAACGCTTCGGGTTGTCCGGTGAAATTGCGGCCATTCTGCTGGAAAACCGCATCCGCTTCAATTTCAAAAGGGTATGCACTGATACGACCATCCCCTATGCGCGGGAACTGGAAGACCGGGCGCTTCCCGGGGTTGACCGGATCATGAAAACAGCAGAAAGACTGATGGCTGAAAAACATTTGGAAGGATGATTCTATGAATCCATTATGGATTATCCGGAATTTCTGTAATTTTTCCTTTAGATTTGGTCCGATAATGGGATTTGACAAAAGCGACGATGGCAGCTACTTGCTGGTCTTTATTTCCGATGAAATCTATTCCTGAAAAGTAATGCCCTGTGGCATTTATTAGGTTGGAATGAACAAGGCGGCCCTTCACCTTCACGTCGTTACCGTCTATATCCATGGTTATCAGCATGACAAATGCGCCTTGCAAGGGCGCCTGCGTTTCTAAAAGAATGCCGCTCTGGCTCAGGTTGACGGTCCGACCTTTTCCATGGCCCATGGCTTTGCCCCTGTTATCGTAAATAATATATTTCACAAAGGTGGAAGTTTCGATTCTCGTATGCCGCCGTTGTTCCCTTGTACCTGAATGATTCTGATTTTCTGCCGTAACAGCGGCCGCTTGCTGATCATTTTTTCCGATGAAATCAATTCCGGAAAAGTAATATCCAGGGGTACTTTGCATGTTGGTAGAGACAAGACGGCCCTTCACCTTCATGCCCTTGCCATCCAGATAAATGGTCATCAATATGACGAATGCACCATTCAAGGATTTTCGCGTTTCTAAAAGAATACCGTTCCTGCTCAGGTTAATGGCCCAACCTTCTCCATAATCCGTGTCCTTTCCTTTGTTATCGAAAATAATATATTCCACACGGGCGGAAGTTTCGACTCTTGGACTTCGCCGTTGTTCTTTTGTATCTGATTGATTCTGTTTTTCTTCCATGACAGTCTTAATCGGCTTCACTTATATCGGCATATCGGATGGCAAATAATTTAAGCCGGTTTCTCCCGATGCTACAGATTGATGTTTGTTTTCTTTAATTTCATGCGAATGTAAAGGGAATAAGGCAAGGGGTAATCTGGCCATCGTTCTTTCCGGTGGCTATTGCCCATGGACGAAAGCCGTTTACCCCTTAGCTGTCGCCTTATAAATGTTAATTCATTATCTCGCAATAAACATGCCGCATGCTTTTGAAGCGTTCAGGTGGCAGACGGCTTGAAATGGCTGGCTTGAAACGGCTATGGCGCTATCGCGCGTATGGGAGAGGGCACAGGCTTTCTTGACAATTGTCAACATTCTGACGTTTAGTCTCGCATTGCAATCAGCTGATCCTTTGCCCTGATCTTCTGTTCAGCATCATCCAGAGACTTTCCCAGATAAACCGACATCATTTTTCCACCGATTTTCCTGAACCCCCTGTAATACCCTCCTGATTGCTGGATACTCCAACCGACGATGTTTAACGATTGTTTAACTCTGTCCTGCCTAACTTCCTTGTTTAACTCTTGCTTTTTTAACTGTTCAATGGAATTGTTTAATTCATTATTTAACTCTACCTGCTCTTTTAACCTCGCATCATACAACTTGTTTAAATCAAGCTCAGCTGTTAGCATTTGTTTAACCTGTTCAAGCTCTTGCGTAACCTTATTTAACCTATCATCGTTGTTTAGTTGCTGTTTAACTCCGTCTAATTCTTGTTTAACTGTAGTTAGCTGCTCGTCAATGTTTAACTGGCTATTTAACTCTTGCAACCTGCCCAACTCTTGTTTAACCGTTTCAAGTCCTTGTTTAACTTGATTGTTTAACTGTTCGTCGTTACTTAACGATTTGTTTAACTCAATTAAAATCGGTGCGTATTGCTTGAAAGTCACCTGGCTCATCCCGGCTATTTCCGGCAATGACTTTGAAAGCATCGTATATACTCTCGCCCATGATCCGTTTTCAGAATAAAGCTGTTCAATCCTGGCCCGGTGCATGACTAAAATTTCTGCTGGTTTCATCATCCCCCTTTTCGCGAATATTGTTTAACCATTGTCTATCCACGTCCCGGGGAAATGTCAAGTAAAATTGTTTAACACATGTTTAACCCTGAAAATTGATTTTGCAACAAAGAAAATCCGCTTCCCACATGAGAAAAACAATAAAAAGCCCGCCTCAGAAAACGAGCCCAAATTACACTTGACCACTTCCCGGGGCTCTGCTACTCATCAATCTTCAAAAATCAATTTCTTAATGCGCAAAATAACGCTTTGAAATCCCCTTTCGCCGTGAAACCAGACAGACAAAAGCAGCCGATCCCAAGCACGCTGTTCTGCATTATACAGGTTAAGGCCTTCCATGGGGAAGGCAACCCCGCGGTTATTGTCGGCTTTGAAAATCGGGATGTTTTCGTCGTCATTGGATAGATCGGTCAGGAACCATTAACCCGAAACATGAAAGGAATCAAAATGAAGGAACAATTATCCGACACACTTGTCCTTTCCTCATGGTGGCGCCGTAGTGTGGCAATCGTTTTTGTTTGCGGCATGGCGGTGTTAATCTTCATGTCCGTACAAGCCTACCGGTTTGCTCCTCCGATTCCGGAAAAAGTGGTTGACACCGCCGGCAAGATCATTTTTAGCGGGACGGACATCGAATCCGGCCAACAGGTCTTTTTGAAATACGCCTTGATGCAAAACGGATCCATATGGGGCCATGGTTCTTATCTGGGTCCGGATTTCTCCGCGCAGTACCTTCGCGGGTTGTCGATCGATACCGGTAGTGCGATTGCCAGACAGGAATGCATCGATTTATCGTCGCTGAACGCAGAACAGCAGCAATCACTGATAGAGGCCAGGATTGCCGGACTTCTCAAGGAAAATCGCTACAATCCCGTATCAAAAGAATTGACCTTCATTGATCCCGAAAAAGTCTCGTATCAGCGGCAGCTCAAAGTCTGGACCGATTATTTTCTTCAGTCCAAGGAAAATGCGGGACTGCCGAGCAAATACATACACGACCCCGAGGAGATTCGTCAACTGACGGCTTTTTTTGCCTGGACCGCATGGGCCAGTGTTGCCAAACGTCCGGATAAACCCTATTCGTATACCAACAATTTCCCTTATGACCCGGTGGTCGGCAACCGTCTTACGGCCGATGCCCTTCTCTGGAGCGCCCTGAGCGTTGTCATGCTGCTGGCCGGGCTGGCTCTGGTACTCTTTACATTCGGCAGGTTCGATTATCTGGGCTGGAAAGGTGAATACCGGGGGGTTCATGCCCACATGCTGCCCGGTGAGGCCACCGCCGGCCAGAAAGCGATCATCAAGTATTGTCTCGTTGTAGCCCTGCTTTTTTTGGTGCAGGTCATGATTGGCGGGGCACTGGCTCACTACCGGGCAGAACCCGGGAATTTTTATGGCATTGATCTGGCCCAATATCTGCCGAGTAATATTTTGCGCACCTGGCATCTCCAACTGGCCATTTTCTGGATTGCAACCGCCTATGTCACCGGCGGATTGTTGCTGGCTTCTTCATTGGGCCAAAATGAACCTCGCGGACAGGCGGTCGGCATTCATATTCTTTTCTGGGCGCTTGTCGTGCTGGTTGCCGGGAGTATGCTGTGCGAGCTTCTTGGGGTCCACCAGTTTTTCGGCCGGTTATGGTCCTGGTTCGGTCACCAGGGCTGGGAATATCTGGAATTAGGGCGTTTTTGGCAGATCGTTCTTGTGATTGGATTAAGCTTCTGGCTATGGC
This sequence comes from Deltaproteobacteria bacterium, assembly GCA_016219185.1. GTDB lineage: Bacteria > Desulfobacterota > Desulfobacteria > Desulfobacterales > Desulfatirhabdiaceae > RAAP-1. The sequence goes on from JACRBZ010000086.1 coordinate 14,919, forward strand.
TTCTCTACCGGGCCGTCGCACCGGCCTTTAAGGACCCTGAGCGCAGGGAAATCGCACTGCTCTTCATGGCAGGGGCCGCCGCCATTCCCTTTTTCTACCTGCCGGCCTTCTTTTTCGGCAGCACCACCAATTTTACGGTCGTGGATACATGGCGTTTCTGGATCATCCACCTGTGGGTGGAGGGTTTTTTTGAGCTGTTTGTGACTGTTCTGGTTGCCGTCACCTTCTATCAAATGGGTGTGGTTCGCCGTACCAACGTGGTGCGGGTCATTTACATGGATGCCATACTCTTTCTCTCCGGCGGCATCATCGGTACGGCACACCACTGGTATTGGACCGGGCAGGCCAACTTCACCATGGCATTGGCGGCCCTGTTTTCAGCACTCGAAGTGGTCCCCCTCACCCTGTTGACGCTTGACGCCTGGGATTTTATCAAATTGACCGGGACCAAGGAAATAACCGGGACACCGAAAATAACGATTCCGCACAAATGGGCCTTTTACTTTCTCATGGCCGTCGGGTTCTGGAATTTTGTGGGCGCGGGAATCTTCGGGTTTTTGATCAACATGCCGGTTGTCAGCTACTTTGAAGCCGGAACCGTATTGACTTTGAACCATGGCCATGCCGCTTTGCTGGGGGCTTTCGGTATGCTGGGCATGGCGCTTCTCGTGCTGACCCTGCGCCATGCGCTGACCGAGGAGCAGTGGGTGGTGCCGGAAAAGTTCATCAAGATTTCTTTTTGGGGCTTGAACGCCGGTCTTGCGCTGATGGTAATCACCAACTTGTTTCCCGTAGGTGTTTTGCAGTTATGGGACGTGCTCGAAAATGGTTACTGGCATGCGCGGAGCCTTGAATTCATCGGACAGGAACGGATCCGGCTGCTGGAATGGTGCAGCTTACCGTCGCATGTAGTCTTGATTGCTCTGGGTGTGGTGCCAATGGTGGTTGCTTCTGGCCTAACTTATCTGAAGATACGAAAAGCCTGATGCAGGCCCATGTAGCAGACTTGAGAACGCTTTTTTGCGAAAACAAGATGGAATGAATGTTCCCGCAGGACTGGATTTTTTTGGTCCTGCGGCTGACTTTTTAACGACTGAAGGAAGAGGCACCAGTGAGCAACATGAATGACAGAACCTGTATTCTACAAAGAAGGTGCGTATTTGAATAACATCAGCGGGATTGTCAGCCAGTTAATGAACAGGAATATGTTGCCATGAGCTCAAGAGCGAAATCTTCCAGTCACCTTCTCCTGACTGCCTGCGTCATCAGCTTTTTCTGTTTCTTCGCCTCCTACATGCGGATTCCTATCGTCCCGTTGTTCGCCACATCTCTCGGGGCAGACACGGTTCAGGTCGGAATGATCAATGGCGCCTTCATGCTGATGGCAGGCGCGCTCTCCATCCCGTCAGGTCTGCTCTCGGACCGCTTCGGACGCCGACTCCCCCTGCTGGGAGGAATGATCCTGCTTTCCGGCTCATCCCTAATGCTGTTCTGGAGCAATAGTCCACTTCAGATGGCTGCAATCTATCTTCTGTTCGGCATGGGGCTGTCGGCCTTTTCGCCGTCCCTCATGTCTTACGTGGCTGACTTTACCCCTCCCGATATTCTGGGCCAGGCCTACGGATTGTACACCATGGCGCTGTACGGAGGTATGACCCTTGGACCAGCCGCGGGCGGTTTCCTCGGCGCGGCGATCGGGTTGCGGGCGGTGTTCCTGGTTGCCGGCGGACTGATCTTCGCAATGTTTCTCGTTGCCTTCGCTTTTCTCCCCGCCCAAGCCATCAGGCAATCCAGAGGCGCGGCCCGCCCTGCCATATTGCCGGCGATGATAAAATTCATGGAGAACCGCCAACTCATTGCCTGTTTTGTCGCTACATTAGGCGGCTGTATGGGGTTTGGCATGTTTCTCACCTTCATGCCGCTCTATATGCAAAGCCTTGGGATGAACACAGGGCACGTGGGGTTCGTTTTTGCAGCCCAGACAGTGGCAAATGCCTTGTCGCGGTTACCTTCAGGAAAACTGTGCGATAGAATTTCAGATCGAAGTATCCTCGTAAGCAGCGGGTTGGCGGTTTTTGCATTGGCGCTTGCGTGCTTTGGACTCTGTCACTCCGTGGGGTCGCTTATGGCTACGGCAGCAGTGATGGGGATCAGTTTAGGAATAACCTTTACGGTGATCTGCGCGCTGATTGTCAATATTGTTCCAATGGAATTGCGGGGGCTTGCAATGGGGTGCTATAATACCAGCGTTTATGCCGGCATGACGCTCAGCTCGGTTGGCATGGGGCCAGTTATCAGGCAAGCAGGGTTCAGGGCCGGTTTTTTTCTGATCGGAGCCGTAGGCATAGCCGTGCTGTTCCTGTTCAGGTTTCTGTATTGTCACCGCAATGCCGCTGGCTGAAAAGACTTTTTGATTTCCATGTATTTGAATTTAAAAAATATCAACCCGTATTTCAGGTGGAACCAAAGATCGTGACAACTCTTCATAAGGGAATAATCATTCATCATGACAGGCTGAGCCCGGCAGCCTTACAGGGACTCATAGAGGAGTTCGTGACCCGGGACGGCACCGATACAGGTTATTCGGATGGCAGCCTGGCGGAAAGCGTGGAAATGGTTATTCGACAGTTGAATCGCGGGGAAGTTTTCATTGTTTATGATGAGGCTACCCAGACCGCCAATATTGTTACAAAAGAATACGCAAAATCCATTTCACAAGAGGAAACGTGAGCATTACTCTTCCGGTCTCTGAATGGGGAATGGAATGAGTTTATGCGATCATGCTGATCAGGGTGCCACGCATTTCAAGATTGGTTTCAATTACCTTCAGATTTGCATCATAACTGTGCTGCGAGGTAATCAATTGAGTCATCTCTTTGACCACATCCACATTCGACAATTCTTCCACGCCATTCTCAGCCGATGTGTTCGGAGCCATGGGACCTTGTGAATTATCCGTTACAACCCTGGCTTTTACGGTTTGTCCCTGACCGTTTTCGATGACGACGCTGCTGCTTTTATATCCATCGGTATTGACATTGGCCAGGTTGTTGGCCGTAACGTTCATCTGGGTAGAAAATGCATTGAGTGCAGAAAGACTGGATCCTATATTCATGTTACCCCCTGGTACATTGACTGTTTCCACCGCTTTTGCACCTGCTGATGAATGGAATCAGTCAAAAATCCGAACCCCGGCAGTACTTTCCAAAAAGCGGTTAAAATCATAGCCGGATCAGACCGTGACAAAAAATGTCAGCTATTTAATATATTTTGTCAATTATTGATCGCAATGTCCGTTTGATCCCTGATCATATTAACAAACCTTGACATCAAGCTCAATAAATCCGGATTCGATATCCGCTTTTTCTCCATCTCTGGCGCATATGTCCAAAAGTTCAGACTTCAACTTTGGTATATCGGCTTCCGCCTCGCTTCTTATGTCGTAACTTCCGCCGAAGATAGATGCTTTCCCGTCTTTTGAAACCCACATGCGATAAGCCGCTATATCACCTTTCCTCTCATTGTGTTCTGATAGAAAGCAGGATTTATGCCACTGATTATTGTTTCGCTCAGGGTAGCCGGTTATGCGCCGATGCGATTGTATGGCCTGCTCCCCGATTCCCTTGTTGCTTGTCGGCTGGTTCCCGGAGGCCTTACGCTTCTCCGAATGGTTTTATCAGTCAGAAGAAATTGTTATTGACTTAACACGGTGAAATTTATACAGGGAAATGATGGATTTTCAAAATAGAGAGACGCGGGGTGAATTGTACGCCGAGGTGCACGATAATACTCAAACAAGGGGAATGCCATGACGTTATGGGAAAAAGCCAAATCCGAACTTATAGACATTATCGAATGGACGGATGATTCAAGCGATACAATGGTCTGGAGGTTCCCGAGGTATGAAAACGAGATTAAGCATGGCGCGCAACTGATTGTACGGCAATCACAGGCGGCTGTTTTCGTGAACATGGGAAAGATTGCCGATGTGTTTACATCCGGGAAATATCGGCTGACGACCTCGAACCTTCCCGTCCTCACCACGCTCATGGGCTGGAAATACGGATTTCAAAGCCCTTTTAAGGCCGAAGTTTATTTTGTAAATACCCGGAATTTTACAAACCTCAAATGGGGGACAAAAAACCCCGTCATACTCCGCGATCCCGAATTCGGACCCGTCAGGCTGAGATCATTCGGAACTTATGTTGTCAAGGTAAGCGATCCGGCAAAATTCATAAAAGAAATCGTTGGAACCGGCGGCCAGTTCACGCTTAACGAAGTATCCGATCAATTGAAGAACCTGATTGTGACCAGGTTTTCTGATATGCTCGGAGAAAGTAAAATCCCGGTTCTTGATCTGGCCGCCAATTATAATGAACTTTCGGCTTACCTGACCGGGAAAATCGCGCCTGAATTTCTGGAATACGGGCTTGAAATCACAAAACTTCTGGTTGAGAATATTTCCCTGCCCCAGGAAGTTGAAGAAGCCCTGGATAAAAAAAGCAGCATGGGAATCATCGGCAATCTGGAGAATTATTTGAAATTTCAGAGCGCAAACGCCATGGAAGCCGCGGCAAAAAACCCGGGTGGCGATGCCTCTGCAGGGGTGGGCATGGGAATGGGTTTTGCCATGGCAAACCAGTTGGGGAATGTGATGACCCATCCGCACGAGCCGATACAAAACGCCGCGCCCCCTCCGCCCCTTCCTCCGGAAGAAACGGATACGAAGTATTATGTCGGTAAAAATGGAAAGCAGGCGGGACCTTTTGATAAAAATATGATCATCGGGTATATAAAAAAGGGGGCCATAACCCCAAAAACCCTCATGTGGAAAGCAGGCATGGACAAATGGAAAATTGCCGAACTCTTCAGCGAATTTGAAGCATCGTTCAAGACAACACCACCACCGTTTCCGGAATAATGGCTCATGAAAAAAGAAATCGCCCTCACTTTGATCAACCATAAGTTTTTCTTTATGATTTTTTTTCGCAATCACGGGGACCACGGGAGGCAACGTGGCTAATTGCTCCAATTGTTCGGCGCCCCTTCCGCCGAATTCCATACAATGCGATTATTGCGGCAGCCGAAATGATATCGACCTTAAAGGGATAAATTACTATACGACCCATGAAATTGAGTCGGAGCGTATCTGCCCGAGGTGCAACATCAGGCTGAGAACCATTGATCTGAAGATAAACGGCAGATTTCTGATCGAACGTTGCGATGAATGCCTAGGACTCTTTTTTGATCCCGGAGAGTTGGAAGCCCTTCTGGAAGCAATGGTTTCCAACGTATTCACCATCAACAGAAGCCGTCTGGACAATATCAATGCCGCAATGAGATCCAATGACTACGGTGTATCCTACATCAAATGCCCGATTTGTTCCAAATTCATGAACCGCGTCAATTTCGGAACAAAGAGCGGGGTCATTGTCGATCGCTGTACAGATCACGGCGTATGGCTCGATGGCGGTGAGCTCAGGCATCTTTTTGAATGGATGAAAGCCGGCGGAAAACTCCTTCAACAGGAAAGACAGGAACAGTTTAAAAAAGATGAAGCGGATCAGGAACGGCAAAGGCAAAAAAAATACTTTCATCCTGTTTCGGACAACGGTTATTCGAGTTTCAATATATTCGGCAGCACCTTAAGAAATGAAGATCCGGATCTTTTTGAAATCGTGAAAAAAGCGATCAATTTTTTCATAAAATAAGGATCTGTTCGTCATTTCACGGGTTCCTGATAATTCACGGAAACATTGAGTATTCTAAATCTCTCGCTTGGATCTTTTTCCATCAACAGGCTCATCAGGGGAACCGGCCGGGGAGGAGAAACCGCCACCTTGATATGGCCTGGATTTACAAGAAATTTCTGAAATGCCAGAAGCATGTCTCTGACCGCGGGCTGGTTTTGCCGCTGTATTTCCGAATTCAATTGCCCGGTAATGGTGGATATTAATTGTTCGGAACGCTGTCCGGATTGCCGGGCGCCCAAATCGATCAGTCTTTGCGTCAGGGAATTATCCTGGTAATCGAGCGTCATCCCGGATATCGTCACGGCCGGAATCAGGGCGATCAGCGACAGGGGATTGTCCGGAACCGCTTTAAGGGCAGCCAGGTCCAGATTGTTTATTCTTGCCGAAACCTCAACTTTTCCCATATCCGGAATGCTGATACGTAACTGCTGAATCTCCATATCTTTTTTGATCGGTTCATAAATGAACGCATACTCCACGTCGGCTGCAATATCGGCATAGCCGAGTTGGGCCAGCACCGGAGATATCCCCTTCATCAACGTATTGTCCCGGCTGATGTGAATTCCCTGAATTTCAACGTGCATGAAAGAAGGAATTTCGTTTTTGATGTCAAATGAATGCAGAATCAGCCGATCAATGGCAACAGGACTGTTCACGTCCTTAATCCGAATGGAAACCTGACTTACCTGAATGGTTTTTGAAAAAAGTCCCACATCCAGGGACTGGTAGGAAATCTCGGAAATCCTGCCCGTCTGATTCGCCCAATCCCGGATGCGGGCTTTGGCATCCTTTTCAACATAAAATTTCAGTCCCAGATAAGCGCTCGCACAAAGGACCAGCAGGACGCCGGCCATAATTCCGATGGTTTTTCGGGTCATTTTCCCTCCGTTATGACGACACGTATTGAAAAGGCGCTCTTAACCTGCTACAGTTGTCGCCCATGATGGAACTACATATTGCATACGCCCTTCTTGCCGCTTTTGTTCTGGATCTGATACTGGGAGATCCCCTCTGGCTGTTTCATCCGGTCCGATGGATGGGCACGGCCATTTCACGATTGGAACCTGTCTTCAGGCGCCTGGGACTTCCCCTGGTCATTTCAGGCACCCTGTTTTGCGGATTCCTGGTTTTGGGCGTATGGGGCCTTTCCTGGCTTCTGGTTCACCTTGCCGGCATGCTTCATCCGACCTGCCGGTCCGTTCTTGAAGCCATTATAATCTATTACTGCATCAGCCCGTCTTCTTTAAGAAAAGCGGCAATGGAAGTTGATGCCGCCTTCACATCCGGCGGGCTGCCAGTGGCGCGTAAAAAAGTTTCCCGCATTGTGGGCCGTGAAACCGCGCATCTGTCCGAACAGGGGGTGGTTCGCGCCGCAGTGGAAACCGTGGCCGAAAACCTGGTGGACGGCATCATATCTCCGCTGTTTTATGCCGCCATCGGAGGCGCGCCGCTGGCCATGGCCTACCGGATGGTGAATACCCTGGATTCCATGGTCGGATACCGCAACAATGCTTATTTGCATTTTGGCAAGGCTTCGGCCCGACTGGATGATATCGCCAATTTTATACCCGCGCGGCTTGCGGTTCCAGTTATCGCATTTGCGGCACAGCTTTTGTCCGGAAACGGAAAACGCGCCTTTCAAACGGCGGTTCATGAAGGCGGCCACCATGCCAGTCCGAATTCCGGATATTCCGAGGCTGCTTTTGCCGGAGCCCTGTCCGTCAAGCTGAACGGCCCCGGCATATATCATGGCCACGTTGTCAACAAACCCTATATCGGCATTGCCTTCGGGGATGTGACGCGAAACGATATCCATAAGGCCTGCGATCTGATGCTTCTCTGTTCATTTCTATGGATTACTCTTCTGGCACTCGTTTCCGCCGTGCATCCCTGATCCGATCCTTTTTGGTCTTCGGACCTCAATCCATTAACCCATCCCCAAAAACAGCCGGCCACCATGTATCCTCAACTGCCCAAATCTTATAAAAACGCCTATCCATTCAGGATCAGCGCACCGTCGTTCATCTATCCGGATGACTACATCCCCAATGTCCGGATGCTGGGACCCTTTCTGGATGAAATCGAACTGCTGTGTTTTGAAAGCCATGAATCCGCCCTGCCGTCCCGAAAGACGATCCATGAACTGGAATCTCTGGCAAGGGAATTCAGGTTCACGTATAATGTTCATCTCCCGACGGATATAGACCCCGGGAGCCCGGATCGCAAGGAGAAGAACCGATTTATTGAAACCCTTCTTCGCGTCATGGATCTCACACTGCCCCTGGCGCCCACAACCTATACGCTTCATCTTCCCTGTAATCAAGCTCCGATTGAAAGGATGTGCGACAAAGCCTGGCAAGACCGGATTTCAGAAAGTATGGGCAGTCTGATGGATGCAGGGGTAAGGGGGCCATCCCTTTCCGTTGAGACCCTCGATTACCCGCTGGAATGGTTGGATGAGATTCTGCAAAAATATGATCTTCGGGTGTGCCTGGACATAGGGCATCTGATCGCCAATCATGAAAATATCGAAACCACGTATCAACGATTTGCCGGACAAACGACGATGATTCATTTGCACGGCGTTGATAACGGAAAGGACCACCAGGCGCTGGATGCTTTTGATCAGAGCCGGCTGGACAGGATATTTTCCATCATTAAACGATTTACCGGGACAATATCCCTTGAGGTTTTTTCGTACGATCACCTCCTGGCTTCCCTTGCGGTACTAGAAAAGAATATGAGGTAAAAGGCATTCATGTCCAATCACTCAAAAGGGCTCATCATGATCAGCATAACGGCCGCCCTCTGGGGCATCCTGGCCATTGTGCTCAAATATGCGCTTCAGCGCTTCAGCGGCAATACCATCATCTGGTTTCGATTTACGTTTTCATTCGTATTCCTGTCAGGATATTATCTCATTCATCGTCCGCAATTTTTTGAAATCCTGATAAAGCCCCCGATCCTGGGAATCCTCGCCGGACTTGCCCTTGCCGGCAACTACCTGGGGTTTACCAGCGGCGTGGCCCTGACATCTCCCAGCAATGCTCAGATTCTGATCCAGATTTCTCCGCTTCTGGTGGCGGTTGTGGGGGTTGCCTATTTCAAGGAGCGCCTCACCCTGCTTCAGAAGTCCGGCTTCGGGATCGCAGCTTCGGGCTTTGTGCTGTTTTACTGGGATCAGCTACATCACCTGATGATCTCTTCTCAGCAATACACGCGCGGCAACCTCTGGATTATTTTCGGAGCCATCACCTGGGCAGGTTTTGCGGTATGCCAGAAACTCCTGGTCCGAATCTGGACCCCTCAGCAGACCAATTTGCTGATTTACCTGGTTGCGGCCCTGGTCTTTTTCCCCCTGGCCGTTTTTCATGAATTCCAGGGGCTGGTACTTTCGGACTGGCTGACCCTGATATTTCTGGGTGCCAACACCCTCATTGCCTATGGCACGCTGGGCGAAGCCCTCAAATTGCTTCCCGCCAACCAGGTCAGCGCCATTATCGTCCTGAATCCTTTGATCACCCTGATTGTTGTCGGCGTTCTTTCGGTCCGGCAGCTCCCCTGGCTTTCATCGGAAAGCACCACCATGATAGGGTATGCTGGAGCACTGGTCCTTCTGGCGGGCGTGGGTCTGGTCGTAAAAAAAGAATAAACCCCACCCGATCAGATCAGCGTGGCGATATCCACCAGCGGAAGTCCGAATGCCTCCGCAACCCCGCCGTAGGTCACATGCCCCTGAACCACGTTGGCCCCGGCCCTGATTTCAGGGTTGTCCTGCATGGCTTTTTTCCAGCCTTTTCTGGCGATTTCAAGGGCATACGGCAGCGTGGCATTGGTCAGGGCAAGGGTTGAGGTTTTTGCCACGGCCCCCGGCATATTGGCCACGCAGTAGTGGATCACATCATCGATCACATAGGTCGGATCGGTATGGGTTGTGGGTTTCGAAGTTTCAAAACACCCGCCCTGATCAATGGCCACATCCACCAGCACGGATCCTTTTTTCATGGTTTTCAGCATATCCCGGGTTATCAGCCTGGGCGCCTTGGCGCCGGGGATCAGAACCGCGCCGATAACCACATCCGCTTCCCTTACCAGCTTTCGGATGGTGGCCGGGGAAGACATGAGCAAAAAGCAGTTGCTGGGCATGACATCGCTCAGATAGCGCAGCCTGTCCAGGCTGGTATCCAGAAGATACACCTTGGCCCCCAGACCGCAGGCCATTTTGGCGGCATTGGTTCCCACGATCCCGCCGCCGATCACCAGAACCGGTCCCGGATCGACACCGGGAACGCCTCCCAGAAGAACACCCTGGCCGCCCTGGGCCATTTCCAGATATCTGGCGCCTTCCTGAATCGCCATCCGGCCGGCAACCTCGCTCATGGGCGTCAGCAGCGGAAGCGATCCGTCCGCCTTTTGAATCGTTTCATATGCGATATTGACGGATTGGGATTGTATCAGTGCCCGAGTCAGTTCTTCCGCGGCAGCCAAATGCAGATAAGTAAATACGATCTGATCTTTTCGAATCAGTCCATACTCGGAAGGCAAAGGTTCTTTGACATGCATCACCATATCGGAGCGGCTGAATACTTCCGCCGCTGTTTCAATCAGTTCCGCGCCCGCCCGAACATATCCGGCATCGTCAAACCCGCTGTTCACGCCGGCGTTTTTTTCCACCAACACCACCTGGCCTTTTTGCATCAAGACCTCTACCCCGGCCGGAGTCATGGAAACACGATTTTCAGATGATTTGATTTCCTTCAATATTCCCAGGATCATCGGCATTTCCTCCCTTTGGCCCGCTCACTTGCTGACCTTAAGTTTTTGTCCGGTACGAATCGTATCCGTCGGGCTCATGTTGTTCAGCCGCCGCAGTTCATCAACGGACAACCCATAGGCCTTGCCAAGTCCATACAAGGTTTCCAGGGGTTTGACTTCGTGATATTTTTCGGTTGATGCCTTTTTCTCGGGTGTTTCAGCCGGTTTGGGGGAGCTTGCGGGTTCTGCCTTGGGAGCAGCGGGCGATTTGGCCGCACTCTCTGTTTTGGCGGGTGCCGGATGTTTCACAGCGGGTTCCGGTTTGCTTGGAGCAGCGGGTTGTTTTGACGCGGAATCTGTTTTGACCGGAGCCGGCTGTTTGTGAAGCGTCTCGAGATCCCGTGTCATCTGGTCCAGTCGCTGCGTTGTGGATGCCCCCAGCCTGTCGACTCTTGCCGATACCTGATCGAGCTTGTCCTCTTGAAGCGCTAACTGAGCAACTTTCTGGTAATTTTGTTCCATCTCCGTCAGCTTGGCTTCCATTTTTTTCACCCTGGCTTCCATCTCGGCGACCGGCTTGGTATCGGTGGGGCTGTGCAGCATGGGAAGAAAAACGAATAATGCGACCAGGATAAATACCCCTGCCCCGATAATGACCAACAGCAGACCGCTGCTCTTGCTCAGATTGGACATAAAACTCTCCACATTGCCTTTTTTCCAGGGGGAATACGCATCTTCCGGATAATAATCTTCATCCGAACCCTGCTCGGCCGCAGTGCCTCTCTTATCTCTGAATGTATCACGCGAATTTCTTTCCGACATATTCTTCCTCCAGCTTAGATTCTGTTTTTACGCATAAAAGAACTTGATCCTGTCCACAACATATTCCTGTTGAGCCGCTGTCAGTTCCGGGAAAACGGGAAGAGCCAGAGTCTGCGCGGCTGCGCGTTCAGCTTCCGGAAAATCCATTTCCCTGTAATGCAAAAAAGAAAAACACCTCTGAAGGTGCAGCGGTACCGGATAATACACTTCGGTCCCGATTCCCGATTCCAGTAAAAACGCCCGAAGCTCATCTCTTTTTTCGGCAACGCGAATGACGTACTGATTGAACGTATGCCGGCTCTCTTTTTCAACGGGCAGCATCACCCGATCCTCAAGGCCGCCCTGTGAAAACAGGCTGCGATAGGTCGCTGCATGATCCTGACGCATCTTTGTCCATTGATCCAGGTAGTTCAGCTTGATGGATACGATGGCTGCCTGAAGCGCGTCCAGTCTGAAATTGCCCCCGATCAGGCTATGATAATATTTGGGATGAGAACCGTGATTCCTCAGCATGACAAGGGTGTGATGGAAGGCCTTGGATGAAGTGGTTACCATGCCGCCGTCTCCAAACGCGCCGAGGTTTTTGGATGGAAAAAATGAAAAACACCCGAAATCGCCCATTTCCCCTGCCCTTCTGCCCTTGTATTCGGCACCGATGGCCTGAGCCGCATCTTCGATAACCGTCAGATGGTTTTCTCCGGCGATTTCAAGGATCGGATCCATGTCCGCGCACTGCCCGTAGAGATGCACCGGAATGATGGCTTTCAGACGCCCCCTCTCCAAGGGGCTCATCCCTTCAATGGCGGCTGAAATGCCTTCAGGGGAGATGTTATAGGTTGCCGGATCGATATCCACAAAACAGGGATGCGCTCCCATACGGGAAATGGAACCCGCCGTTGCAAAAAAAGTATACGGCGTTGTAATGACAATATCGCCGGCAGATATTCCGGCTGCCATCAAGGCGATGATCAGTGCGTCGGTCCCCGAAGAAACCCCTACCGCATGCGTCGTATGACAATAATCGGCCATTTGTCGTTCCAAAGCCTCAACGTGCGGCCCCAGAATAAAATACTGACTGTCATAGATTTCTTCAGTGACCCTTAGAATGTCCTGCTTGATCCGTTGATACTGACATTTTAAATCCAGAAGGGGAACTTTCATTTAACCTCACCTGAAATGAATATGCGCAATTTGCGACAAAAAAATACAAATGATCCATCAATTTTCTTATCTGATGGTGGTTTGAATCATGGCCAGCAGATTGTCATTGCCGTTTTCAATCACCGCTTGTTTTTCCGGCGCAAGATACAGGAATTCGCCGGTCCGAAGAATCAGGGACTCGGATCCAACCGAAACGCTGGCCGTACCGCCGACAATGACCAGGGTTATGGATTCCGACGGCTCTGCATTCACGGCCAATGTCGATCCCGGATATACGATCATTCGGTCGACGTGGTAATGATCCTTCATTTCCAGAGATGTCAGGCTTCCCCAGGGCTTGGACGCTGTGGTATGCTGCTGGCACTCCCATCTCCCCTTTTCCTTGAGTGCGGTCACAATGGATTTGACATCGCGGCTGTTTTCAATATCCGAGACGAATATCGAATCCGGGGTTTCCACGATCACCACATTGTTCAGGTGATTGGCTGCAATCAGCCGCTCATGTCCCATGACAAAGCAGTTGTGCGTATCATTGCAGATGATGTCGCCATGAAGAACATTCTGATTTTCATCCTTTGGGAGAAAATCATACAGCGATTTCCAGGAACCGATATCGCTCCAGCCAAAATCCGAAGGCAGAACCGCGCCTTTATGCGTTTTCTCCATCACCGCCACGTCAATGGAGATATTGGGAAGCAATTGATAGTCATCCGGCGAAAGATCACCGGAAGCCGCCACAAGGGTTTTTATCTGATGATAGAGATCCGGTTGAAATGTTTTGAATTCTTCAGCCATGATCGATGCTTTAAAAGCGAACATGCCGCTGTTCCAGAAATAATTGCCCGCCTCGACATAATGCCTGGCTGTCTGAAGATCGGGTTTCTCCACAAACCGGTTGATGGAAAGCGCGCCTTCGGAAATCAGGGTTTGTCCTTCGATATAGCCATAACCGGTTTCCGGATACCCCGGTCGGATGCCGAAGGTAACGATATAATCCGCTGCCGCAAGACGGATGGCGGACTCCAGCTTGTCGTGGAAACTGTCCACATCCTGTATCACATGATCCGCGGGAAAAATACAGAGAATGGCATCGGATTCGTTTCGAAGAATGTCAAAGAGCGCCAGAAGAATGGCCGGAGCCGTATTGCGTCCGCAGGGCTCGCTGATCACGTTCCCATTTGCGTTGACGCCAATGGATTCCATATGCCTGGATATCTCCAGGCAATGTTCACTGCCGCAGACGACTTTCACCTTACTGCTGTCCAGAACCGGCGAAAGGCGTTTCAAGGTGCTTTGAATCAGGGAATCGCTTCCCATAAAGCGGACCAGTTGTTTGGGATATAATTCCCGCGACACCGGCCAGAGCCTTGTCCCGGAACCCCCGGCAAGAAGCACCGGATAGACCGGAAGATGGGGATGGGTCATTTCAGGATTTCCCTTTTCTGTTAGGATAAGTGTCTTTGGATCGGCCCGAGGATACCGCGGGGCTGCAATCCGTCTGAACCGCCGGATATCCCAGAAGCGCGTTAATATCGCGCTTGAGCTTGCTTCCCGCCTTTACTTTCAATCGCTCGGGAAGGGATATGACGATCTGGGTATGGTCCGGACTGTTCAGGCGCAGAATCGCCGGACAGGCTCCCGGATGGCTGCTCAGAACGTCCCGGAGCCGGAGCAGTGTCTCCCGCTGGATCCGGGACAGGTCCAGATTCACATGAAGGGTTGCGGCCCAGGCTTCCTCGGCCTTTTCCAGGGGAATCAGGGTTTCCGCCAGGATTTTGATCGCATTATCGTCTTTTTGAACTTCTCCCTGAACCATGATGGCGACATCGCCGGACAATAGATCGCTGACAGTCGCATAAAGATTCGAAAAAACCGTGATCTCGACACTGCCGTTCATATCTTCCAGGGTGACAAAGGCCATCAGCTCATCGCGCCGGGTTCTGATCACCTTAACGCTTCGGACAATGCCGCCGATGCGAATGGCCTCGCCATCCGCCTTGTCTGAAAGCGTAAGGGAGTCTGCTGTCGCAAACTTATCCAGAAGCTCCTCGAACCCCTGCAAGGGATGACCGGTAATATAAAATCCCAGGGTTTCTTTCTCCAGCAGGAGCCGCTGCTTTTCATCCCATTCGGCGATATCGGGAAGCGGAGAATGGCCGATTTTCTGTTCTCCCGTGGTGCTTCCGCCAAAAAGACCCATTTGGGGATCAGAGCGCTTCCGGTGAACCAGTTGCCCGTAATCAACGGCATCCTCGATGGCGGCCATGAGCTGGGAACGCCTGGCGCCGGTTGAATCAAAAGCCCCGCATTTGATCAGGCTCTCGATCACCCGCTTGTTGACTTTTTTCAGCTCCACCCGCTCGCAAAAATCGAATAAAGACGTGAACCCGCCTTTTTTTCGTTCCTCGATGATGCTTTCGATGGCGGCCTCGCCAACATTCTTGACGGCAACCAGGCCGAACCGGATTTTGGAATCCGCAACCGTGAAACTTTTTTCGCTCTCGTTGATGTCCGGGGGCAGCACCTCGATGGCATGGCTGCGACACTCGGCAATGTATTTGACCACGCCGTCCGAGGAGTTCATTTCGCTGGTCAGAAGGGCCGCCAGAAGCTCAACCGGGTAATGGGCCTTCAAAAAGGCGGTCTGATAGGCGATCAGGGCATAGGCTGCGCTGTGGGATTTATTGAATCCATATCGCCCGAATTTTTCCATCAGGTCGAAGAGTTGGCTGGCCTTATCCTTGGGAATGCCTTTGTCCCGAGCCCCCTGAACAAACCGGTCCCGGTGCTTGGCCATGATTTCGGCGATCTTTTTTCCCATGGCTTTACGAAGGTCGTCTGCTTCGGACATCGTATAATTGGCCAGCTCGGCCGCAATCTTCATGACCTGTTCCTGGTACACGATAACGCCGTAGGTTTCCTTTAATACCGGCGCCAGCTCGGGCACCAGATATTCCACGGTTTTACGGCCATGCTTGCGGTCCACGAAATCATCCACCATGCCGCTTTCCAGGGGGCCCGGCCGATAAAGCGCCACCAGGGCCGTGACATCGTCAAAGCATTCGGGCTTCAGGCGGACGAGAAGATCCTTCATGCCGGAGCTTTCCAGTTGAAAGACGCCGGTGGTGTCCCCGGAAGCCAGCAGGCGATAGGTGTCGGGATCGGAAAAATCCAGATCCAGCAGATCCGGAGGCGTTTTGCCCTGATCCTTGATCATTTGAAGGGCATCTGCAATGACCGTAAGGTTTCGAAGTCCCAGGAAATCAAACTTGACCAGGCCGATTTTCTCCACGCATTTCATGTCGAACTGGGTGACGACTTCCCCCTTTTTCCCCCGGTACATGGGCAGGTAATCCACCAGGGGCCGATCTCCGATGACGACCCCCGCGGCGTGGGTCGAGGCATGACGGGGAAGCCCTTCCAGGACCTTGCAGATGTTGATGAGATCTGCAACTTCCGGCTTGCTTTCCACCAGTTCCATCAGTTTCGGCTCCTGTTTAAGGGCCTCATCCAGGCTGATGTTGAGCACATCCGGGACCATTTTACAAATGGCGTCCACTTCGCGCAGGGGAATGTCCAGGGCCCTTCCCACATCCCGGATCACGGCCCGGGTTTTAAGCTTGCCGAAGGTAATGATCTGGCTGACATAATCGCCACCGCCATAGCGATCCACCACATATTTATACACCTGTTCCCGGCCGTTGATGCAAAAATCCACGTCGATATCCGGCATGCTTTTGCGGCCCGGATTCAAGAACCGCTCGAATATCAGTCCGTGTTCAAGGGGATCCAGGTCGGTGATTCCCAGAGAATAGGCCACCAGGCTTCCGGCCGCGGACCCGCGGCCCGGACCCACGGGAACCTGATGCTCCTTGGCGTACTGGATAAAATCCGCGACAATCAAAAAATAACCGGGAAACCCCATTTCCTTGATGGCGGCCATTTCATATTCCAGGCGGGCCAGATAGGGCTTTTCATCCTGGTCCGGGTGTTTTTTAAGAATCTGGCGCCATACCCGGGCATATCCCTGACGGGTTTTTTCATCAAAAATATCGTCCGCGGAGCGCTCGCTCGCGGATTCATATTTGGGGAAATGAAAGGTCTTGAAATCAAATTCCAGGTTGCATCGCCCGGCAATGTCCACGGTATTGGCAAGGGCGCCGGGATAGGATTTAAAATCCGCGACCATTTGATCCCGGGACTTGAAATAGAGCTGGTCCGTCCGGAATTTAAAGCGATCCGCGTCATGAATCGTTTTTCCGGTCTGGATACAGAGCAGCACATCATGGGCCCGGACATCGTCCTGATCCAGGTAATGGCAGTCATTGGTCGCAACCATCGGAATGGAGAGCCGCCGGCTCATATCGAGAAGGCTCTGATTGACGTGATCCTGGATATCGATGCCGTTGTTTTGAATCTCCAGGAAAAAATTCCCCTCCCCGAACAGGCCGAGATAAAACCTGGCGGCTTCATCCGCCGCGTCCTGCCGGCCGCCCGTGATGAGCCGTGGGATCTCCCCGTGAAGGCAGGCGGAAAGGGCGATGAGTCCCTTTGCGTGACACTTCAGAATATCCTTGTCAATCCTGGGTTTGTAGTAAAACCCCTCAAGCTGCGCAATGGTGGCCAGTTTGCAAAGATTCCGGTAACCTTCTTCATTTTCGGCCAGCAAAATGATATGCGAAAGCCCTTTATTGTCCTGGGCTGTTTTTTCGGCAATGGTGCGCGGCGCAACATAACATTCACACCCGATGACCGGTTTGATGCCGGCTTTAAGGGCTTTTTCATAAAACTCGACGGTTCCGAACATGGTCCCGTGATCGGTAATGGCCACGGTGTCCATGCCGTACGTTTTCACCCGCTGCAAGAGCGGCTCTATGCGAATGGCGCCATCCAGAAGGCTGTACTGGGTGTGAACGTGAAGATGTACGAAATCTGTCATTTCATTCCGGCTTTCCCTAATCCAACCGATAATTCGGCGCTTCCTTGGTAATGATCACGTCATGGACATGGCTTTCTCTGAGACCTGCGGCGCTGATCCGGATAAATGTCGCCTTTTCCCTCAGCTCCGCAATGGACCTGCATCCGGCATATCCCATGCCCGCCTTGAGTCCGCCGATAAGCTGAAAAACATTGGCCGAAAGCGTTCCCGAGTACGGCACCCGTCCCACGATGCCTTCCGGGACCAGCTTGTCGTCTGATTCCTGCTCCGTCTGGTAATACCGGTCCTTGCTGCCTTTTTTCATGGCTTCCAGAGACCCCATGCCCCGATATACCTTATAGCTTCTGCCCTGGAAAAAAATGGATTCTCCCGGGCTTTCCTCGGTTCCGGCAAAAAGACCGCCGATCATCACCACATGAGCGCCCGCGCCGATGGCCTTGGTCACATCGCCGGAAAATTTAATGCCGCCGTCCGCGATCAGCGGAACGCCTTTCCGGTTACAGACGTCCTTGCAGTTCATGATCGCCGTCATCTGGGGAACACCGGCACCCGCAACGATCCGGGTGGTGCAGATGGAGCCGGGGCCGATGCCGATCTTCACCCCGTCAACGCCGGCCTGAATGAGATCCTCGGCGCCTTTTTCAGTCGCCACATTTCCGGCAATGAGCTCGATATTACCGAAGGTCTGTTTTAACGTGATCACCGCATCCATGACATTCTTGGAATGGCCGTGCGAAGTGTCGATCAAAATCACGTCCGCGCCTGCCTTAAGCAGCATTTCGGTGCGCTCCATCATGTCCGGTCCGACACCGATGGCCCCGCCCACCCGAAGCCTTCCCTTGCTATCCTTGCAGGCATTGGGGTATTTTTTGATTTTCTCGATGTCTTTAATCGTGATCATCCCGGTCAACCGGCCGTTTTTATCCACAACGAGAAGTTTTTCAATCCGGTGCTCGTGAAGCAGTTTTTTCGACTCTTCAAGATTAATGCCTTCGTTGACCGTAACCAGATTCTCATGGGTCATCACCGCGGACACGGGTCTGGTAAGATCGGTCTCAAAGCGAAGATCCCGATTGGTCACGATGCCGACCAGCCGATCCCCGTCCGTTACCGGAACTCCGGAAATCCTGTAAGCTTCCATGAGGCTAAGAACATCCTGAACGGTCTGATCCGGCCGGATGGTTACCGGATCGATAATCATGCCGCTTTCCGATTTTTTGACCTTTCCCACTTCCAGAACCTGATTCTCAATGCTCATGTTGCGATGAATAAATCCCAGCCCGCCGTCCCTGGCCATGCTGATGGCGGTTCGCGATTCGGTAACCGTATCCATTGCGGCGCTGACGATGGGGATGTTCAGCGCCAGGTTTCGCGTCAGCCACGTGGTGGTCGTAACGTCTTTGGGGAGCACGTCCGAGTAGCTGGGTACCAGCAGGACATCGTCAAATGAAAAAGCTTCCGGGGCGGTGATTTCTTTCATGAATTTCCTCCATTGGGTTTTTACACGGCTCTGTGTTTTAACCGATTAAAATACAAGAAGACAAAAGCTTTGGCAAATACTAATTTGCTCTTTCGCTTAAACGCTCAAATTCCGACAACCACCGGCGGATTCCTTCTCTTTTTTATTGACGAACAAAATTTTGCCTGTATTTTATCCGATAAATACCATTCACCAATCTAATAGATTTATCCTGAGGAGGTTTACCATGAAAAGATCGTACGGGATGGTTGTCTGTGGAATGTTGTTCATTGCCTTAACGGCGGCTCCCCTTATTGCGGCGGATCCCATCAAGGTCGGCATCGTGGATTGTTATACCGGACCTCCCAGCACCTATACCAATGATGTTCGGGATGCGTTTCAACTGGCCTGTGACAAAATCAATGCCAAAGGCGGGGTTCTGGGTAGAAAAATCGAATTTACCACCCGGGACAGCAAGTTCAAGGTGGATCTGGGGCTGAGCGCAGCCAAAGAGCTGATCATGCGGGAAAAAGTGAATCTACTCATGGGAACCATCAACAGCGCCGAGGCCCTGGCCATCTCGGATTTATGCAAAACTGAAAAAATGCCTCTTCTGGTAACCTTTTCCAAGAGCGATGCCATTACCGGGGAAAAAGGACACCGGTATGTGTTTTCCATGAATGAAAACACATCCATGGCCGGTAAAGCCGCTGCCGTGGCCCTTTCCAAAAAACCCTTCACCAAATACTGGATCGGTGGTGACGACTATGAATATGGTCATGCCATTGCAGACGGGGTATGGCAGAATCTCAAAAAATTAAAACCCGAGGTCGAGCTTCTCGGCCAGACCTGGTGGAAGGTGGGAGAGGCTGATTTCACTCCTTATATTACAGCCATGTTGTCGGCAAAACCCGATGCCGTCATCATTGCAACCGGCGGCAAGAACTGCGTCCCCTTTCTGAAAGCCGCCGAGACCACCGGGTTTAACAAACGCGTTCCGTTTTATATGCACACGGCAACCGAGTTGTCCACACTTCAGCCCCTGGGGCTCGATGCTCCCGAAGGGGTTCTGGGCACTTCCAATTATTTTTTCTATTATCCGGAAACCCCGGAAAACAAGGAGTTTGTCAAAGATTTTCAACAGGCATTCGGAAGGCCCCCCAAGGTCGGCGCCTTATACGGATACATTACCGCGGCCTTTATTGCCAAAGCCTATGAAAAAGCCGGAACCATCGACACCGAAAAATTCATCGACGCCCTGGAAGGCATGACCGTTGACAGCCCAGTCGGAAAGCTCACCATTCGGCCCTATGATCACCAGGTCATGCTTCCCATGTTCATGGGCGTGACCCAAAAGGCGCCGGGCTATGATTTTCTGATTGCATCGGACATCGTCACGATTTCAGGCGAAGACGTCATGCCGACAATTGAAGAAATCAAGAAAGCACGCGGTCAGTGATGGATTGATTCGATGCTCGAATTCCTCTCGCATATCACCCTGTCATCCCTTTTGCAGCAGGTTCTGGTCGGCCTCAGCCGAACAACGATTCTGTTCATCGTGGCCTCGGGCCTCAGCCTGGTCCTGGGAGTTCTTCGCATACCGAACCTGGCACATGGCTCGTTTTATATGATCGGCGCATTTTTAACCTATTCCGTTGCCACGGTTGTGGGGGGAAAGGCCGGGTTTTGGGTGGCGCTGGCAGTGGCTCCCATGGGCGTGGCCCTGG
This sequence comes from Deltaproteobacteria bacterium, assembly GCA_016219185.1. Taxonomy (GTDB): domain Bacteria; phylum Desulfobacterota; class Desulfobacteria; order Desulfobacterales; family Desulfatirhabdiaceae; genus RAAP-1. The sequence goes on from JACRBZ010000086.1 coordinate 35,535, forward strand.
TCAGCCTCATCCTGGAGCGTGGCCTGTTCTGCCACCTCTATGACCGGGAGCATCTCATGCTGCTGCTGTTCACGTTTTCATTCACCCTGGTCTTTGGAGACATCGTCAAGATCATCTGGGGGTCTGATTTCCGGTCCATTTCAATACCGGCTGTTTTTCAAGGGTCGCTTTCGATTTTCGGCCTTCCCCTTCCGCGCTACAATGTTTTTCTGCTGATTATCGGACCTCTCGTGGCTCTGGGGCTTTGGATTCTGACCCAGAAAACCAAAATCGGAAAAATTGCCCGGGCCGCGGCCGTTGACCGGGAGATGGTCGGAGCGGTCGGCATCAATGTCAGTCTGGTGTTCTCGGCCGTATTCGTGATCGGATGTTTTCTGGCCGGACTCGGCGGGGCCCTGGTGGCCCCTACCCAGAACATCACTCAGGGCATGGATCACTCCATCATCATGGAAGCGTTTCTGATCGTCATTGTCGGGGGCCTTGGCAATATCTGGGGGGCTCTTTTGGGCGCGCTCATTTTTGGCCTGACGGACGCCGTCGGCATCCTGTTATGGCCCCAGTTCGCCATTGTATTTCCCTATGCCGTGGTGGTAACCATCCTGATGATCCGGCCCAAGGGCCTTCTCAAATCAACCTGGTAAACGGTCATGAATCGCCTGTGCATTCGGCTTGAGCGTGAGAGCGTGAAGGCGAAACCATTAACGATTTCACGCTCTCACGATTTCACGAAGTATTTTCGCGGTAAACGGTAAAAGGAGAGCGTATTGCCGGATAAAAAAAACAATGTGAAGATGGTGTTGTGGATAATGGGGATCGGGCTTCTGTTCCTTTTTCTGCCCCGTTTTCTGCCCCGGTTCTATGTCTACCTGACGGCCCTGATCCTGCTGACGGGGCTCCTGGCAACCAGCCTGAATCTGGTGCTGGGATTCGGCGGCATGTATCAGTTTCACCATGCGGTGTTTTATGGCATCGGGGCGTATTCACTGGCCCTGATGCTGACCAAATCAGGCCTTCCGGCCTGGACCGGCTTTGTTGTCGCCCCCCTGGTCTCCGCAGTGTTGGGATATGTCATCGGTTTGATCTGCGTCCGGCTATCCAAACTGTATTTCGGCATGCTTCAAATCTCCCTGGGATCCCTGGTCTGGGCCATCGTGTTCCGGTGGTATTCCTTTACCGGAGGCGATGATGGCATTCACGGCATTCCGCTTCCAAAGATTCTGTCCGCTTCTCACGGCGCCTATTATTTTACCCTTATCATTACCGCAATCTCCCTTTTTTTGATGTATCGCATCGTGAATTCCCCATTTGGCAGAACGTTTCAGGCCATTCGCGACAACCCCGAAAGATGCGAGGCCATCGGCGTCAATGTCCGGCGGCACCAACTCGCCGGGGAGGTGATTGCCGGTTTTTTCGCCGGGGTTGCCTGAACGCTTTTTGTGACGGTTGATGCCTCGGTGTTTCCGGATCTGATGTTCTGGACCCTTTCCCTTGAAATTCTGATCATGTGCCTTCTGGGTGGATGGTTCACTTTTTTCGGTCCCATGCTGGGAGCTGCCATCATGGTCTTGCTCAGAACCTTTGTGGGAATCTATACGGAGTACTGGACCCTGATCCTGGGGATCGTGCTGATGCTGCTGATTTTTTTCATGCCGGATGGGGTGCTGGGGATGATTCTGAAGTCAGGGATCGGGAGCCGGAAAGACGCCTCGGTCTTCCACCCAAAGGCGTGAATTGCTACAAGCAATCAAAATGACTTTTTGGTATTGATGATGGGATAAGTTTTTACATGCTGAAAGTTGAAAATCTACAAAAATCATTTGACGGCTTCATGGCGGTTTCCGACGCCAATCTTGAGGTCAATAAAGGCGAGGTGGTGGCCGTAATCGGTCCGAACGGCGCCGGGAAAACCACGCTCTTTCATCTAATTACCGGACAGGTATCCCCGAGCAAAGGCCGCATCCTCTTCAAAGGCCGGGACATTGCCGGTCTGGCGCCTCATCATATCTGCAAAAAAGGCATCTGCCGCTCCTACCAGGTGGTCAATATATTCAACCGGATGACGGTGTTTGAAAATGTCCAGGTTGCATTGATGTCCTTTGCGAAGCTGACCTTTAACCTGCTGACGCCTGCTAGAAAACTTCTGATTAAAGAAACCATGGGCATTCTGGAAAGCGTCGGACTGGCGGAAAAAGCCGACCAAATCAGCGGCTCCTTGTCTCACGGCGATCAAAAAGTCCTTGAAATCGCCATTGCCCTGGGGAACCGGCCGGAGCTCCTGATTCTGGATGAACCCACGGCCGGCATGTCTCCGGAAGAAACCGCAATGGCACTTGGCCTGATGAACCGGCTTTCCGGGGACCTGGGGTTGACCATCCTGTTCTGTGAACACGACATGGAACTGGTATTTTCCATTGCCCAGAGAATCATGGTCATGCAGCAGGGAAAGACCCTGATTCAGGGGGCTCCGGACCAGGTCAAATCCAGCCGGCAGGTACAGGAAGCCTATCTGGGGGGGTGCTGATGCTTGAGGTCAGTGATATACATACTTACTATGGCCTGAGCCACGTACTTTTCGGCGTATCCCTTACGGTAAACCAGGGAGAGATCGTCTGCCTACTGGGAAGAAACGGCGCGGGAAAGAGCACAACGATGCGGAGCATCATGGGACTGAATCCGCCGCAAAATGGGACCATCCGGTTTAAAGGCATCACCTGCACCGGCCAGAAACCTTATCTTCTGGCCCGCATGGGCATGGGATTCGTTCCGGATGACCGCAGGGTTTTTGCCGATCTGACGGTCGGGGAAAATCTTGAGATCGTCCAGCGAAAGCATCAAAAAACCGGAATCTGGAATAAGGATGCGGTTTACGATTTTTTTCCGCCTTTAAGAAACATCGATGCCCGGCGGGCCGGCTTTTTAAGCGGCGGCGAGCAGCAGATGCTGACCATCGGCCGGGCCCTGATGACCAACCCGGATCTTCTCCTTCTGGATGAACCCACCGAGGGACTTGCCCCCCTTGTGGTGAAACTGCTGGAGCAGCAGATTCGAAAGCTCAAGGACACCGGGCTGACCGTTCTTTTGGCCGAGCAGAACCAAAACATTGCGCTGGGACTGAGCGATCGCGGCTATGTCATCGACAACGGCGTGATCCGTTTCGGAGGAACCATTCAGGAACTGATGGAAAACGAATCCATCCGCCAAAAATATCTTTGCATTTAACCCATTCTTGATCTATCAATCAAAGCATACCATAGAAAGTATCTCACATACTTCTTTCACCCAAATCTCAAATTTCAGGACATGATTGATGTTTATCGAAAAAGATCTTTTCGCCCAGTATGTCGGAATTGAACTCATTGAAATGGCTGAAGGCAGGGCCAAGGCCAGGCTCAAAATTCAGAAACATCACCTGAACGGCGTCGGACTGACGCAAGGCGGCGTGGTTTTCACCCTGGCGGATCTGGTCTTTGCCGCGGCGTCCAATGCCTATGGACCGGTTGCCGTGGCCATTAACGCCAGCATCTCCTTTGTCAAGGCAAGCACCGAGGGCGCGGTGCTGACAGCCGAAGCCAAAGAAATTTCCCGCAATCGCAAACTGGCGTCCTACACCATTCATGTAACGGATGAGCAGGAAGAGATGGTCGCCATTTTTCAGGGAATGGTGTACATCAAACCCCCGAGGAAATAAACGCCACGGATTGTCGCAAATTGCACCCGGCAGGAGATAACCTGAAATGAGAGTGCTTCTGATTTCCGCCAATACAGAGCAAATCAACATGCCGGTGCTGCCCCTGGGGATGGCCTGCGTTGCCGCAGCCGCCCAGAACGCCGGGCATGAAGTGCAAACCGTCAACCTGATGATGCAAAAAGATGTCCGCACGCCGATTGCGCGGGCAATCCAAGCATTTTCTCCCGAAGTGATCGGCATATCGGTCCGAAACATTGACGATCAGTTCATGGAGACCCCGACGTTTCTATTGAATTCGGTCAGAGATGTCGTTTCGATCTGCCGAAGTCTTTCGAATGCACCCATTGTTCTGGGCGGCGCCGGATACAGCATTTTTCCGAAAACCGCTTTGGAATATCTTGGCGCGGATATGGGCATCCAGGGAGAAGGGGAAGCCGCATTTATCCTGCTTCTGGAACAACTGCGGCGCAATGCGGATTTATCCGGGATCCCCGGTCTTTATCTACCAGGAGCCGGCACCTTGGAAAAACCACCAAAAAAACCAATTGCCACCCGAAACCTGGATGAATTTCCCATACCGCTCCCCAACATCCATCTTTCTCCCCATACGGGCATCGAAGAAAACCAGTTGTGGATTCCGTTTCAAACCCGGCGGGGATGCCCCATGGATTGCAGTTATTGTTCCACGGCAACCATCGAGGGCCGGATTCTCCGAAAGTTTTCTCCCCAAAAGGCTGTTGAAGGGCTTCGCCGATATGCGGAAGCCGGATTTCGTCAGTTTTTCTTTGTGGACAATACATTTAACCTTCCGCCGTCTTATGCCAAAGCGCTTTGTGATGCCATTATCGCCGCCGGACTGAATATCCGGTGGCGCTGCATTCTCTACCCCTGGAAAGCAGACGATGCGCTCATCGGGAAAATGGCCAGAGCCGGGTGCAGTGAAGTGAGCTTCGGGTTTGAAAGCGGTTCTGAAAAAATTCTGAAGAACCTGAACAAACGGTTTACACCCCATGAAGTTGTAAGGATTTCCGAAACCCTTCAAAAACATGGCATTCGGCAAATGGGTTTTTTGCTGTTGGGTGGCCCCGGCGAAACCCCGGAAACGGTCGCGCAAAGCCTGCATTTTGCGGATGCATTGCAGCTTGAAGCCATGAAAGTCACAACGGGCATCCGGATTTACCCTTACACGGCCCTGGCCCGGATTGCCATCAGCGAAGGCCTGATTGCCTCTGAAACCGAGCTGATATTCCCCCATTTTTATGTGGCCAAAAACCTGAGGGACCGGCTGATAGAAACCGTCAGCAACTGGATGAAAGATCGTCCGAACTGGCTGAAGTAACGATATCTTTTTGATACGATTTTGTGACGGTCTTCAGAACGGGGATAGAAACAGCTTATCGCAGTACGTTTTTTTCTTTCTTGAGGATTTCCGTCACCTTTGGAAAATGCTCTGTGCTATGTCTTGAATATTCCTTAAGAACTGCGTTCATAAGGGTTTGGTATCCCTTCCCTCTGGCCTTGAACCATTGCAGAACATCCGCGTCCACTCGCAGCGTCACGACAGCTTTTGGCTTGGGAAGAACCAGCGTAGCCTTTCTGAAAAAATTGTCATCCAGTTCGGGAATATCGGAAAGGTCAATGTCTTCATCCATCATGGAATCAATCCGTTGCCAGTCTGTCAGCGATTGCGTCTTTAAATTTTTTTTACTCACATTCGTTTGCCTTTCTCATCGAAATAATTCGGACAACGCCATTTCTCTTTGTAAACGCTATCACCATAAGCCGGTTGTCAACATGGCCAAAAGCAATGAATCTTTGTTCACCGTAATCCTGTCGCGCATCTTCCAGAGTCAGGAATGGACCGGTGAAAAGTTTAGGCGCATCGTTGAAATCGACACCGTGCTTTTCAACATTGGCAAGTCGCTTTTCATCGTCCCATTCAAATCTCATGATTAAAATGTATTAACAAATTGTAAATATTTCAAGAAAAATAAGATTGAGAGTACCGAAAAAAAATCCCGACGAACAATTTTCACATCAAAAATACATTGACACGCCTGCCTGAATCATGAAGATAGTATCTGATTCACTGGCTAAGGTAACTGAAGAAAACGGGTCCATCACCTTAAAAAAACAGTCCTCTTTTGAGAAGAATAGCATGATACTTGCGGTTGAAGAGCTTTCGATCAATGCCTGGCCGGCATTACAGACAGTGCTTATTGATGGTTGGGTCCTCCGATTTGCCAACGGATTCAGCAAACGCGCCAATTCCATCAATCCGCTGTATCCTTCAAAAAGAACCGCCACAGAGAAAATCGCAGCTTGTGAAAAGATATATCGCGACAGGGACCTGCCGGTTGTTTTCAAGATGACCAACGCGGCTTATCCCGAAGGGCTGGATTCGCTGTTGGCTGAGCGGGGCTATCAAACCGAATCGGCTACCAGTGTTCAGCTTTTGGATTTGAATAATTGTGATTTGTCATCAGAGCTGGATACAGCGTTTACCCCATTAACACTTGATGCGTGGCAATCTGATTTTTGCCGGATGAATGGCATTGAGGGCAAAAACCAAACGACACATCGACTCATGCTGCAGTCTATCATCCCTGCAGCATGTTTCGCATCGCTCCGAGTTGAAGATCGGATCATCGCCTGCGGTTTGGGCATTTTGCAGGGAGGGTTTTTGGGGTTGTTTGATATTGTGACGAGTCCTGACTGCAGGCGACGTGGATATGGCGAGCGGCTCGTACGCAGCCTTTTAAGCTGGGCAAAGCATCAGGGAGCTCACACCGCATATCTTCAGGTGATGTTGAACAATGCGCCTTCCCTGCGTCTGTATGCAAGGATCGGTTTTCAGGAAACCTATCAATATTGGTATCGCGTTAATCACAGTCCCTGATGAAACCTTTTTTCAAGGCAAGGATAACATGACAATTTCATATTCCGTTATCATTCCCGCTTATGATGAACAGGAATGGCTGCCCGCCACGCTGGATGCGCTTCAAAACGCCATGAAAGCAATTGACATGGCCGGAGAGGTGATTGTCGCGGACAACAATTCGCGGGACAGAACCGCTGCCATTGCAAGGGAACACGGCGCCATTGTCGTATTTGAGCCGATAAACCAGATTTCAAGGGCTCGCAATGCCGGCGCGAAGGCCGCCAGGGGCCGGTATCTGATTTTTCTGGATGCGGACACGATTCCTTCCACCCCGCTGCTGCAAAAAGCATTGGGCAATCTTTCAAGCGGCACCTGTTGCGGCGGCGGCACTAAAGTGGTTTATGAAGGCAGGGTTCCCGGCATTGTCAGGGGCGCAACCAACCTCTGGAACCTGTTTTCCGTTAAATTCGGGATGGCAGCGGGCTGTTTTATCTATTGCTTGAAAGAGGCGTTCGATGCTATTGGCGGATTCAGCCAAAATGTCTATGCCAGTGAAGAAATCTGGTTTTCCCGGCAATTGCGGGCATGGGGAAAACAGCGTGGCATGGATTTTCGGATCATCAGTGATCCGCCGCTGATGACATCCAGCCGAAAACTACAATGGTTTTCACCGGCCCGGATGCTCGGGATGTTTGTAATTCTCTGTTTTTTCCCTTTTGCGGTGCGCTTCCGCCATTTATGCCAGTTGTGCAGCGGCCCTTGAATGAAAAAAGAGAGAAATAATCCGTTGAGGCATAACCCGGGGCGGGTGATAAGCCCGCCCAATGTAGACCTGCATTGCCAAAGAAAAAGAAGGAAACCGTGATTCAACTGGAACCGTTAATTGTCTTGTTGCTCTGTCTGATGTCATTTATTGCCGGATTCATCGACAGCATCGCCGGCGGCGGGGGACTCATCCTGCTGCCTTCGCTTCTGATTGCCGGAATTCCTCCCCAGGCAGCCCTCGGGACCAATAAATTCGCATCGATTTTCGGAACCTCCGCTGCCCTGGCAAACTTCATCAAAAACGGCAAGGTGATTTGGAAAATCGCTGTTTTTGGCCTGGGCTTTTCGCTCCTGGGTTCGGTGATCGGAACAAAGGCCATATTGCTTATTGATCCGCAGACAACTGCAAAAATCATCATCATGCTGCTCCCGGTCACGGCCATCGTTACGTTTCTTCCCAAAAGGCAATTAAAGACTTCCTCAGCAGAGTTCTCCAGCAGGGAATTATTTGCCTACATCCCGCTGCTCTGTCTGGTCATCGGCTTCTATGACGGATTCTACGGACCGGGAACCGGGACCTTTCTCATTTTCGGGTTTTATATCTTTCTTGGCATGCACCTGATCAACGCATCCGCCATATCCAAGGTTTTCAATCTGGCATCCAATATCGGGGCTTTTTTCACCTTTTTAATGGCCGGCAAGGTTCTCTTCAGCATCGGGATTCCGATCGCGATAGCCAATGTTGCCGGCGGATACCTGGGAAGCATCGTTGCCATCAGAAATGGTCAAAAACTCATAAAGGGGTTTATTCTTGCCGTGTTCATGATTCTTCTGCTAACACTGATATTCAGAATGTGGCGGGGGTAGGCAATGCAGAAGGCAGATATTTTCAATAGATGGCATTTTCGGAAACCGGTTGCACGAGAATTTACCGGACGCTACGCCATTAAACCTGGATTGTAGATCATTCTTAATCGGCATTTTCCATATCCGAATCAGAAGGCCGGTCCGGGCAGAATCTCCTGTACTCGGTGGCGCAATTTCTTGACGTTCTGATCGAGTTTCCGGGTTTTCTCCGGGGTAAGAAGCGCCGCGATTTCCTCCCTGCTTTTTTCCAATTCCGCTTCAAGCTCGGGCAGCACTTCACGCCGGATTTTCTGGCTTGCCATGATCTCTGCCTCGTGATGATCGGATTAACCTGCCGGACCTCGCTCATCGTTCAGTTCCAATCTTTTCACCATTCGTTTGACAATCCGTTCACTTCAAAGGATGATAACAGGATTTGATGCGAAAGTTCCGAAATGAGCCGCTCAGGGATCATCTTCATGCGCAACCGCGGGAAGAAACACGGGTTTTGGCGGCAGCACCAAATACACGAATACGACTTCAGCAGTTGTCAAATTATTTAAATGTGGTAAAAGTAGAAACTTAGAACCTCTGTTTATTGACCATGAATGCATGGTAGTCTCCGATCAGGTTTCCCCCTGTAAAGGTAAATAATGACTTTTGTACAATCGGGAATAACCCACATAACGTTTTCAGTTTTTGAGACAGGACACCATAGCCGATGAATACAAAGATATTGAAACAAAAGTTTGAACCCTGTTGCCTGGCAACTACCATCGGTAGCCTGCCCCATACGGATGCGGCCCGGGCCACCCGGCTGATGCTTGAGAGCACGCCTGAAATTCCTTCCTGGGTTCAGTTTCCCAAACTCAATTTCCATGAGAACATGATGATGCAGTTTACCGAGGGGCTGCCGGCGCTTGTTCAGGATGGAGACCGCATCTCATTTTCCACCCTGGCCGAGAACTTTGCAGAGCAACTGACCGATTTTTACGAGCGCTATCTGGCTGCAACCGAAGAAGACCAAAATATAAAAAATCGGTCCGAGGCTCTCGACAGTTTTTGTCTTTCCTCGCAATACTCAATCGGCTTTTCCGAATTCATGGCCCGGCTTGCTGAACCGTCGGTATCGGGCGCAGCCGTGATGCTGAAAGGTCAGGTCACGGGGCCCTTTACCCTGGGAACGAACCTGGTGGATCAAAACGGGCGCTGCGCCTATTACGATGAACAGCTTCGCGACGTCATCGTCAAGACCGTAGCGATGAAAGCCATGTGGCAGATGTCGCGTTTAAGCGCGTTTGGCCTGCCCGTCATGATCTTTATCGATGAGCCGTCTCTGCTCGGATTTGGAAAAATGACGTTTCTTTCAGTCAGTCGCGAAGATGTCATCCGGGACATCAACGAAGTGGCTGCGGCCATCCACGCAAAAGGCGGACTTGCCGGCGTCCACTGTGAAGAGAACACGGACTGGTCCCTGCTGATGGAAACCGATCTGGATGTCCTTGACTTTGACGCCTACGACCATATTCAAGGCATTACCCTCTATCCCGCGGAGCTGACCAGATTTTTCGAGCGTGGCGGATGCCTGGGATGGGGCATCGTTCCCACGTTGGATAAAAACGCCGCTGCAACGGAAACGGTTGAATCCCTTCTGGCACGTTTTGAAGAGGGGATAACGCAATTCGTTGCCAGGGGCTTTGACAGGGAACTGCTACGGCGGCGGGCGCTGATTACCCCAAGTTGCGGGGCCGGGGGTGTGCTCACCGAACCGCTGGCTGAACGCGTGCTTGATCTCCTGCGCAATCTTTCCACAACGCTCCGTACCCGATATGGATTTGCGAACAAATAACGAAAAAAAGAAATATCCAGGAACACCGGAAGTGGTTGAAAATCATTTTAACCGAAATCGGAGTTCCGGAAAAATATTGAGTTCACGATATGGGCAGATAATCGTTGTCAGAGGTGTTTTATAAGTGGGAAAATGATTCAGCAAGCAAAAACGATTCTTAAAAACACTTTCGGATACGAAGAGTTCCGGCCGCTTCAGCAGGAGATCATCGAAAATATTCTCGGGCGCAAAGACACCCTGGTCATCATGCCGACCGGGGGCGGGAAATCCCTGTGTTACCAGATTCCGGCCCTGATATTTGAAGAACTGACGGTTGTGGTCTCTCCGCTCATATCATTGATGAAGGATCAGGTGGAACAACTGACGGCGCTGGGAGTCGGCGCCGTAGTCTTAAACAGCACGCTGTCCTTTGAAGAATATGGGCAAAATATCTCCCGCATCCTGAGAAATGACGTCAGGCTCCTGTACCTTGCCCCTGAAACCCTCTTGATGCCGAAAACCCTTGCCATGCTGTCCTCAAGGCGCGTGGACTGCATCGCCATCGATGAAGCACACTGCATATCCGAATGGGGGCATGATTTCCGGCCGGAGTACCGCCAGATGGTTGAGGTGAGAAACCAGTTTCCCAAGGCCGTCTGTGTGGCCCTGACCGCAACCGCAACACCAAGGGTCCAGAAGGACATTCAGAATTGCCTGAATTTTGAAACCGCCAACGCATTTATCGCAAGCTTCAACCGAAAGAATCTCTTTCTGCAAATCGTTCAAAAGACAAGTCCGGTCCTTCAAACCATTGAATTTATCAAAAGGTTTCCGAATCAACCGGGAATCATCTACTGCCTGGCCCGCAAACAGGTGGATGATCTGACCCAAACATTAACCAAAGCAGGCTTTTCCGTAAAACCCTATCACGCCGGTCTGTCGGATAGCGAGCGTCGGCAGAACCAGGAACGCTTTATCCGCGATGATGTCCAGATCATGACGGCGACCATCGCCTTTGGCATGGGAATCAATAAGCCCAATATCCGTTTTGTCCTGCATTATGACCTGCCCCAGAATATTGAAAGTTATTACCAGCAGATCGGACGCGCCGGAAGGGACGGCTTAAGGGCCCATTGCCTGTTATTGTTCGGTTACAGCGATATTCATAAAATCAAATACTTCATCAACCAGAAAGCGGATAAAGAAAAACGTACCGCCATCATGCATCTCAGTGCCCTGATCGGACTGGCTGAAACCGGTGACTGCCGCCGCATCCCCCTTCTGACCTATTTTGGAGAAAAATACGCTAAACCCGAATGCGGCATGTGCGACAACTGCGCATCCGGAGAACAAACGCTCAGTGATCTTTCGATTCCCGCCCAAAAATTCCTATCCTGCGTGAAGCGCTGCGAGGAAATGTTTGGCGCGGAACACATCATCGATGTGTTAAGAGGCGGTAAAACGCAAAAGGTCGTGAAATTCAGCCATCAGGATCTGTCCACTTATGGAATCGGGAAAGAATATTCCAAACAGGAATGGTTCTATCTTAGCCGGCAACTGCTGCAAAAAGGGTTGATGATTCAGGACATGGAGCATGGCTCTCTAAAACTGACGCAAAAGGCCTGGGAAGTGCTGCGGGGAAAAGAACTGTTTTTAGGAAAAATGGATGCAAAACCGGAAGCCCCTGCTCCGATCAAAGACAGCGAAAACGGCTGCGATCAGTCCCTGTTTGCGCTGCTTCGGGAAAAGCGAAAGGAACTGGCCGATATGACCAATGTTCCACCCTACGTGATCTTTCCGGATAAGACGCTCATCGAGATGGCGATATTTTTCCCGCAATCGCCGGAAAGCCTGCGGCATCTCCATGGCGTGGGTGCGATAAAATCTGAAAGATACGGCCATTATTTTCTTGATATCATTTCTCGGTATTGCAAAGCTCAAAATATTCCGGAAAAACCAAAGATCATCCTGAATCCTGAAGCCGTCATCCTTGAAAAGGCCGCAAAACGCAAGTACATCATTATCGGTGAAACCTATAACTCTGGAAAGACAATCAAGGAACTGGCCGCGGATTTTAATGTCAAAATAAGCACCATTACTACTCATCTATTCAACTACATTTCTGATGGCTACCCCATCCGGCCCGGCGATGAATTTCTGACCCTTTCAGCCCTGACCCCAGACCAGCAGACCGCGGTGTTGGAAACTTACGACAGGCTGGGAACCGAACAATTAAAACCTGTTTTCGATGCCTTGAATGAAAAAATATGCTATGATGAGCTCCATTTGCTTCGGTTGTATTATCTTGTTAGAAGGGGTCAGTGAGCTCCTGATTGATTGTGAGGCCTGACTTTGACTTTTTTGACGTTTTTCAAAACAATATGAACGCATTCAGTCCGGAACAGATCATTACCGTCAATCAAGCGGCAGCCATGGCTGAAGAGCTGGTCAGCAACCATTATAAAATGTCGTTGACCGAGTGGAAACGACCTCGCTATGATTTTAAAACCCTGGCTGATCTTGAACCGGAAGAAATCGCCGACGGACCCCTGGCCCAGATCATCCGGTACGAGGGCAAACCCAAACACGCATTCCTGAACTCTTCGACCTATGATTTCTATAAAATATGTTTCCAAGATCATGCCATCGTAAAACTTCTTGCCCAAAACCCTTCTATTATGTTATTTTCACTTGTTTTATATATTGCCACACACGAGCTGATTCACATTGTCCGATTCAGCAAATTTCTTCAAAATTTTCATGCATCACCGGATGAAAAACAAGCTGAAGAAAAACGGGTACACGATAAGACACATGAAATTCTCAGTGACATCAAACTATCTGGAATGTCGGAAGTGTTTGAATTTTCAAAGAGTTGGAGAATTCCTCTCGATAGTTTGACAGACTCGCTCGAAAAATATTCCGGCTGATTCTTGACAAGAACAATTCTTTCATTATGTTTAGTCAGATTCGGGCACAGGGATTTCTCAGATAAATTGCTCCCAAAATCATTTCAGGAGGATAATAGCATGCCGATTTACGAATATGAATGCACCCAATGCGGGTCCGTGGAAGAAGCCATTCAAAATTTTTCTGACAAACCGCTTACTGTATGTAAAAATTGTTCTGGTCATCTTCAAAAACTGATCTCCCAGAGCAGCTTTCACCTGAAAGGGACTGGCTGGTATGTAACGGATTATGCCGGAAAAAACCATAATGCCACATCCGCACCCAAAAAATCTGAGGATAGTTCCGCGTCGACGTCAGCAGTAACTCCCGCAGCAAGCTCAAAAACATCCGATAGCTCCGATTCATAACACGAGCAATACCCCTGGTATATTTCGAAATTTATCATGAAGGGAGGTGGCAATATCCTGCTGATACGCTTCTGAAATATATAATATATTGTTTTCAGTTTTTTCAATGAAATTTTTATACTAATGGAAATAAAAGGAGAATTAAACCATGAAACTCAGGCCCTTACAGGATCGTATTGTTGTTAAACGCGTTGCAGAAGAAACCACAACCAAAGGCGGCATTATCATTCCCGATACAGCCAAGGAAAAACCCGCGGAAGGCAAAGTTGTTGCGGTTGGAAATGGCAAAGTTGCAGACGACGGCAAACGGATTGCCCTTGAAATTAAAACCGGAGATCGCATTCTTTTTGGCAAGTATTCCGGAACGGAAGTAAAGATTGAAGGTGAAGAATTCCTGATCATGCGGGAAGATGACGTCCTTGGCGTAATTGAATAATAACGGATTGATGTTTACAGATATGGAGGAATGAATAATGTCGAAGATCATTAAATATGATATGAAAGCCCGCGAGGCCATGTTGAATGGCGTCAGAGCTCTTGCAGATGCAGTTGTGGTAACCCTTGGCCCCAAAGGCCGCAATGTGGTTATCGACAAGTCCTGGGGATCCCCCACTGTAACCAAAGACGGCGTTACGGTTGCCAAAGAAATTGAACTGGCTGACAAATTCGAAAACATGGGCGCTCAGATGGTTAAGGAAGTGGCCAGCAAGACCAGCGATATGGCCGGCGACGGCACCACGACCGCAACCGTTCTTGCCCGCTCGATTTACGAAGAAGGCCAGAAACTGGTTGCAGCCGGAAACAACCCGATGGCCATTAAACGCGGCATTGACAAGGCCATTGAAGTTGCGGTCAAAGAACTGCACAAAATGAGCAAGCCCACCAAAGACAAACGTGAAATCGCCCAGGTCGGCACCATCTCTGCCAACAACGACGAAACCATCGGAAACATCATTTCCGAAGCCATGGAAAAAGTCGGAAAAGAAGGCGTTATCACCGTTGAAGAAGCCAAGGGTATGGAAACCACCCTGGAAGTCGTCGAGGGCATGCAGTTTGACCGCGGCTACCTTTCTCCCTATTTTGTAACCGATCCTGAAAAAATGGTGGTGTCTCTGGATGATCCGTTTATTCTGATCAACGAGAAAAAGGTCAGCAGCATGAAAGACCTTCTGCCCATCCTGGAGCAGGTCGCCAAAATGGGAAAACCCCTTGTGATTATCGCCGAGGATGTTGACGGCGAAGCTCTGGCCACCCTTGTGGTCAACAAGCTCAGAGGAACCCTGCAGGTTGCGGCCGTGAAAGCTCCTGGCTTTGGTGACCGAAGAAAAGCCATGCTTGAAGACATCGCCATTTTGACCGGCGGCCAGGTCGTCTCCGAAGATCTGGGCATCAAGCTTGAGAACCTGACCCTTTCGGATCTGGGAAAAGCCAAACGGATCAGCATCGACAAAGACAACTCCACCATCGTGGACGGCGCCGGTTCCAGATCCGCTCTTGAAGGCCGCGTCAAACAGATCCGCGCTCAGATTGATGAAACCACTTCCGATTATGATCGTGAAAAACTTCAGGAACGCCTTGCCAAGCTGATCGGCGGCGTTGCGGTTATCAATGTCGGCGCAGCCACCGAAACAGAAATGAAAGAGAAAAAGGCCAGAGTTGAAGATGCTCTGAACGCCACCCGCGCAGCAGTCGAGGAAGGCATTGTTCCCGGCGGCGGCGTTGCCCTGGTTCGCTGCCTGGATGCCCTGGATAAAATGAAACTGAAAGGCGAGCAGAAACTGGGTGTCAAGGTGGTGATGCGCGCCATGGAAGAACCCCTGCGCCAGATCGCCAACAACGCTGGCTATGAAGGCTCCGTGGTCATTGACAAAGTCAAGGCCGGTGAAGGCGCTTTCGGCTTTAATGCAGATACCAACATCTACGAAGATCTGATTGCAGCAGGCGTGATCGATCCGACCAAGGTTACCCGATTTGCACTTCAGAACGCTGGCAGTGTTGCTTCCCTGATGCTGACCACTGAGGCCATGATTGCCGACAAACCCGAAGAAAAGGCTGACCCGATGCACGGCGGCGGCATGGGTGGTGGTGGCGGAATGGGCGGCATGGGTGGAATGGGCGGCATGGGCGGCATGATGTAATCAAGTAGTCCTTTGCTCTTATCTCATAAAATGCCTCCATGGATCGTTCATGGAGGCATTTTTTTATCAATTTCATTCTTGACATTGACTGCCATTAAAAATATAAATAAAGTTTATGTTTTGAATTTGCTGGACCCTTTCGCAAAAAGGTAATCCTGGTTTTACGGTCGGAAGCAACATATGAAAGTCGGCCATATTTCGACAAAATAAGTTGAATATCGAACAAGGAATGTCGAATGAAGAAAATTTCACTCGACATTCCTTGTTCGATATTTTGCGTCTTGCTCATATTTATGATTTTCAACACGTTTACGGATTTTCCACGAATGGATATTCTTTTAGAGGGCATTGTCATCATTTCCGGGAATTACGGCAGCGGAAAAACAGAAGTTGCCATTAATCTTGCGGTGTATCGGAAAAATCAGGGAATGGATGTTCGCGTGGCGGATCTGGATATCGTCAATCCCTATTTCCGGACCCGGGAAGCACGAAAACAACTGGCCGAGCTCGGAATCGAGGTGGTTTTGCCTCCTGAACAGTACATGCAGGCGGATCTGCCCATTTTAAGCCGCTCCGTCAGCGGCTTGATTCGGCATCCCTCGGCACTGGCGATCCTGGATGTCGGCGGAAACAATGTCGGCGCGATGGTTCTGGCAGCCCTGGCGGATGCATTTCAGTCCGCGCCCTATACCATGCTTCAGGTGGTCAACCCGTTTCGCCCCCTTACCCAGACCCTCGAAGGGGTGCTGAAGATGAAACGGGAAATCGAAGAGGCATCCAAACTTTCCATCAGCGGCTGGATTGGAAATGCCAACCTGATCGATGAAAGCACCACGGAATCCATCCTTTCCGGATATGAATTCATGCAAAAGCTTTCCGAATCCACGGGGCTGCCGCTGGCGTTCATTACGGCCCCGGCCTTTTTACTGCCCGAATTGAAGCCCGAACGGTTTTCTTGTTCCATACTGCCCATCAAACGGCAACTGGTTCCGCCCTGGAAGCAGGCTGTCCGGCTGAAGGAATAAATATCAGTCTGACCTGGTTGTTATGAATCATATAAGAAGAGGAATAATTGGCAATGGCCTACAAACATCAAATTGACGTGGATCGGTGTAAGGGATGCGGTTTATGTGTGGCCGTATGCCCAAAAAAAGTACTTGAGATAGCCTGTGAAGTGAATGTCAAGGGCTACTTCCCAGCCTATCAGGCCAGGCCTGAAGACTGCGTCTATTGTTCAACCTGCTGCATTATGTGTCCGGATGTGGCCATGTCCATAACGGAAACACCTTAACCCTGCAGCCATGCGGATATTACGGAGGATTCCATGAGTAAAGTTCTCATGAAAGGAAATGAAGCGATTGGGGAAGCAGCCATTCGGGCGGGTTGCCTCAATTATTTTGCCTATCCCATCACCCCTCAGTCCGAGGTGGCCGAATACTTGTCCCGGCGAATGCCGGAAGTCGGCGGCGTTTTTTTACAGGGCGAAAGCGAAGTGGCTGTCGGATATATGATTTTCGGGGCTTCCGCCTGCGGTGCCCGGGTGATGACCACATCATCCAGCCCCGGCATCAGCCTGATGAGCGAAGCCATCAGTTACATCGCCAGCGGCCAGTGCCCGGCAGTCTTTGTCAATATCATCAGAGGCGGCCCCGGACTTGGCGGTATCCTGCCCTCTCAGGGCGATTATTTTCAGGCCGTCAAAGGCGGCGGCCATGGGGATTACCGCCTTCTGGTCCTTGCCCCCGCCAGTGTTCAGGAAGCCGTCGATATGGTGATGATGGCCTTTCCTCTGGCCGAAAAATACCGTAATCCGGTCATGATCCTGGGGGATGGACTGATTGGACAGATGATGGAACCGGTGGCTTTTCCCGATCATCTCAAGGCTGAACAGCTCAATACGGACAGTTGGGCAACCAGCGGCATGGATACCCGGAAAAGCACCACCCGGAATCTGGTTAAAACCCTATATCTGGATCCGGTTCAACTAAACGACCACAACCTGCGACTAAAAGCCAAATATGATCGGATGAAAATTGAGGAAATCCGATACGAGCCCTATAACATCGACTCCGATTATAAGGTTCTGATCGTCAGCTTTGGCACGATGAGCCGGGTGTGCCGAACCGCCATCGACAATTTGAAGTCTCAAGGCATTGAAGTTGCCATGATTCGGCCGCAAACCCTTTTTCCCTTTCCGGAGATGGCCATTCGCAAAGCGGCCATAAAGGAAAGCTGCCAAACCGTGATCAGTATCGAAATGAACATGGGGCAGATGGTTGAAGATGTCGAGCGCTGCGTTCAGGGAAAAAAGCCGGTTGAATGGTATGGAAAATGCGGCGGGGAAGTCCCGACGCCCGAGGAAATCATGGAAGTGGTTCAATCTTACATCACCCCTGAGCGAAAGGAGCAGAACTAATGGGAAAGACATTTTGCAAACCCGAAGCCCTTTCAAATCAGCAGACCCATTACTGTCCGGGATGCACACACGGCGTGATTCATCGGCTGGTAGCGGAAGTGATTGATGAACTGGGAATCCGCGGCCGCACCGTCGGCATCGCCCCCGTGGGATGCGCGGTTCTGGCCTATAATTATTTTACCTGCGATTTTCAGGAAGCTGCACACGGCAGGGCGCCTGCCATGGCTACCGGCATCAAGCGGGTCAGACCCGATCTGATGGTGTTTACCTATCAGGGGGATGGCGACCTGGCCAGCATCGGCATGGGTGAAATCATTCACGCCGCCAACCGGGGTGAAAAATTCACCACTATTTTTGTCAACAATGCGGTTTACGGTATGACCGGCGGCCAGATGGCGCCGACCACCATGCCCAATCAGCGCACCACCACCTCGCCGTTTGGCAGAGATGTCGCGGACGTTGGCATGCCGATCAAGATGGCTGAGTTGCTGGCGGCTTTGCAGACACCGGCGTACATCTCCCGACAAACCGTCATTCGACCCAAATATATCGTAAAAGCCAAAAAAGCCATTCGAAGGGCCTTCGAATATCAAATGGAAGGAAAATGCTTCAGCCTGGTTGAAGTGGTCAGCACCTGCCCCACCAACTGGGGGATGACTCCCATGGAAGCCGTGAACTGGGCTGAGAACACCCTGCTTCCTTATTATCCACTGGGCGATGTAAAAACACCCGAACCCATGAGCGGAGGGACAGATGCAAAGTGAAGTCATGTTTGCCGGTTTTGGCGGTCAAGGCATTTTGTTAAGCGCCAAGATTTTGGCCCACGCCGCCATGGAACAGGGATTTGAAGTCGTGTGGATCCCTTCCTACGGCCCCGAAATGCGGGGAGGGACCGCTTACTGCATGGTCGTCATCAGCGATCGACCCATCGGATCCCCCATCATTCGTAACCCCACGCATCTAGTGGCCATGAACCGGCCCTCGCTGGAGAAATTTGCTCCCGTGGTCAAACCGGGAGGCGTCATTTTGATCAACAGCTCCCTGATAACCGTAGGCTGCGGCAGAACCGACGTGGACGAATTCATCGTTCCGGTCAATGACATCGCCATTGGCCTGGGTAGCATCAGATCCGCCAATATTGTGGCCCTGTCCGCTTTTGCGGCCCGCAGCAAAATGGTGGACAATGATATTCTGCGCGAATGCGTCAAGGAGGAGTTTTCTAGTAAAGCCAAACTCATTCCCTTGAACATGAAGGCGGTTGATGAAGGGCAGAAGGCAGCCCTGATCAAGGATAAGTAAAACAAACAGGCCGGTCTCCCAGGCAAAAAAACATGTCAAACACATGTTTTTCGAAGCAGGGATTCCGGCCTCTTTTCGTTGGAGTTTATGTGATTTCCACACGTTGGCCAATAATATATCGAGTCCATGATGATTCTTAAGATTCCAGAATACATTCAGTCCATCGAGCCCTATAAGCCCGGAAAGCCCATTGAGGAACTGGCCAGGGAACACGGCATTCAACACGCCATCAAACTGGCTTCAAACGAAAACCCGATAGGACCCTCACCCATGGCGGTTCAGGCAATCACCCTTGCCTTGTCCAACCTTCATCGGTACCCGGACGGAAGAGGCCATGATCTGACGGTTAAACTGTCCAGCCGTCTGGGTTTTTCCCCGGATCATTTCGTTCTGGGAAATGGCTCGGACGATCTGATCGGCATGCTGACCCGGGCACTGCTTCAGCCCGGCGATGAGGTCATCATCCCCACGCCTTCGTTTTTAATGTATGACATCGATGTCCGAAGCGCCGGCGCCATTCCCGTTCGCGTGCCCCTGCGGTCTCTGGCGGTTTGCACTGATGATCTTCTGGAAAGGGTGACTTCACGGACCAGAATGATTTTCATCTGCAATCCCAACAACCCGACCGGCACGGTCATGTCCCGTATTGATTTCGAGGCATTTCTCGGGACACTGCCGCCGGGCATCGTTGTAGTTGTGGATGAAGCGTACATGGAGTTTGTCAGGGACCCGAACTGCGTCAACAGCATGGAATTTATTCATGGAGACCGGCCGGTTGTGTCCTTAAGAACTTTTTCAAAAGCCTACGGCTTAGCCGGGCTTCGGATTGGTTATGGCGTCATGGCGCCCGAGCTTGCCGGAATACTCCACCGGATTCGTCAACCGTTCAATGCCAGCCTGCTGGCTCAGGCCGGAGCCGTTGCCGCATTGGAAGATGAGGCGTTTTTAAATAAGACCGTTCAAACCGTGCATGAAGGTCTCGATTACCTGTATATGGAACTGGACAGGATGAGAGTCCGGTATTTTCCCACTCAGGCCAATTTTTTTCTGATCGATGCGGGGCAAAATGCGGACATGGTTTTTGAAAACATGCTGAAAAAAGGCGTAATTGTCCGTTCCATGACTTCCTACGGTTATCCTGAATATATTCGTGTCAACACGGGCCTTCCGGAAGAAAACAAACGGCTGGTTCAGGCTATAGAACAGGTACTGTGAATGAACCCGGCTCCATTTGACGACTCTCATCCGGCAACGCCCCCTCTGCTGATCACCATAGACGGACCCGCGGGCGCCGGAAAGACGACGGTCAGCCGGCTTCTTGCCGAACAGCTCAAATACCGGTATCTGGACACCGGCGCGCTTTATCGCTCAGTTGCTTACAGCATCCTGGTAAATGACATCGATTTTGAGGATGATGAAGCGCTGGCAGCGCACCTGAAGGAATTCGACTTGACCTCGCGTCCGGATAATAACGGGTTTCGCCTGTTTTGGAAGGATCGGGATATTACGGATCAAATCAGAACCCCTGAAATCTCCATGATGGCTTCCGCTGTTTCCGCCAAACCCGCTGTGCGAAGCTTTCTTCTGGGTATGCAGCGGGAAATGGGGAAAGCCAAAGCCCTGGTGTGTGAAGGCCGCGACATGGGAACGGTGATATTTCCGGAAGCGGATATTAAATTTTTTTTGGATGCCGACCCTCATGTGAGAGCCTGTCGGCGTTACAAGGAAATGCCGTCAAAGGCAGCCGTCACCCTCGAAGATATTTCCAGGGACATGCTGCAAAGGGATCAAAATGACAGCCAGCGGGCGCTTTCTCCGTTGAAACCCGCGGACGACGCCATTCGGATTGACTGCACCGATATCGACCCTCAAACTGTGGTCAAACTGATGATGGCCTGCATTGTTCGAATGCTTAAGGCCAAAAATCAGTAGTCGGAAAGATTCCATCTTTAATTTGCTGACAATACCCCCTTTTTTTCAGCACAAAGATGAATATCTTTTGTAGCATGCGATAATGCAAAATTACCGATCAGGTTCTGGTCTCCGGCACCGGACTCCTCTCACAAAAATTTAGATATTGTTTTTTCAAAGACTCTCTGATATATAAGAACAGATATACTGGCGACAGTATATGGTTTAGCAGGTAAAATAAGGCTAAGGGGGATAGTTAACTTTCATGGAAAATAACACAGAAATCAATGCAGAACCAACAATTCAAACTCCGACGGTTATTCCAATGAACCAGGTGGACACGTTTGATGATGCCCAGGAGGCATCTGAAGGCATGGACAACCTGATGGAAATGTACGAGGAGAGCTTTAAACGCTTTGCAGAAGGCGAAGTGGTTACGGGCCGTATCATTTCGGTAGACAAAGATCACGTGCTGGTGGATATCGGATACAAATCCGAGGGCCAGATCCGGATCCACGAATTCCGGGATGAGAATGGGAATATCGTCGTCAAGACCGGCGACTCGGTTGAGGTCATGGTGGAATGGTGGGATGATGAAAACGAAGTCGTCATTCTTTCCAAAGAAAAAGCCGCCAAGGTCAAGGTGTGGGACGATATCAAAAAAGCCCATGATAATGATGAAGTGATTCAGGGCATTATCCTGGCACGCGTTAAAGGCGGTTTTTCCGTCGACGTCGGTGTCCAGGCATTCTTGCCCGGATCTCAGGCAGATCTGCGCCCGATTCGCAATCTGGACGAAATGGTTGGAAAGACCTTCAATTTTAAGGTCCTTAAATATAACCGAAAACGCAGCAATATCGTTCTCTCCAGACGCGCCCTGCTCGAGCAGGAAAGAGAAACCAAACGCTCCGCCACATTGACCACCATCCATGAAGGTAAAATCCTGAGCGGAACCGTAAAAAACCTTACCGAATATGGCGTTTTTGTGGATCTTGGCGGCGTTGACGGCCTGCTTCACATTACGGACATTTCGTGGGGCCGGGTCAAGCATCCTTCCGAGCTCTTCAAAGTCGGAGATGAAATTACCGTCAAGGTATTGAATCTGGATGTTGAAAAAGAACGCGTCTCCCTGGGCATGAAACAATTAACTCAAGATCCGTGGATTGCCGCGGTTGAAAAATATCCGATCGGAGCACGCATTTCCGGAAAAGTGGTCAGCCTTACCGATTACGGCGCATTCGTCGAACTTGAAGAAGGCATTGAAGGCCTCATTCACGTTTCCGAAATGTCCTGGACCCGGAAAGTTCGCCATCCTTCCAAGATCGTCTCCATCGGCGACATGGTCGATGCGGTTGTGCTGGACATCAAACCGGAAAATCGCCGGATTTCTCTGGGAATGAAACAGATCGCACCCAATCCCTGGGATGTGATCAGTGAAAAATATCCGGTCGGCACCACCATTGAAGGCAAGATCAAGAACATCACGGATTTCGGTATCTTCATCGGAATTGATGAAGGCATTGACGGTCTGGTTCATATTTCCGATATTTCCTGGACAAAGCGCATCAAACACCCCTCGGAAATTTATAAAAAAGGGGATGTGATTCAAGCCATTGTTCTGGATATCGAAAAAGACAACGAGCGGTTTTCCCTGGGCATCAAGCAGCTTCAGCCAGACCCCTGGAAAACAGTGGCGCAGCGGTATGAAGTGGGCAAAATCATTACCGGTACCGTCACCAACCTGACGGATTTTGGTATCTTTGTCGAACTTGAGGAAGGCATCGAGGGACTGGTTCATGTTTCCGAAATCAGCAAGGAAAAAATCAAGACCCCGGTTGGCAAATTCAATATCAACGACGTCATTACGGCACGGGTCATGAACATCAACAGCGATGAAAGACGGATCGGACTTTCCATCAAGCGTCTTGAAGTGGAAGATGAACAGGCGCTCTTGTCCGAGTATGTCAACAGCATGAAGCCCGGACCCTCGACTTTCGGGGAGCTTCTCAAGGAAAATCTCCAGGAAAAGCTGAGCAACGAATCCAATCAGTAACGCTTTTGTGATGAAAGCGAGAAATTGCTTTGGCCTCTCCCTTTGCAAAAAGGGAGAGGAAAACGACTTACATCTTCATCCGTTCTCACGTTTTCTTTTTGGGAGCGAGGAATCTTCTCAGGCCCTGGCGATTCTGCCATAATTCAGCCCTGCCGTTTTGTAGAATTTCGCCCCCGAATTGAGTCCATCACCTTTTAATTGGAATCATATCATGTTCTCCAGAAGACATCCCTATCTGCATTTCCTATTGATTTTTTCATCCATCGTCTCGGTTTCGGCTATCGCAGTATCGCTGATTGTAATGATGGGAATCAAATACTCAACCCAGAACGATGTTATTTCGGACGCTGGAGAAAAAGTCGGCGTCATTGAAGTGAAAGGCTATATTGCCGACCCCCAGGAAACCATTCAGGACATCCGCCGGTATCGCGAAGACAACTCGATTAAGGCCATTGTTCTTCGAATTGACTCACCAGGCGGCGGCGTCGGCCCTTCGCAGGAAATTTCCAGGGAAATCCAGAGAACACTTCAGGATAAAAAAGTTATCGCCTCCCTTGGCGCCGTTGCGGCTTCAGGCGGATATTATATTGCGTCAGCAGCCAGTGGCATTGTCGCCAATCCGGGCACGATAACCGGAAGCATCGGCGTCATCATGGGATTTACAGACATCCAGGGACTTCTTCAGAAAATCGGGGTCACGCCGGTTGTCGTTAAAAGCGGTCAGTACAAGGATATCGGCTCTCCTGTCCGAGCGATGACGGATTCAGAAAGAACCATTCTTCAGGCGTTTTCGGATCAGGTTCATCGACAGTTTATCACGGCGATTGCGGAAGGCCGGCATCTTGAATACGAAAAAGTGACCGCGATCGCCGATGGCCGGATATTGACCGGCGAAAATGCCCATGAACTGGGGCTGGTTGACCGACTCGGAAACCTGGAAGATGCCATTTCATGGGCGGGAGAGATGGGCGGCATCACCGGCAAGGTATCAGCGGTTTATGCCAAGGATAAAAAATATACGTTCATCAAACGGTTGGCCGAGTCTTCACTTCATGAAATAATGAGTCAACTATCCGCTTATCATCTTTTTGCCGGGTATGTTTTATAAAAAAGCTGGAATATCAGTGTGGTATCTTAATCGGTGGCAAAGGATCGGAGACTCCATGCCCCATAAGGTGAATAAAACCAATGATTCCTTTTTGAAACCATTGGCTATGCAAGGGAAATTTGGCTGAAAAACTGAATGGCAAAAAAAACGTTTGAGGCAGAAAAAACATTTGGTAAAAAAAATACCAAAATTAATGAATGCTTGCTCGGGAAATATCTACAAGTATTTTATTTTATGTGGTCGGGACGACTGGATTTGAACCAGCGACCCCAGCGTCCCGAACGCTGTGCTCTACCAGGCTGAGCCACGTCCCGACTCATCTCTCTTTTTTATGACAGCAGCGCCCGATTGTCAATGAAAAACAAATGAAATCATGAGCCAAGATGCGTTTTTCTTCAGGATGAATTCACTCTTTTGGCCTCTCCCCAGAAAAAGAGGGAGAGGCGATTCACCTGTAGTTTACGAAAAAGGATGGGTGACCACAATCGTTTCATCCCTGCCTGGCCCGACCGAGATGATACCAATGGATACGCGGCTCAGTTCTTCAATCCGGTTCAGGTAGTTTCGGGTGTTCCGGGGAAGGTCTTCTTTTTTGCGGATGCCTGAAATATCCTCGGACCATCCGGGAAGCGTTTCATAAACCGGCTTGCATTTGGACAGCACCTTCAGGCTGGAAGGGAATTCCGTCAGCACTTTGCCCTGATATGCATATCCGGTGCAGATGTTTAACGCATCAAAGCCGCCAAGCACGTCCAGTTTGGTGATGGTCAGGCTGGTCAGTCCGTTCAGTCGCACCGCATTGTTCAGTACAACCATATCGAGCCAGCCACAACGTCGTTTTCTGCCGGTTGTTGCGCCGAATTCGGCGCCTTTCTGCTGAATTCGATCACCCGCTTCATCAAACAGCTCCGATGGGAATGGCCCCTGCCCCACGCGGGTGGTGTATGCCTTGACAATGCCGATAACACCGGTGATCCGTCCGGGTCCGACACCTGATCCGCAGCAGGCATTTCCTGAAACCGTATTGGATGAGGTGACATAGGGATAGGTGCCGTGATCGATATCCAGATGGGTCCCCTGAGCGCCCTCGAAAAGAAGCTGTTTGCCCACGGAAATGGCCTGATCCAGTTCAACTGAAATATTGGTCACATAGGGCAAAAGGCGTTCCGCATACCGGCTGAAGGTTTCGATAATGGGTTGGGGGTCCAGTGGAGCGGTTGAAAGATAGTTTTTCAGATAATAATTCTTTTCATCCAGAAAAGACAGAAGCCTTTCCTTAAACAGCTCCGGATCGATTAATTCAACAAAACGAATGCCCCGCCGGGAAATCTTGTCTTCATAACAGGGGCCGATACCACGGCCGGTTGTGCCGATTTTCTGAGCGCCCATGAGATGCTCACGGGCAACATCAATCAGCTTATGATAGGGCATGATCAAATGGGCCAGTTCACTGATCTTCAGCCTCTCCGGTCCCACATCAATTCCCCGGCCGGTGAGATAGTCCATTTCATCAATCAGTACCTGCGGATCCACGACCACTCCGTTGCCGATATAACAGATTTTTTTCTGCAGTATACCGGAGGGAACCAGATGGCTGATAAACTGCTCACCGTTCACCACCATGGTGTGACCGGCATTGTTTCCGCCCTGAAACCGGACCACCACATCGGCAAGATCCGCGAGCAGATCGACAATTTTTCCCTTACCCTCATCCCCCCATTGGGTTCCAACGATTACTATGTTTGCCACGCGTCGCTCCTTTGGTTAACGACTCCTTAAAGAAAGTCATCAAAATATTTCCGTCAAGACCTTTCGAGTTGGCAACCTCACCAAACCGCCTCAAGGAATGCACCAGCCTACCCGATCGGATGAGATCTCCTGTCTCGGAAAAAGCGCTGAAGGATCTCTCTGCATTCGGTTTCACAAACCCCGGATATGACCTCCAGGCGGTGATTCAGACGCTTATCGGCCGATAAATCATACAGAGATCCGGCAGCGCCCCACCTGGAATCTCCGGCTCCATAAATAAGCCTGCCGACCCGGGCGTGAATGATTGCTCCCATACACATCATACAGGGTTCTACCGTAACATACAGTGTTGTGTTTAACAATCGGTAATTCTGGATCAGTTTGGCCGCATGGCGAAGTGCAAGGATTTCCGCATGCGCCGTCGGATCGGATAATGAAATGGTCTGATTATGCGTTGAAGCCAGCACCGACCCCGATTCCGAAATCAAAACAGCGCCAACCGGCACTTCTTCTTCCTGAAATGCTGCTGCTGCCTCGGAAAGCGCCAGATTCATCACAATGCCATGAGCGTTTGTCGGATCTATATCTGCTTTTTTGAATTGCATTCCGGTGCAAAGCCCCCATCAGGTTATCATTGACATTATCGTCTGTTTAACCTATAAATAAAAAATTAATTAGCGCCCGTAGCTCAGCTGGATAGAGTACCGGACTACGAATCCGTCGGTCGAACGTTCGAATCGTTTCGGGCGCGCCATAAAATCAAGGGGCTACCTTAAAAGGTAGCCCCTTTTGTTTTCCGGTGTGCTTATAGTGTGCTTTTTATTTTTACTGCATCATAAAATCCGCTTAAGATAAAGGCAATAAAAAAGCCATCGATCCATCCAACCAGGGTGAGCAGAACGTGCTGTTGTTGCCCGCTGGATGGTTTTACATTGGGGACTACAATGGATGATGATGCTTTTTCCAGAGTTCACGCAATGCCTGCAAGGTCAGATCCGGCAGTGGCACAATACGATCTTTATGGCCTTTGCCCCGGCGGATATGAACTTTTTTACGCCCTGCATCGATATCACCGACCTGAAGAGTCAATGCCTCTTCAAGGCGAAGTCCCATGAAAGTTGTTTTTTTTCTGCCGCGCATGCGGCTTCGTCCAACAAAAACCCTTGCTGTACCTCAAAGCGGACCGGAACCGGTAAAACGGAGCGCCACCATGGTTATGTCGTCCGATTGGGGAGTGTCGCCTGCGAAAGAGCGCACTTCCTCTCGGATTGAGTGGACAGTTCTGGTCATGTTTTCTTTCGCCAGTCCGGCAACTACCTGAAGGAGCCGTTTTTCGCTGAACAAG
This sequence comes from Deltaproteobacteria bacterium, assembly GCA_016219185.1. Lineage (GTDB taxonomy): Bacteria > Desulfobacterota > Desulfobacteria > Desulfobacterales > Desulfatirhabdiaceae > RAAP-1. The sequence goes on from JACRBZ010000086.1 coordinate 62,879, forward strand.
ACGGCTTTTCCGTTCATTGCCTCAGTGACTCCGTCGGTATAAAGGAGTAGAGCATCGTTCGGCCGCAGGGTCAGCGTTTTTGTTTCGTAAATGGTTCCGACCATGACACCAAGGACTATGCTGGGTGGGTGGCGTACGAACTCCGCACCCCGATCGGAACTGCAGATGATCGGGGGATTGTGGCCGGCGTTGGCCATACTTACCTCCCCGGTTACCGTGTCGAGAAACGCGCATAAAACGGTTACGAACATGCATCTGTCATTGTCCGGGGCAAGCAGATCGTTGACTCTGCTGATGACTTCGCCGGGGGATATACCCCGTAGCGCTTCGGTTTTGAGAAGGGTTTTTGCCACCATCATGTAAAGGGCCGCAGGTATCCCCTTATCGGAAACATCGGCAATGAGAAAGAAGAGTCTTCTGTCATCAACGAAAAAGAAGTCGTAAAAATCCCCGCCAACTTCCTTAGCCGGGTCCATGATGGCGAAGATGTCAACCTCCGGTCGGTCCGGAAAAGGGGGAAAAATTCGAGGGAGAAGGCTTGCCTGGATATCTTTAGCCACCTTGAGCTCGCTCTGGATACGTTCCTTGGCTGCGGTAGTTTCCGTAAGATCGTGGATATAGCGCTTCAGGTCCGAGGCCATTGTTTGTAATGCCCGACCGAGGGTGTCCTGTTCGGAGGCAAGTTCCAGCGGGGCATCGAGGTCTCCCGCGGCTATTTTTTTCGCCATTTCAACCTTGCGTTGCTGTGCGGCAACCATTTGACGGAACGCTTCGGCCATGCAGCCGAGTTCGTCGGCTGAATGATGGTCTATCTCCACCAGACAGTTCCCTTTTCTCAGCTCGTCCGCAGCACAACTGATCTGCGTGATCGGTTTGCAGATCCACCCCGCCACCAGAATTCCGAGGAAAATGGCGGAGAGAAAACCGACGGCAACGGCGACCGAAAGGAAAAGGCGTTGCTCGGCAGATTGCCGGATACTTGTAGTGACGATGCTGTCGGCCATTTTGTCGCCGATCCCTTTGATCGTTCGTATTTTGTCTTCGAGTGTATAGATAAGTTGCTTATAGGGAAGCATCAACGCGTTGGCCTGTTGCGCCGTGATCAGCGGATCGTCTTTGATGCGGGAGACAACGGTGTGAAACCCTTCGATATACGCTTCGTGCTCCAATGGCAGGGATTCGACCATATTCCTTGTTTCTTCAGGGACCCGCGGATTTCCCTTTGCCAGCTTATCAAGACTGCGGAGGGTATTGCGCAGTTCTGAGACGCTTGTCTCAAATTCCCGAAGGAAATTTGTTCTGTTGGCCGGCTCGGCGCTATGGAGAAAGACATCCTTTTCGAAGCGGCGGTGCTGGAGGATGCCGTAGAGGGTCTTGTTGGCAAGATTGGAAAATACGTAGTCATTCTGGGAAAGTTCGACAAGATGGCCCGTCAGGTGATGTAGCCCTCGTATGCCGACTGCACCGATAGCCCCCGCTATAAGAGCAATCAGGGTGAAACCGCCTATCATCTTGATTTTCAGCGAAAGCCGATCTATCATCCGATTTTCTCTCCCTTCTCTGTTATTTTGCTCATTATCACTCGACATGCTGCATCGGAATATGTCTATTTGCAAGAAAGTTCGAGTCGATGAGCAGTCTTGGACGCTGGTCGAAGCTTACTTTAAAAATAATTGGAATGTTGACTTCACACATAGTTATTGTCCGAACTGCTTGAAGATCGAGCTGGACAAACTGGAATAACGCTTCAAATTCTAACTGTGTAAAGCATATGGGCTTATTTTAACACAAAAGACAAATCCAATTCCAACATGAAAAGAAACGGGTTTGTCCACTTAAGGATACAGTAACAAAATAATATGGCGTTTATTTTCTATATTCAATGAGGAAAATTCCAAATACTAATTCCAGTGGGACCATCACCGCCGCCATCCGACAACATGCCATCATAGGTAAATGAAATCGCATGGGTTTCGGCAGGAATGGGGATCGTTCTATCAAAAATCATCGGGATGTAATTAATCGAGTGATAATTATTTGCGGAATACACAATAAAATTTTCAATGACGGTTCCCTGATTATTTAGAAATAACAACTGAACAACAAGCCTATCAACCGAACTGAAACCGGTAGCAAACCCGCCAACCAGATTCACCGTGCCAGAAATATTCAAAGTTTCAGGCAACATCTGATAGTGGTAATTCAATTCAAGCTCATTTGTTTTCCAAATACCCTGATGATCCCCTTGCTGAAGTTGTACCATACGATTTTTCTGGGTTATCGTGACTCCTTTATATGAGAACAACCTTCCATTGCAGCCATTGAAAGAAACAACTGCAACCATAATCAAAAAAAATACTTGCATGAATCTAAACATAGCATATATCCTTCCATATAAAATTATCCGTCATTGTTCCACATTAATAGTGACGGTATCATATAAAGTCAAAACAAAACAAGCGCCTGTTCATCTGGAGTTGTAGCCAGTTTTGATGAAAAGAAATATGGGAAAGATCAAAACGATGGAACTAAAAAGGGGTCGTGCGAAAGGAAATGCTGATTGGTCATCATCAACAATTCAAATGCAATTAAAGGTTCTTCAGTTCTGTGATTTGAGGACTGGCTTTATATGAAACATGAACGGGGCCGGGCCTCACAGCCCGGCCCCGGCAAAGTTTATACCACTAACAGCAACAGCTTTCTGTAAAACATTCACATGGATCGACGTCATACCCACAGGGATCTGTGACATCACAACAGAATTGCTCAGAATTGGATTCTGAGGTGTTGCTTTTATCCTTGTCGTCTTTGGCAGGTTTATCGTCATTTTCCATAAATATCGCCTCCCTCCCAATGAATTCAAGCAATTCAGGTTTGCTGCCGATTTCATCAGTTCATGCAGCAAATTGAAAGCACAAACCAGCAAAAACCATCAATTTTCACGATAGGATATGCTGATTTCATATCAAAAAAACGATAAGTCTCAAAACCGATCAAGTCAATTGAACGGATTATTACAGTTGATGAACTCAAGCAGGAGTGGTTTTTAAATTGGATTCGGGGGATAAAGCAGAAAGTGCAGAAGCTGAGAAGCGTTTGAGCAAATTATGATTTATATTAAAGATAACAACGAGTTTTGAGTGAGAAGATGATCATGGGAATCATTTGGCAGTTGTACAATGTGTGTTATCCCCATTATTAAGCAGAAATACAAACTCAACCGGATAACATGAAACAAAATATTCAAGTATCCTGGAGTCTTCCGTGATTTAAGGAAATTAGTTGAAATTTGAACAATCAGTTAGCGAGATCACACTCAGCATAATCAGAACGACCAATACGAGTACGAGCGACATCACTGATTTCATAACATTCTCCTTTTGTTATTAAAATTATAACCATTCGAAGTGATTCTGAATTTCACCAAACACAATCCGCTCACGGCGTTGGGCTTAGAGATTGGTATCTGATCTATATGCTCCGATATTTGGGAAACTCGTCTGCTCCCGGATTACTCTCCGAAAACGTCATCGAATAGAAACAGAACAAATAAAAACAGTTCTGATCCAAAAGAGTTCGATGAGATCGTGAGCGGATACATTCTAAGGAATTACATGTATCTCAACCGAATCGTATATAAGCGGCGAGTTAAGAACGTTGTCAGGAGTCGTGTCCACTCCGAAGTAAAATACATAGTCCCCAACAGGTAGCGTGCTTCTAAACATTTCAAGGCCTGAAAAACCAAATAATGGCAATTGGATCGCTGTAATAAGTCCAGGAGTCCATCCTGCTGGATAAACCCATGAATACAAACCAACGGGTGTGCTTGATACAAACCACCAGTCAGCAAAGGCTCCTATCTGAATACCTGCATCAAGACCGAGGGTAATGGACACCGGAGTAATTGACGAGACAGTAATCGGCCCATCTTGTCCATTTGCTTTGATATCCGGCGAAGCAGTGCCGAGTTCCGCAATTGAACCCGTCATATCGGCAACAGCCTCAATATTCAAATCTGCCGCACCAACCATGCTGCTCGTTTCAACAATTGTCATGACAACGATCAATATAAGCATCCAGCAATGTTTGATCTCTCTTAGAATTGTCATAAAACACCTCCTATTTACATTGGACTGCGGAATTGTCAAGAACCACGCCAAAGAGCGCCCTGCATAAAGAGGGATCACCTCACAAGAGGGCTTGGCCCCTTCACTGAGTTTATATTGGAGAAGACAGGGCTATTTCTTCATCATCTTTTCGCCCTCCATCATCATGGCCTTACCGTCTATCATCATTTTTTCGCCTTCCTTCATCATGCCGCCGCCCTCGTCCATCATTCCGGAAGACTTCATCATGGAAAGGCCATCCAGCATTATCTGTTTGTCCTTCATCATCATCATTTCCGTACCTTTTTTCATGCTATCGGCTTCAGCAGACAGGGACGCCATAGGCACGGACAGGCAGATACAGAGAGCGAACAAAGGGAAATACGATTGATGGTCTTGAACATGTTGGTTCTCCTTTCATTTGTTGTTTTTTTAATACCACTTGTGTTTGCGGGAAAACAATTCTCCCCTTTCCATTTATGAACTCATCAGGTTCTTGGGCCCCTCGTTGTCTCTATTTCAGTCGCCATGGCACCACTCCTTATTCTCGGTTCTTGTCACAAAATCCAGAGGCGTTTTCATACTGAATCATCAACCGGCAAAGATCATTGTTAACCCAATTAAGAGTCTTTTTGGATTCTGATTGTGGAGATTGGCTATTGTAAATCTGAATCACAGCATCGGTAATATCTGCGGATAAGGGAGCATAGACTACCCCGGCGATCCGCTTTTCGACAATAAGTGTATAGCCTTCTTTTTTTGCAATATCCTGGATCAGCTCTACAATTTCTTTTTGGATTCGGCTGATAATTTGATTCTTCAGCTCTTTGAAATCTTCCATGTATTTTTGTTGAATGGCTTTGAAATCGTAAATTTTAATTCTCATTTCCCGCTGCTTCTCTTCCCGAGTCTCTTTACTCATGACCAGAGATTCCTGTGTGATCATCTTTTTAATATCTTCAATCTCGACTCCTCTGTCGTTGAGATCTGCTTCCATTTGTTTTCCCTGTTTATTGATCTCAGTCTGAGCAACTTTGCAGCTGTTGGAAAGCTCGATGATTTTCTGAAAATCCACAACTCCAATTTTGACATCATCAGCGGCCGGTGATGCCCCTGTCAGAAAGTAAAAAGATAATACTCCAACAGTCAGAATGTTCTTCATCATGTTCATCTTTCAAACTCTCTTTCAGAAATATGGTTTGTGCTCATATGAAAGCGAAGCATGAAACGACAGTTCCGCACTTCTCGCCCTGTATAATTCTAATGACGTTTTTAATGCTTTTTGTACATAGAGGGAACGTTTCATTTTATATGAGGGAATCTACCAGTCGGGAGTTTTCCCCATATGTCCTACAGGAAGTTCGATGCGGGATCTTATGTTTTCAGGTTTGCTGATAAGGCAGATTTCAGATGCAAAACTCGCAAATTTGGTGGCAATGGACGGCCTGTTGTTTTATTTGATACGGGATTGGGGAGTTTTTAGCGCAAAGGAATCTACACACAATCTTGTTATACGGGCAGGAAGCAAATGTGCTTCGCATCTGATGATGAAACTCATTCGCAAAAAGAAATTGACATTATCAATGAAAATGCTAAGACAAAAAAACATACGGAGCTTCTGGGTGGTTACTTTAGCCAGCCGGAAAGATAGACAACTGGTGGCAACCCCAATATCAGGAGAACCTACCATGAACAAATTTTGTATTTTTTTCGTTTGCGTGGTTTTCGCTGTGACCATGACCGCTTGCGGCATGGCCACGATCAAGCCTAACTATACTTTGACCAATACCGATCTGATGCGCATTGGTGGAGAAAAACCGAGCGACAAGGAACCTGAGATCATCAATATGGGTTCCTATTGCCTCCAGGTTAGCGAGAAATGGAAAGCCGATGGAAAAACGCCGGATGGTCAGACAATTTGGTCCAAGGACAGTTTACGTCACGCGATCCCTTGCCAGTAAGATCTCTTGCTACGGAATAATGGTCACTATCCTACCTCTTAACTGAAAATCAATAACCATCTGATCCGGGAGTTGTCAATAGCACTCCCATATGATTTTTGTCATCACTTGCCAGGAAATCAGCTCGCTACTATCTCGCTACTATTATGAACAGCATTCGGAACAGATGCTGTCAAAAAAACTCTCAAATAACGATTTGTTATCATCTCCACGAAGTCACACGATGGAACAATAGGAAGGGCAGAAGATATCCACAATCAGAAGCACAAATGGAAACTCAGGAGGAGATATCCATGGTAGAGCAGATTTTAGCCGAAACTCAGGACTTGATTGCCTTTTATGGGTTGAAAGTGATTGGGGCCGTGGCGATCCTCATCCTCGGAGTATTGGCGGCAAAGATCGTAAGGAAGCTAATCGAGAACATCATGGTGAGAACCAAGATTGACATGACGCTTATTTCCTTTGTCGCCAGTCTCTCTTATGTGGGGTTGATCGCTTTCGTGATTATCGCCGCCCTCGGGCAGCTTGGGATTCAGACGACCTCCTTCATTGCTGTCCTTGGTGCTGCAGGGCTCGCTGTTGGCTTGGCGCTGCAAGGCTCGCTTTCAAACTTCGCAGCAGGCGTGCTGATGATCATTTTCAAGCCGTTCAAGGTGGGCGATTACGTTGAAGGTGGAGGGGCTTCGGGCGTTGTCGACAAGATTGAGATCTTCACCACGACGTTAAAGAGTCCTGACAACAAGACCATCATCGTACCCAATTCCAAAATCGGAGGAGGCAGAACGAAATTATTCTCAAAACTCATTGATTGTCAGAATCGTTATCGAAGTCAAACGGTGGCGTTAACCCCGTATAGTCTCCGACCACTTTCGCATCGTAGGGCGCATACAAGCCTTTTTGCGTAGTGTGGAGATCATAGCCTACGTTGTTTCCGATGTTGCCGGCATCGGTCAGCAGCGTGTTACCGTTTTTGAGGCGGCTGGCAAAGGCGACGGCACCCAGTGTGCCGCCGGCCGTGATCGTGTTAACAATTTGATCCTCGCGTGTGACCTCGATAGCCCGATTATTGTTTTCGTCGGCTATCAGGATGTTACCGTTTTCGAGCAGTTCGGCGGAATTCGGGCTGTTTAACTGATCCGGCGGATTGGTGTTCGAACCTGGGTATTGCCAGACAATTTCCTTCATTTGATCCACTTCAATAATCCGGTTGTTGCCCTGATCCGTGATAAGAAAATGAAAGTCAGGCAGGAACGTACATTGCACAGGCGTACTAAGGAGGTTAGGGCCCGAACCGTTTTGTCCAAACTGGCCATACTGCCAGACAATAAGGCCATTGGGATTCACCAGGATAACACGGTTGTCCGGAGCGCCGTTGATTGCCTCCGGAATCACGCCAGCGGGCGTGCCTGTCCCGGCCATCAAGGTAAATGGCCCGACGCGTTGGGCGTCGTTAACGCCGATGATTGATTTGGCCGAAAAGTCGTTCGGACCAAGTCCGAATGACCAGATGATATTGCCGGTCATATCAGCTTCGATGACACGGTTATTGAATTGGTCGGCAATAAGTATGTTTCCTGGTTGGTTGAAATGGCTGTTAAGGTTCATGTCTTGGGCAAAAAGATTGCCGGGCATGGCCATGACGACAACGGCTGCAAGGAGGAAACACCAGTCTCTGGTTATATTTAGAATATGTTTCGTAATCATAGGAAGTTCTCCTTTTTGCCTTTTGTTTAACTCAGCCCTTTCATTACTTAAGAAGGGCTGATGATTTTCAATTCAGTACAAAAGGAAAATTGTATTCATCCTGAGTCATTTCACTATGCTGTGATTGTGGCAAAATGGGCTCAAAAACCCGCAGATTCATTCCCATGTATATGGTACATACAATCAGCGTCAGGATTCCAGCGTGTTAATTCTTCCGACAGAGAAACTCTCTTCGCATTAACAGCATGGTATGAAAAATGGGTGTTGTTGTTTATTATTTCGAACCATTTTTTACACCACGGTCCTTTTTTGCTGTTGCGTTGAATTTGCCTTGAAAAATATGCACGATGCGATAAATTTCAACAAGAAAGGCAAGAATATCTGATGACTTGCGCAACAAATAAGAACATGGATCAGCTCAAAGCCGTAAGGTATTTTGTCCGATTGGGAAAAGTGGCAAGTGCCCACAGCAATTTTATCATCCCCCATAGCAAGGAAAATTACCCTGATGCTCTTGAAAGCAGGCATGGAAAATAGCTGTTGACACTCACCACTTTCTTCTACACAGTATGGAATAAGTTTTATCGCTATCTTTCCCATTTTATCTCAGCCGAGCGTTCCGGTGGCCGAGCATGAAGGATATTCATTTCAGCCACGTCACCAACTGCAGCCGCACTGGCTATAGCTGGTGACTGAGAACGAGGCACAACGCAAAAACGAAAAGCTCTTTCACCTTTCATTCATCAATTCGCCAATACCTGATCGAGTCGAATAGTTCCGTCTTGAATCAATGGAGGTCACAGCGATGCCTGAAAAGCCAACCTATGAAGAGTTAGAACAACGAATAGCTCTGTTGGAGAATGAATCGGCTCAGAGAGAGCGTTTTGAAGGAATCAATCGCACACTGTTCAAAATCTCCAATGCCGTCAACACGACAACCGACCTTGACGAATTATTCCGATCGATACATCTTGCCCTGAGTCCCATCATCGACACAACCAATTTTTTTATCGCATTATATGATAAAACGTATGACAGCATCACTTTTCCTTACCGCGTTGATACGGTAGGTGATGAGTACCCACCGGTTATTGAAGTCAGCAAGACAACATCATTAACAGCGGGGGTCATCCGAACCGGACGCCCCGTATTGGTGACCAGGGCAGAAAGTTTAACTCAGCGACCCAAAAACAGTATAAAAATATCTGCCTGCACAACATCAGAAATCTGGCTTGGTGTACCCTTGAAAACCCGGGATAAAATAATCGGCGTCATGGCGGTCCAAAATTATCATGACCCGATGTGCTATGATCAAACTGACTTGGATGTAATGGTTTCCGTTGCTGATCAGTTGGCAATTGCTGTTGAGCGAAAGCAGGCCGAAGATTCGCTACGGGAAAGTAAAGATGGATACCGGACCCTATTTTTTGATTCTCCTATTGCCATTGCACTCTATGACGCGTCAGGTGTTTTGGCAGATGTAAATACGGCCTGCCTTGACATCTTTGGTGTTGAAGATCCGCGAGAATTGAAGGGGCTTAACCTTTTTGCCGATCTGAATATTGCTGATAACTACAAAGATAGAATGAGGAATGGAGAGACCGTTCGGTATCAGTCGTCTTTTGATTTTGAAAACGTAAAAACACTGAGTCTGTACAGAACCAATAAAACCGGGGTTATCTGTCTGAATGTCCTGATTGCGCCAATAGGAAAATCCGTAAGTGGCTATCTGGTACAGGTTCAGGACATCACTGAGCGTAAGAAGACCGAACAGGAGTTAATCCGTGCCCATGAGGTCTTGAAAACGATCCTCGACAGGAGTCCCTTCGGGGTGGTGGTAATCGGCAGGAACCGGAAGATTCGATGGGCCAACCATTACATTTGCGCACTGGCCGGCGTGGAAGATGCGACGGATCTTTGCGGCAAGGAATGCGGCAAGTATCTTTGCCCGGCCTCGCAGAACGACTGTCCGATTCTGGACAAGCATCAAGAGGTTGACAACTCCGAACGTATCCTCCGTCGCCAGGACGGACTGGAAATCCCGATCCTCAAGACCGTTATGGAAATTGAAATGAACGGCGAATCGGTCCTGCTTGAAACCTTTGTGGACATCACCGGGCGAAAGCGGGCGGAGGAGACGCGTTGCGAAAACGAAGAACGGCTTCGCGGAATCATCGATCAAACGCAGGCGGGGTACTTTTTCATTGACCTGGCGGGCCGTTATCAGCGCGTCAACAACGCGTGGCTGCGCATGCACGGCTATGAGTCCGCCGATGAGGTGATCGGCCGCCATTATTTACTGACCCAGGTCGAAACAGATATCGAAGTATCTCAGTGGTATGTTGAGATGCTGCTGGCTGGAGGACATATCCCTGCCGGCGAGTTCTCCCGCCGTTGCCGCGATGGTTCCGTTGGATACCATACGTTTTCTGCGCATCCGGTTATCCATATGGGCAAGATAGTCGGGATGGAAGGATTCATAATTGACATTACCGAGCGGAAGCGGGCGGAAGAAGCGTTGGAGAAAAAAACGCGCTTGAGCAAGATTCTCATGGACGCGTTCCCGTGTATTGCCCTGTTGATACGCCCCAGCACCCGCGAGATTGTTGCCTCCAACCAGGTTGCTATCAAAGCCGGTGCTGTTCCAGGCACCCAATGTTTTACCTCTTGGGGGCAGCGCGAAACACCTTGCCCCTGGTGCCTTGCCCCCAGCCTATGGGCAACCGGAAAAGCGCAGCATCTGGAAGTCGAGAGGCCCGGAGTTGTCTGGGATGCTCATTGGATTCCCGTAAGCCCGGACTTATATATGCATTATTACTTCGACATCACCGAGCGCAAGCGGGCGGATGCGGAGAAGGAAAAGCTGGAGGACCAGAACCGACACCTCCTGAAGTCCGAAAGCCTGGGGCGCATGGCCGGTGCGATCGCTCATCACTTCAACAATCAGCTTCAGGCAGTGATGGGAAACCTGGAGATCGCCATGGAAGTCCTGCCCCGGGATGTGGACATATCGGAGACCCTGGCCAAAGCCTTGAAGGCGGCTCTCAAGGCTGCGGAGGTAAGCAGCCTCATGCTGACATATCTCGGGCAAACGCCCGGCAAACGGGAACTGCTGGATCTTTCCGAGGTTTGCAGCCGGAGCCTGCCCATGATTCAGGCCGTTATGCCAAAAGACGTGCTCCTGGAGACCGACTTTCACTCCCCCGGATTGGCCGTCATGGCTAACGCGAACCAGATACAACAGGTCATTATCAACCTGATCACCAATGCGTGGGAAGCTACCGATCAAGGCCGGAGTGCCATTCACCTGGCAGCTAAATCAATTTCTTCAACGGATATCCCCACAACTCATCGCTATCCCATGGACTGGCGGCCTGATAACATCCCCTATGCCTGCCTGGAAGTGGCAGACGCCGGCTGCGGGATTGCAAACAAGGACATAGAGAAAATTTTTGACCCCTTTTTCTCCAGCAAGTTCACCGGCCGTGGGCTGGGCCTGCCGGTGGTTCTGGGAATTGCCCGGGCGCATGGCGGTGTCGTCACGGTGGAGAGCAGACCGGGCCAAGGGAGCGCCTTCCGGATCTTTTTCCCGTTATCCGCGGAAGAAGTCCCTGCTCAGCCATACAAAGCAGCCCAAGCCCCGAAAATTCAAGGGGGCGGCACGGTGCTGCTGATCGAAGACGAGGAGCAGGTGCGCAACATGGTCAAAATTATGCTAACCCGCCTGGGGTTTACCGTGCTTGAAGCAAATGATGGCATCGAAGCCTTGGAGGTGTTCCGGCAGCACCAGACCGAGGTCCGCTGCATTCTTTCCGATTTGACGATGCCCCGCATGGGTGGATGGGAGACACTGGCTGCTCTGCGCAAACTTTCGCCCGATATCCCGGTGATCCTGTCGAGCGGCTATGACGAGGCTCAGGTTATGGCAGGCGAACATCCCGAACGTCCCAATGCATTCCTGGGTAAGCCTTATCAGCTTAAGGGGCTCAGCGACACAATCCGCAACATACTGGCAAATAAGGCTGAAGGCCGATGAGAAAATCTTGCAGCAAAGCAGGCAAAAAAACCATCAATTTACTCTTCAATGGATTAACATATGAAACTGAACATCGGATCTATTGCCCCGGAGTTTACTGCAAGCGATAGCAACGGCGCAAACACGAACCTTTTCAGCTTGATTAAAAAGGGACCCGTCGTTCTTGTTTTTCTGAGGGGTTTCAGTTGACCGTTTGCCAGAAAGCATCTGGGACAGATGAAACAAGATATCAAACAGTTTACGGACAGGAAAACTCAAATCGTTGTGATTGCGCCTCATGGAGCAGAGAAGGTCAAGACCTATTGGGAAAAAGAAAACATTCCTTTTGTCGGTATTCCTGATGCTGACGGCACTTTGGGAAGGCTCTACGGCCAGGGATGGAACCTGATAAAACTGGGGCGAATGCCGGCTCTGTTCATCATTGATCAGAAAGGAACCATAGCGTTTGCACAATATGCAAATAATATGGCTGACATCTCTGAGAACGGCAAGCTGTTCCAGATTCTTGAAGGATTGAAGTAAACAATGAGCCTGGTAGATGCAACATTATTTTAAAAATGGACTGATAAGACCTCCCATGCTGAGGTCTCGGATTGGAGGCCGTTACATCATTTATCGCGTATCTACCGAATACCCGGCGAAAGTTAGAACGGTAATCCGCTTGACGTGAAATGATGATGCGTCTTTAATGTGAATGTGGCCTGCCCCATTTGCGAACGCCGTCTGCTTGGCAGCTTTATTGGGGACTTAAAATCCATGAAAACCGTAATAACAGCGGATTTATCCAATCGATACGATGATACGATGCATCTTCACAGGTGGAGTATCCTTTTCCCAGGGGCGGACATATTTCAGGAAAATAGCGGTTTCTCCGAGTTTAAGAGCCCTAAACGTCCAGATTTCAAATTGGGGAGCGCCAGGCATGGCTGTTTCGCCGGGCTCCTCGACATCATGCCCGATTAGCTGAAGCATGGTTTCATCCAGGGGTTGATCCAATGCCCAACCGTAGCCGGTCGACGGATTGGATTTAATCTTCAAACAAAATTCCTGACCTGTTTTGACGGAAACATGTGTTTCCAGGCCATTGGACAAGTCAAAAATCGCCTTTTTATTAATCTCATCTGAAGCGGCCAGAGTTCCCCCTATAATTGTCATGACACCCAACATTGATAATATTATTTTGCAAATTCTCATTTTATTGCGCACTGCTTCCCCCAAAATCCCCCCCGCGAAGCAGGGTTTTGACAATGACTGGAAACGGGCTTTCCCATCTTAAGTTTTAATCGGTTGTCACCCAAGAGGCACCCTGACCGACCAGGTTGGGACAGTTGTAAGCTATCCACATGAGGCCATTCTCGCCCCACCCGGTTCCCCAGGAATTCTTCAGACGCCAAGCCTGTTTAGAATCATCCCAACCACACAGAATGACGCCATGGTTGGTAAAGAACCGTCTCCGGTTGGTGTTATACACCCCCCCGGTGTAAGCCTGGAATGTCCTGTCCGCATAAATCCAAACCGAAACACTACCATAGGTATAAATCGCATTTTTGATGGCATCCACGGATGGAACGTTATGATCGTTGGTGATATAACCCCATTGATCAACAGGGTGCCATACGGGGCTGGCGCAGAACGAGCACTTGGCATCAACTGCAGTATATGGGAAACATGATTCAAGCATGGCTCCCGGATAATCGTTCATGGATGGTATCAGCATATCATATGCAAAGCTGCCGCCGTTGCAGCCCCACAGCCATGGATTGCACGAAACCAGATGTTGTTCCGAAAGATCGTAGGTTACTCCCGTCTTTTTTAAAATGGCGGCTTCCAAGTTTCCAATAGTTGCAAACGCCCAACAACTGCCGCATCTGCCCTGGTCCTTAACGGGAGTATAATATCCCATATAACTACCGGGCAAGGCGCTAACCGTTTCGGCGGAAAGGTGGTTGCCGGCATCTCCCGGTTCAAAAGCAGCGCTGATCGGGGGTTTCATTTCTGGTTTGGCGCGACACAGCTCATCCAAACCGTACTGCATAGCCGGGTTGGCCCCCACAGTAAAATTCCAGCCGTTGGCCTTGATTTCGGCACGCATATGTTCAATTGCAGCCTGCAAATTCTCCCGGTTCACTATGTTGGCACTCACCGGATCCTGATCCTTATTCGACGTTCCATCGTCGGTATCGTTCGCCATCAAGTAAGGCAGAACGCCAAAGACGAATAAAGCCGTCCACACTCCCACTCCAAAGAGCAGCTTTTTCAGGGATCTATTCATAATATCTCCTAAAATTAAATATTCAGACCTTGTTTTACAGGAAAAATGGCTCTCTAAATATACGCGAAGTTACGCTGTTTAAACTCATTTTGAATTTTCAAAAAGGGAAAGCATGGTACAACCACTGCTGAATTAAGTATATTCCGTGTTTGACATAAAAATAAGTTCCAGGCAAGTGAGGCTTGAGAGGTGCCCTCCAAGTGAAAGATTCGCACAGGGAACTATTAAGGAAGTGCATGCAAAACGCCTTGTGTTTTTGTACCACAGCGGACTTTCTCCACGTTGGATTATATACAATCCTTTTTATTCATATACAACAATGGACTTATTTCTGATCGATAGCATTTATTAAAGTGCTTTTAATTGCTCAGGATGATAATTCCGGACGGACATATGTTTCTGCCCTATTGCCCGATTTAAAACAGCAATCAATTCATTCATCTGATAGGGTTTCTGAATAAAACCCGACAGGCCATGGCCGATAAAACGCTCGGTTGCTTCCTGTTCGCTGAATCCGCTGGACAGGATCACCCGTACGTCCGGCCGGATTCGCCTTAATTCAGAGAAAGCAGCCACACCGTCCATGCGGGGCATGGTCAGATCCAGAAGAACGCAGTTGATTTCATCGACATGATCGCGAAAAATTTCTATGGCATGTACGCCATCAACCGCTGTCAGTGTTTTAAACCCGGCCCGGGTAATCATGGCTTCACAGAGATTGCAAACCATTTCGTCATCGTCAACGATCAGTACCGTGCCGGAAGCCTCCCGGGCTGAACCGGGATCAGACATCAGATCGCTTGATTCCTTTCCGGCCCGTACGATTGGGGACACGGGTAAAAGCACCCGAATGGACGTGCCTTTTTCCGGTTTGCTGTCCAACAGCAGTGCACCATGATGGCCTCGGACAATGCCCAGTACTGCGGACATGCCAAGCCCCCGCCCTGTGAACTTGGTGGTAAAAAACGGATCGAAAAGCCGCTGCTGCGTTTCACTGTCCATACCACAACCGGTGTCCGAAACCTCAAGCCAGACGAATCTTCCGGCTCCGGGCTTTTCTTCAACACGACTGCGGCTTAAAGCCGCATCATCGCAGTCCTGGACACCGGTCGCTATCGTGATTACCCCGGCCTGGCCGCCAATGGCCTCGGACGCATTGGTGATCAGGTTCATGATGATCTGCTGCATCTGTCCGGGATCGACAGACGTTAGCGACAGGTTTTCTTCCATGTCCAGATTCATGGTGACGTTCCTGGATATTGCGGCACGAAGCATGTGCGCGTTTTCCGTAACAAGCTCGCTCAGATTCACATCCCTGACGACAAACTGGCCCTTTCCCGAATAGGCCAGCATCTGGCGTGTCAGCTCCGAGGCGCGTTTGGCCGCATTGACGGCCTGATCAATGCTGGATCGCGCCAGGGAGACCGGAGACAAATCGTCAAGCGCCAGTTCCAGATTGCCCAGAACCGCCATCAGCAGATTGTTGAAATCATGGGCAATACCCCCAGCCAAAACACCGAGACTTTCCAGTTTCTGAGCGTGCAGAAGTTGACGCTCCAGCTCCAGGCGCTCTTCTTCCGCCTTCTTGCGGTCGGTAATATCCCGGATAGCTGCCACATGAACACCCTGCCCTCTCCAGGTAAAAAATCTTCCATCTATTTCCACGGGAAAAATCGTACCATCCTTGCGCCGGTGAAATCGCAGGGGAATGACACGTTCGCCTTGCGGGGAATGTTGAGTTACCTGGTTCGTCAGCGCTGGTTCGGATGAAAGGTCCTCATCTCGCATGTTCAGGAGTTCTTCCCTGCTATAGCCATACATTTTCGTTGCGGCGTTATTGGCCTCCAGGAGCCGGCCGGTCCGGTTATCAATGAGAAAAATGGCTTCCATTCCCAATTCAAACAGTTCGATATATTTTTCATTGCTCTCCCGAAGCTTCTCTTCTGCATGTTTTCGGTCGGTAATATCGATTACAGAAATGACGCCTGCCGGTGAACCGCCCAGCAAAGTCGATGCACCGGAAAGATCCACCCATTTTGCCGTACCGTCCTTGGCAATGATCTTGAATTCATAGCGCTGAATCACAGCCTGACCCTGCTGACGTTGCTGGCCCCGCGCGCGGATCATCTCCCGATGATCCGGATGAACAATATCCCAGAAGTTCAGACTGCGGAGTTCCTCCGCCGAATAACCACAAATCACTTCGGCGGCCGGATTTGCATACACCCATTTATCGTACTGATAGAGCATGATCGCGGTGGGAGTGGATTCAGCCAGAACGCGGAATTTGTCATTGCTTTCCTGTAGAGCTGTTTCGATCTGATGGTGGCCCGAAACCAGTTGATTGGCCACCCGGGCGATCTCCTGAAACTCAGCAAAAACCAGTTGATCCGGTTCAATCGCCACGGACCGAGTCGCTGCCTGTTCAAAAAAGAAATTAAATGCGCGCATGCCGGATCGAATCCGGTTGGAAAATAAGCGGGACCAACACAGTATCAGGGTCACAAGAACCAGAAGAATCGCAATACTTTTATAGACTTTTGCCCGAAGGCCTGCCTTGAGCACATCCCGCTTCTGAGCAATATCCCGGTCGATGTCATCCAGATACACACCCGAACCGATGATCCATCCCCATTCCGGTATGCCCCGAACATAGGCCAGTTTGGGTGTTGGGGTTTCTGAATCCAGTTTGCGCCAGGCATAAGATACAAATCCTTCTCCGGAACCCGTAACCACGGCAATTTGCTCCTGAGAGATCTTTACGCCGTTTGGGTCGGAGAGATCCCAGAGATTCCCGGTTCCCCGGGTGATCTTGCCATTTGAAAACAGCGGGTCTGCTTGAACGGTACTGGCAAAAAAATACCCACTCGGTTCAAACTGCATCGCAACCACCCGATTAATTACCTCGTCCTGAATTTCCCGGGCAACATCATCCAGGTATTCTCCTGTTCCGATTACCCAATCATATGGCTGAAACGCCCTGACAAACGCGATTTTTGAAAAATCTCTTCCGGCATCTCCGGGTTTTGTCCACGTATATTGATAGAATCCCCGCTCATTGATATTTACAAGATCGAGCATATCTCGAACGACGAGCTCTCCTCTGGCACCGGTAACAGTCAGCAAATTCAGACCTTCCATTTCCGGTCTGTCCGCAAAAAGCTCACTTACACCGTTGACATTGACTGCAAAATAATATCCCCGACCATTATTAAAACGAACAGGCCGTAGCGCATCCTTGATCATTTTCTGGATTTCAGCCGGTGTCCGAAAGGCCCGGTTCTCCGAATAAATGTTCATGGCTATCTGATGGGCTTCTTCCACTCGCGATTCAATGGTAGCCTTCAGCCGGGTTTCAGTCTGATTCATCATGTACCGGATATAATCCACAACGCCGGCAACCTGATCCCGAATCAGAATCCGCCGATCTTCAAGAAAAGTTTCCCGCAGGGACTTGGATTCTGTCTTAAATGCGGCGTATTCATCATGAATCCAGATCAGCCCCCACAATCCCAGAGAGACCAGGGTCAGTAAAATCATATTAACCAGGAACCGTTGGGTGATTCCTGAAGTCTTGCGTGGCATAAAAACGCACTCCATCACGTCATACAATTAAAAGAACAGATTATCATCCGCGTTTACTGAATATCTGTTCAGCATCCTGCCTGAAACAGCAGGTAGTTTATCATAAAAAAAGCCCTATCAACAAGGAAGAACAATTGTTTCAAATGTTGCCGCCCTGTAATCAAAGAGCGAGGAAACAAATTTGAGATCGGACCTATGCTCAGGTATCCGTCAATATATTCTTGACGATTGAGAAATATCGGACGATATAGATGCGACATGTTACATCAAGCTTGATTGTGGTAATAAAAAAATGATGTATTCCACAATGAAGATGACACTGGCAAATTGAGAAAGGGACCATGAAAAAAATACTTAAAATCCAAATCAATGTCAGATTCCGTGATATTGACGGCATGGGGCATGTTAATAATGCAGTATTTTTCACCTATTTTGAAGAAGGGAGAATTGCATTATTTCAAAACTTTTCAAAGGATTCAGGTTTTTCTGCTTTTCCATTTATCCTGGCTCACATAAGCTGTGATTATCTCCGGCCCATTACACTGAATACCCGACTGTCGCTTGAGATGTGGGTAAAGGAAATTGGAAGTAAAAGTTTTGGGCTGGGCTATAAGCTGACGGACCTGTCGGATGCGTCAATTATATATGCAAAAGGTGAGTCCGTTCAGGTCTGCTTTGATTACGAAGAAAATAAGTCCATTGCCGTTCCCGCTGCATTAAAGAAAAAACTGATTGAATATCAATAAGAGGCAAGCCAGATAGTTGAAAACAAACGGTTCATTTCCAACACAGACCATCATAAAAATTGTTTTCCGCCTTTTGCGGCAAGATATGGGGAATGCTGCAAGTGAATCGGCACGAAAACCCTTATAGGAGCCTATTCGCCTGCGATTCGTTTGTACAGTTTCTCGATGAGTTGTTGCACTCCGGAAGTGTCCTTTACCCGGACCGCACCGAAGACGTATTGACCTGCCTGTTCAACCACAACATCTCCATACAGCGGATCGCTGGCTTTCAGGGAAATATGATGCTGCATCGGGGCGATCTTGACGTTTTTCTCTGATGTTTTCAGATATTCGCCGTATTGATCAAATGCCTTTCGCGCCGCATCCAAGGAGTTTTCAAGCACCAGAAAGACCAGAACCTGATCATTATTCACAATGGCGTCAGCCACAATCCCCTTGCGAAAAAATTCATACCCGAGAAGACTTTGAGCGATATACCGGATGCTCTTTCGCTCAATACCCGGAACAGTGAACGCCTCGAGTTCCTTGGGTCTGCCCGTTTTCTGGGGGAGTTTTTGTGAGATGGCACGGGCGCATGCAAGGAAAATATCGGGCCCGGGATTCGTTGTTCCGCTTGCCTGAAGCCTTACAAAATACCTGTCCTGATAGAAAAGAAGCTGAGATGAAGAAGCCGTGCCCTCCGCGCCAACACTCACATCCGCATCATTCTTTCTCCGGTAATTTGCATACATCCCAAAGGCATCCAGCAAAGAGCCCATTTTATAGATATCGGCATCAAAAGCTGCCTGCGGATCATTCCTGCTCACATATCTGGCAAAGGCAAGCACCTCGAATCCATACGGGAAATAGAGCTCTGATTCGCCATTGATGTGATCGAAGAGTGTTTCCTTGTCAAAGAGGATTACCTTGCCATCCATGGGCCAGTCCTCGAAGCATGCGGAAGCAGGCAGCGCTTTGGCGATATCGGTTTCCACCGAATAACCCGTAATCGGCGCAAGGAGTATCCACAAGATTATCAGATGGGTGATTCCATAATTTTTCTGCATGCCGTATCTCCCGGAAGTCCACTAAACCAGCAATTCCCTGGCTCTTACCATTTTTGCCCGGATATTTAGCCCATTGACACAGCGCGCAACACACGCCGAACAGTCAAGGCACGCCCTGGCAGAAGCGGATACCGGAATCTCACGGTATGTGGACAGGGCCAGTTCGTGGTTTCCGTAACCTTCCGCATACATCAGCGAACGGTTGATCGTGCTGATCTCCACGCCCATGGGGCATGTCCCTTCGCATTTTCCGCATAAATGACAGTAGTAGGGCTTCACGGCGGCATGGTAACGTTGCAGGATGCGTTCATCCGCAAGTTCAAAGGACATCCCCATTACGGCAATATCTTCCTTGAGCTGGGACAAGTCTTTCATGCCCGGAATCGCGGCAGTGATATTCGGATTTTGGAGAGTCCATTTGAGCGCTGCCTGGTGGGGGCTGATCTTTCCCAAAACTTTGGTTGCATACCCGCCTGCCAGGGTCTTCATTGCAATGATACCGATATTTGCCCTGGCAGCCCGTTCTATTGCGGCAGTAATATCCTTGTCGCTTTTAAAGTTGACGGCCACAAGCGCCGTATCAAAGAATCGGTCCGGGTCATCCGCAAGGGCATTGAGCACTTCAGCCTGATTTTTATGCGTGGTGATTCCACAGAAACGCACCTTGCCCTGTTCTTTCAATTTGACGATCGCTTCCCGCGTTTCCGGAATGAATAATCTCTCTTTGCCGGTAAGGCTATGAAGCTGGATCACATCGATATAGTCTGTTTCAAGTGCTTTGAGGCTTGCCTCGACATCGTTGATGATATCCGCTTTTGAAACCGAAGAGGGTAGTGTCTTTGTTGCCACGAATATCTTATCGCGCCTGCCTTTTAACGCCTTGGAGACAATTTCCTCGTTCTTTCCCCCCATGTATATTCTGGCTGTGTCAACATAGTTGACGCCGTGATCAAAGGCGACTTTTATCACTTCCGGCTCAGGCGTCAGCATTGCTCCAAAGCTTACGACGGTGATTTTCATTCCGGTTCGGCCCAAGATCCGATATACGGGCGCGGGAAAGGCAAATGGTTCATCTGCGGAACAGTATTCCACTGCCTTGGCAAGGGTATTGCTCCCAAGGAAGGCTGAAGTTGTCCCCAACACGCCGACCTTCAGAAACTCTCTTCTGTTCAATCCTGTGAATTTCTTTCCTTTGACCATGGCAACCCCCTTCAGTTGAATATTGCTTCAGATCAGACCTGAGGAAATAAGCGTTGATTTTGCCCGTACACGAAATTTGTTTGTGGTAACCGAGGATGGCCCGGAAAAATTGGTTGCAGTCTTCATGGCCCGCTACGATGACCGCATGCTTATACATCCATAATTTTTATGGCTGATGTCGAATCCTGAATGGCCGTTACAACTATTTCAGGCCTGACCTCCACTCCTGTCCACAGGGCAATCGTGCGCTTGGCCTGATTGGAAAGTGACGAAAGGCCATCCATAAACCGGATGCCTTTGCCCTGAGCCATATCCCGCCAAAAATTCCGCGGGCGGCCGTAATTCAGGTCAATCACCAGTTCGCAATCCGGCAATTGAAGTCGGTTCGCCAGTTCGGACAGCTCCACGCCCTCATCGGGACTGGATACAGATGTCGCATTGACCACTAGATTTACCGGAAGGATTTGATCTGTAAGGGCCCCCAATGAAATCGCTTCTCCGCCGATTTGATTGACGATGGCGTTGGTCTTTTCCTGGCTTCGGCCGGCGACAAGAATGGATTTCGCATGAACCCAGTTAAGGATGAAGACAACCGCCCTGGCCGCGCCGCCTGTCCCGAATATAAGCGCTGATTTGCCTGCGGCATCAAAACCGGCATCTTTCAGGGCGTCCATGAAGCCGATGGCGTTGGTGTTATACCCTTTGAGTTTATCTCCTTTCCGTACAATGGTGTTAACCGAACCGATAATTGTCGCACCCTCGGAAAGTTCATCAAGATAGGGGATAACCGCTTCCTTGTATGGAATGGTGACATTGGCGCCGGTTACATTTAGGATTCTGATCTCTCTCATCGCTTTTTCGATCTCGCCGGATTTGACCAGGAAAGGCTCGTAACTTCCTTTTATGCCAACCTTTTTCATTATCGCTGAAAAATATTCCGGTGCTTTTGTATGAAATACCCGTTCATCACCTAAAATATAAAATTTTTTTTCGATCTCCAGATTTCCGGAAACAGGATGACTTTCCATTTCATCGCCTCTTTTAACTATCTATAATTAATCGTCAAAAATTAAAAGCCGAACAACTAAGCCCCTCATTTTTATCGAATATTTACAATGTGCTTGTTATTCACTTTCCGACGCGATCCTTATTTGTTCACAGAACTCATTTGCGTTACCGTAATCATGGTCCGCCACCTGAGCCCACTGAAAGACTTATAGCAGGATGGGTAAAGAAGCAATGATTGGCGCCGGTCTCCGACGGAGCAGCGCGCCAATATCCACGCCTTAAAGCATGAACACTTGAGAACGAAAAAAAGAAGAAGACCACAATGAAGAACATGAGAAAATTAATCGCGCAACAGGCTCTTAAGCGATCATCGAAACGCCATTCTTGCCGCTGACCTTGATTTGAAACAAGGCACCATCGGCAAGGGTCAGCAGTTCCTGGCAATTGCCGGCATCCTCGGGAAAGGAGGCCAGCCCCAGACTGATCCCAACATGAATGTTGTGCCCGTAGTCGCTGAGATACGGTGTTTCATTGATCTGTATGCGGATATCTTCCGCCTTTTGGTATGCCGCGGCCTTGGACATATCCGGAAGAACCACCACGAATTCATCCCCGCCGTAGGCAACTCCAAAAGCCGGTTCATGAATGCTTCCCCGAATGGTGCAGGCAATTTCGTGAAGAACCTGGCTGCCTTTAAGATGTCCATAAGAATCGACCACCTGCTTGAAATTATCCACATCCATGAAGATCAGGGACACGGGAACGCGGCTGGCGCTTCTTTCAGAAATCATGGCGGCAAGAGTCTGATAGAGGTAACGGGTGTTATACATGCCAGTCAGGTTATCGCGGATGGACAGATCATGAATCTGCGTATAGCGCTTCATGTTTTCCACGGCAATCGCCGCATAATCCGCAACAACCGAAAGCAGGCAAATGGTCCGCTCGCCGGTGCTGCAGGGGTTCACCAGCTCGATTACCCCGGAACATTTGCCGGCAAAGACAAGGGGAACGGCGATAATGGATCGTGTTGTCATCCCGGAAAGCCGATCCACCGTGCTGCAGAACATGGGGTTTTCGTATACGTTGTTGACGATCATGGGGCTTTTTCGCAGAACCGCCTGCCCGGCAATGCCCTCTCCAATCTTTAAACGGATGTCCTTGACGATATCCGGATTCAGATTCACGCAGACTTCAAATCGCAATTCCCCTGTTTTTTCATCCAACAGCAGCAGAGACCAGTTTTTAGCGGGAAGCAGCTCGGAAACTTTTTGAAGCATCTTTCTGAAAAACCGCTTGGGCTCCAGTTCAGAGGTCAATGCTTTCCCAATCTCCAGGCAGGAGAGACAATCCTCCCGGCTAAGCGGGTTTTTCTGCGGCGAAAGTGTCTGTTCAATCATACGGAATCACCTTTGAATCGGTACCCGGGTTATTCTGAAAGATCATTCAACATTATTTTTATTGAACGGACCAAAAGACTATCCTTTGACATAGTGTTCGCAATCCTGCAAGTCCACCTCGAACCGCTGTGTTTTGTCCCATTTGTGCTCGCGCCGCAGGATGAAATCATCATAGACTCCTTTCAAGACCACGGCAATCCAGAGCTGACAGTAGGTGAAGTAGGACAAGACGATGAGCCCGATATTGAGCGGCGTGTCTTCCCTGTCACGCGACAGTGCGATGATCAGCTCGAGCGTGAAGAGGCCGAAAGCAAAGAACCACACCTCGCGGTATGGGCCGGGAACCGGAATCGAAATCCAGCCGAGAACCGCCAGCACAAAAAGCATATCCGAGAGCAGGATCGCCATGAAAAAAAGATAGTACACGGCCATGGTATAGAAGAGTTCCATACCCACTACCCTCGGTTTGATTTTGAAGATACGGGAAACGTGCTTTTCAAGCACATAGTTGTTACCCCGCGCCCACCGTACCCGCTGTTTGAACCAGACCCGTAAATTCTCCGGTTCCTGCTCCCAGGTGACCGCATAGGGAATGAACTTGATCAGATACCCGGCTTCGTAGATTCGAATGGAAAGCTCGGAATCTTCGGTCAGGGCTTCCGTATCCCATCCTCCCAATTCCTCGATAAGGGTCCGCCGCATCAGGTAATTTGTGCCTGGAAGCGTCGCCATCTGGAACAGATTCCACCGGCCGGCCTGAATGATCCACTGGAAGGCAAGCCCTTCGATATTGATAAAGCGGGTCAGAAGATTTTTCTTCTTGTTGATACAACGGAATTTACCGACAACCGCGCCAAGGCGCTCATCGGAGACGAGCTGGCGGGCAAGATGAATTACGGAATCCGATTCGGGGGTATTGTCGGCATCAAAAATTCCGATGACATGGTGGCGGCAGAGTTCAAGTCCCTGATTCAATGCGGCTGCCTTGCCCCGCGCGGCAAGCGCTGCGGGAACATTAAAGAGCCGGACCCTTGAATCCCGGGAAGCAACCGTTTCGACAATGCTTGCGGTATCATCCGTGCTGCCATCGTTGATGACCAGAAATTCGATTTTTTCCCGGGGGTAATTGAGATTCAGGAGTGCGTCCAGCGTCTTTGCAATCACAATCCCCTCATTATGGGCGGGAATCATGATGGAAATCGCGGGAAGCTCCGGACTGGCTTGCTCGAGCTGTTCGCACCTGCGTTGTGCACGGAATCCATATATGTAGCCCAGCATGAACAGGATAAATTGATAGCCCAGCATGAACCAGATGACAACAACACTAAAGACGAACGCGTAATTCAAAACCAGATGCGAAAACATGATTAATCCCTTATTTTGGCTCCCGCCATTGGAAAAAGGCTTTTACGATCGCGAGCTTTCACGAACAGCACGTGCGAAGGTGCGGCGCACCAGAATGGCCATATACAACAAGCCCAATAGCCCGCAAGCCACTGTTCCGAAAATAACGATCGCCGTCGAACTGTAAAGACTGGTTGTATTGACGATCGCCGAGGCCGTGCTGTCGGCGATGATTTCCACCCGGTGCTTGCCGCTGGGGAGTCGGATGCTCCAATTGCCGGCATTTGAAACGGGCTGCGCATCGGCTTTCCGGCCGTCTATTTGAATATCGTGTGGTTCCCGGTTCAGAAGCGCTATGGTTCGTAGCGGGGAGTCGTAGGCAAATTCAAACCCCTGCTGCGTTGGCATGAGCGAATCCATGTCACCGGAAAAACGAAGCAAACGGATATCCAGAATAGACTTATCCATCAGTTGAAACTTGCGCTCAACCGGTGAAATCTGATGTTTTCCCGCCGGCATGACAATGGCGGCTTCTCCCCAGCCGGGCCAGACCTGGCCATTCACCTGATAGTTCTGCCACGAACCGGGAGCATTCAGGATAATGGCTTCCTTCGATTCCACTGTCCAGGAATTCGACAGATTCTTCAGTATGGCATCGTGCGCCAGCACCCTGGAGAGGGCTTCGATATCCGGATAGGGCACGGTCCCCTCGCTGTAAACGGCAACCCTTCCGGAAGCCTGCCTTGCAGCGATTACGGTCTGGGCAAGCTCGATCCCCATTGCCGTCTGTGTGGGAGAATGCGACTTTTCAATATTACGGTCGGGGACGACATTGATGTCGAACATCAGGCGTCTCCGGTCTTTGATCAGTTTGAGATAAGTCTCGGTAAATTTCTGATACCGGTCCGGGGCCTCCGCCCAGAAATGGGAGGGATCTTCAACCTGAAGCGTAAACGGATAGCGATCCATGAGTGAGAGAATCAGGCGCGAGTCCACGCCCGTATCCCTGTTGAGGGTTTTCGAATGCAGACTGTCAAGCATGGTCACAATGATTTCCATGTCCCGGGCTTTGGCAACCGGCGTGATTCTGTCCAGCAGGTCGCGATGCCACTCCATCACCCGCTGGGCACGATAAGTCTCGAATTTTTTCAAAGCTGTCCGGTTGCGTTGCCAGTAATAGGGCGAATCCGGAGAAAAAAGCAGGATCGGATCAAAATTATTCTGGGCAAGAAACGCGGACCGGGTTGTTGCCCCCATGGGCAGATAGGATTTGGGAGTTTCGGGTCCATTAACCGTATCATAATTCAGCTCGGCGATATTGACGCCATCCCACTCGTATTTATTCAGAAAATCGACCGCAAAATTAAAGACAGCCTCCCGGCATTCGGGAATATCCAGATCCATGTGATGTCGCCATCCCACATGTCCGTCTTCACCCGTGGCTGTCCTGGCCCGCCACTCCGGGTGCTCCTCCCAGAATTTCATGCTCACATGCGGGAACTCGAACCATGCATAGACCAGAATGCCGTTTCTGTGGCAGACATCGACAAGATGCTGGTAGTTATACGACCATTTCGGCCAGAACTGGTATGCGGCCGCATAGATGGCGCGGACCCCCATTCTGCTCCACTGCTCCGCGAGTTTATCCTCGGCCCCCTGACGCTTGGCAAGCGCGGGATCGAAATAGAGCTCGAGCTGTTTGCGCTGGGCAGGCAGGTTCAGCTTAAAGCCTTCGCGAAGGTAGTGGATAAAATAGGGATATCGCGTGAAACCGAGCTTGCTGATCGGATCGAACCGCGCGCCCAGATACAGGAAACGGCCTTCCTGAAAGCCGCCCAGAACCGCCACGGGCATCTCACTATCCTCATCCCGGGCGTATACGGAAAGCGTATTCTGGACTGCGAAACGCGGCACGTTGGCCGGCGGATTCCAGACAGCCGTCTGAGTTCCGTAGAGCATCTCTTCCACATTCCGAACCTTGATCGTACGCTTCTGTCTTTGAACGCCCACACTTTGGCTCAGCGGACTGGGCCCATCCAGAACCAGCCTTCCGCCCTTTCGTACAAAAGCCTGTATCGACTCCACGGCTGCTGAAGACAGCCTTACCGCAACAGCCTGGGGCACAATAAGAATTGTGCCCTCAGGGACCGAATCCATCTCGAATGTCTTCCAGTCAACAGTACTTGTACGGAAGCCGTAGAGGGCAAGCGCACTGACGTAGCTCGACTGATTGTTCCAGTCTTCCTTCTGAAGATTATCCTCCCAGAGAACCATGGCCTGAGGCTGTTCCAGAGGGGATGCCACAGCGGATTTCCCGCGTAGTTTTCTCTGGACCCACGATTTGAGCACCTCCCATTTGCCGGGAGAAGCCTGTTCCTTTTGTGCAAGAATCTCGTTGGCACCTTCCATCACCAGAATGGCATTCGCCGGCACCACTCCGGGATCCGTGAGTACACCCCGGGGAGTTTTTTCCAAGTAGGATTCTCCGGAAATGCTGCCGTCCGCCTGCTGATAGAGTCGGTGAAGATACTTTGCATGGGGCGTCAGCTCAATGCTGTTCGTGGTTGTCTGCACCAGACGATCGTCCAGTTGAACGCGCAGGTTGTAATCTCGGATCGAACCAAAACGGTAGCCCAGTTTCTGAATGCCTTCAACCGATTGCTTCAGGTATTTGAGATCCAGGAAAGGGTGGAAGAAAAAAGATGCCATACCGTCACGCACCACCCGCATGAGTTCGGCGTTTTTGATCAGCTCTTCCGGAGATGGATTATCCACTTCGATGAAGCCGATGCCTTCCGGGATGATGAATCGTCCGAACCGATCCACGGTCGGGTAGGGGAAGTAATGCCCGGCTTCGGCGTGATTGATCGAAGAGACGCGCTCGTAGGAAGAGTTGAAGTATTTTCCGATTGTCCGATACGTGTTCTCCGATGCAACGTAGTGCGGCGTTTCCCAGGTAACCGGATAAATGCCATTGGAAAAGCACTCTTCCAGCCCCGCGCGCAATTTCTGCTCGACAACGACCTGAGAATCTCCTGAAGCGGGCTTACCGGACTGATCGTCCCAGAACTCGTAATCATCACCACTTCTGCCATGGTACTGGTGGGTCACCCCATGCATCACGATCGTTGCGCCGCGGGAAACCATATAGTGGATGGCACGGACAAACTGGGGCCGATCCGAAAGATAGATTTCTTCCTTGGCCTCGGGATCCTTGAAGATCGGAATCAGCGAGACCTGAAAAGGAATTTGTTTGCCGTACAGATAATCCGCAAGGGCGCGAAGATCATCGGGATCCGAGTCCACGGAGACATCCTCGATACGCACCAGGGCCTTGCGTTCTTCCGGGTGGTGAATACCGAAAAAATCGTGGAGAAGATCACAGAAGGCCAGATAGCGGTTGCCTTCCTCTGCATAGGAAAATGGTGAATCCGCGCAATACCAGAAGGATCCCGACCGAACCATGTAAGGCACGGAACTGCCATTCTTATGGACTGCCGTTGCCAGGATCTGAACCCTGGACGGATCAAGTATCTCCAGGGGAAGCAGCGAGGGCTCGCCTTTTATCAGCAATTGCCCCTTGTAGGAAACAGATTCAAAGCCGGTCAGAGGCGGGGAATCAACCATCTTGAAACCCAGATTAGCACTGAACTGCGGATCTTTGAAAAGTTCGTCCGCGTGATCGGCAATCCAGAATACCGGAAGACGGGTATTTCGAATATCGGCGAGTAAGACCTGCGGATAGCTCACCTGGCGCTCATCGACGCCCAGCACAATGATAAAACGGAACCGGTCAAGATCCCCGGACCTGTAATTTTCGATGGGCTGAAGCGTTCCCTTCAGCCCGAAATGGCCCAGCAGATCCAGGACATTGTTCCCATCGACCCATCCTGGCGGAATGGGACCCGGCAGGCTGTCATGAATGACCAGTACATCCGAAGACGGAATGGGCGGCGGCAAGGTCGGAACGGCTGGCGGCAAAGCAGGAACAGCGGAATAACATTCACCCATGGCCAGCAGGATGAAAAAACCAATCTGGAGCAGAAATCTGAATACCATATTCATTCTTTATCGTTAGCGGAACATTCGTTAAACGGAATAAGGGTGTTACGGGATAAAAATACCCGTAGCACCCGCCTCATTGTTTCTTATATATTATTCTTTTTGCAAAGAACAGTCCAATGGAGAATCAGATAAAGCCGGCTCCCGAATGCTTTCGTCGTTCCAGGTACCGGTAAAGGGCTCCGGACCGGCTGCGCGGCCGGCAAGATATTCCAGAACCTGAAGAATCCGCTCACTGGACCGTCCATCCCCATAAGGGTTCGTGGCATGTGACATCTTTCGATAAGACTCCGGACTGCAAAGAAGGTTTGAAGCCTCCGCCACGATCCGGGTGGCATTTGTCCCAACCAGCCGGGCGGTTCCCGCCAGGATGCCTTCGGGTCTTTCCGTTGTGCTGCGCAGGACCAGAACGGGCTTGCCGAGTCCGGGCGCTTCTTCTTGAATACCTCCAGAATCCGTCAAAACCAGATACGAATTCTTCATGAAGTGGATGGTTTCCAGATAGTCGATCGGATCCAGCAGTACAATCCGGTTCTGATCCCGCAGCCGGGGAAGCACCGTATCCCGGACCGCCGGACTTAGATGTACCGGAAAGACCACCAGAATATCCCTGAAAGTCTTGACCAGTTCAATCAACGCACTACAGATTTCTTCCTGGGGCTGACCCTGGTTTTCCCTGCGATGGGATGTGACGAACAGCATGCGCAGCTTTTCGGCTGCAACACGCTTAAGAACGGGATGATCGCATTTGCGGTTCCACCCCGCAACATCCTTTAATGCATCGATAACCGTATTGCCGGTCAGCCAGATGCGATCCCGGACGATTCCTTCGGCCAAGAGGTTCTGACACGCCTTTACCGTGGGCGCAAAATGCGCATCGGCAATGACCGAAGTCATTCGGCGGTTTATTTCCTCCGGAAAAGGATTGGTCTTGTCTTGCGTTCTCAGACCCGCTTCCACGTGGGCCACCGGGATTTTGTGATAAAATGCGGAAAGGGCGCCCATGAAGGTCGTGGTCGTATCGCCCTGAACCACCACAAAATCCGGTTTTTCTTTCGACAGAATGCCGTCCAGTCCGGAAATGGCGCTGGCCGTGATCTCCGCAAGGGTCTGCCGGGGACGAAGGATACTCAGGTCGTAATCCGGCTTAATGGAAAAAAGCTCCAGAACCTGATCCAGCATCTCGCGGTGCTGTGCCGTAACGATCGTGATCGGCTGAAACAGATCGGGTTTGTCGGCCATCCGCCGGATCAGCGGCGCAAGCTTGATCGCCTCGGGTCGGGTTCCGAAAATGACAGCCGTTTTAATAGGATCATTCATTTCCAATAGATTTTTTGACATCATCGGCCAATCGCTTTCAGCACGTCCTTGCGCCAGCCTGCACGTTCCTCTGAATCCAAACCCGGAACGTTGGACATAAGACGTGAAAGTTCATCGTTGACGGGAGATACCATTCCATCGGAATTCAGGACCGGAATGCCCGGACGCATGAGCGATTCATGACCCTTTGGAATCCAGCGGACGGGTATGAATGCAGCCAGGTCAAACAGGGCTGCATACCGGCTGCCAGCCTGGGCATTGCCCCGTGAAGACAGCGAATCAAAACAGGCATAGAGCGCAGGCGTTTCCGGAGAGATGGAACGCGATTCAATGTCCGTGAAGAGCTTGCTGAGGGCGCTGAAAGCCTTGGGTCGGATGGTCCCGCCGGCTGTCACGACTTTGCCGGGGTTTTGAGTGTATTTTTCATTGAATTTGTCTTTCAGAAACTCATAGACATAGGTTTTCGGCGTAAGCTTTCCGGCAACTGAGCCAAAAAACGCCAGTTCCACGGGATCCAGCGTCACATTGGGGGCTTCGTTCCCTCCCTCGAGAACAAAAACAGACTTTCCCATGTCCCTTGCGACCGCCAGAAAATTCACTGTGGCAAGAATGGATCGGTGTCCCATATCCGGATAACCATTGTTTGTGTACAGCGACACGCCAAGCGCATCTGCCATGGCGATCCAGCCGGGCACATCAAAGGCGGCATGGCCGGGACGCCCCATGACGATTTTTTCCGCGAAATGGCCATTGAACTGGAGGATGAACGGGACATCGGCCCTTTTGCTGACCTCATGCCAGATCTTGCGACAGCGCATGTAACGTTCGATATACCAGTCGTTGAGCGAGCGGGCAAAGTCAAAATACGCCAGATCCGCTCTTTCAAAGCGACGATCTTTTTCACTCAACGGCAGGGGAATGGCATCGAAGGAAACCCATTCTGTACCGTATTCACGGTTCAGCGAGGAAACATCATCATAATGCGCAGATAGCCAGCCATGCCACCATTTCTCCGCATATCGGGTATACTGGGTGATCTCATAGGATCGGGATTCCTCCATGTATTCCAGGAAACCGCACCGCTCGGCGCTGAAGGGCTCGCTGAACGGCCCCAGGTTGATACCGATGAGATTCGGGAGTCCGCCGTAGTGTTCGGCGTAATATCGGGTCTCCTCCTCCATCCACTCCGCATAGCCGTCTTTTCCGACCGTGGCAAGAAAGAATTCGACTGTCGGCTTGCCGTTAGGCAGTCTGCCTGGCTCGTTCAGTATTCGGTTGTAAAGGTAGTAGGGACGGCTGCCGCTACGATCCGACAATTTCGCAGCATCGATACGGGTAAAGATAAGGCTCAGACCCCGGCGATTGATCTCTTTTATGATCGCATCCAGCGCGGCAAGAGAAACCGGGTCCTCCCACACGTGGGCCGGCGGCACGAGATTGATGACCCTGGCCCCAACCCGCTCGGCAATATCCACCAAAGCACATCCTTCGGACGCATTTTTGATGAAGTCAAAGTGAACAACAAAGCCCGGTTTGGGAGCTTCGGCCCATGCGCTCACTCCCGAAAGCAGCAGAAACGAACATAAAAAGGCAATCAGGAACCGGAATGTCATCGAATAGACAATCATCATCATCCTTATGAGGACAAGCTTATCAGCCAAGATTTTTTAAAACACGGGCCTGAGTATGGAACACGGAATAATCTATCCACATTCACTCCCCAGGCAAATGGCCAGAACCGTCAACGCCTGATCACCCTTACATCACGGTTAACCGGATATCGGCTTGAACGATTTTATTGAAATTTGGTATTTTAAAATCTGACATGGGAAATGTCAATCAAATGTCGCGATTCGGTTTCTGCACAAAAATGAATACGTTTGCATAACAAATTGCAAAGCGACCCTATAAACGAAATTTCATGAGACATTTTGACAGGATTTTGATATTAATAGAGGTTACGTCCTTGGTTAACAAGAAAAATTTTACGGAAAGGCCATGTTGCGGATTGCCGGAAAACATCAATGATTGCGCAATCGGATCTGTAATGAAATCCATCGGAAAATATGAAATCCTGGGGCTCCTGGGCCGGGGCGGCATGGGCAAGATTTTTAAAGTCAGGCTTCCGGTTATCGGAAAAATCGCCGCGATGAAGCTTCTTGCTCCGAATCCGTTTCTGGTGGATATTCTGGGCATGGACCGGATCGAAGCGCTCTTTATTGCCGAAGCCGTCACCATGGCAGGGCTGAGGCACCCTAATCTTTTGGAAATATGGGACTTTGACAAGGCAGACGGCAGATATTTCTATACCATGGACTATTACTGCAACAATCTGGGAGCCATGATGGGAGAATCCAGCCGGATCGAGCTGCCATCCCGCATCATGCCGACCGAAAGGGTCCTTCATTACATCCGCCAGACCCTTGAAGGACTGGCCTGCCTGCACCATGCCGGCATCGTCCATCGGGACATCAAACCCTTTAACATCCTGATAACCGACCAGGATGCCGTTAAAATCGGCGATTTCGGTCTGTCCAAACTTCGCGGAGAAGCTGCCGGCAGTCCGCGGAATCTGAAAATCGGCTCCCCGTTTTACGCACCCCCCGAGCAGGAAACAGATCCGGATCACGTGGGCTTCAGCGCCGATCTCTATGCCGTGGCCGTGATGTTGTATCGCATGCTGACCGGATCCCTTCCCCAGGCATCCCCGGCCCCTCCTGCCAGCCAGATCAATTCCGACACGGACGAAAACTGGGATCAATTCCTGCTAAAGGCAATGTCACCGAAACCGCGGGACCGGTTTAACTCGGCCGGACAGATGCTGAATGCACTGGAAAAGCTTGAGGCCGACTGGATGATCAGAAAAGAGCGGGCCTGCAACTTCTTGAACAACCAGCAGACAAAACCGATCGCAAACTCGGGGATGAACAGTTTCCGGCCGAGAAAAGAGCCCGTGCGGATTCGGCCCCGGGAGGCCAGAACCTTTTTTGGCCTGGATGATCTGTGGCGCCCCCGGCAATATATCACCAATCGATTTCACTCTCTTGACGGCCACCGGGTTCTGGATCAATCCACCGGACTGACCTGGCAGCAGGCCGGATCCCCTTACCCGCTCACCTGGAAACAGGCCAAAGCCTATATCCGGAATCTGAATCGTGAGCAATCGGCCGGATCCGGTTCCTGGCGATTTCCCACGGTTGCAGAACTGATGTCCATCGTTACCCGTCCCTCCCGGGGATTGGATCTGTGCATGGAACCCGTTTTTGATCCTTCTCAGAAATGGCTGTGGAGCGCCGACAAGCGCTCGTTTATGGCAGCCTGGTATCTCAGCATGGATCTGGGTTTTGTTTCCTGGCAGGACATGACCGGGTATTATTATGTAAAAGGCGTCCGCGGCTGATGGCCGTGTCTTTGCTTTACCATTTCATCTATTTTTTATAACCCATTTCCGGAAAGGAATCATTCATAATGAGCATTGACCCCAACAAAGTCATATATTCGATGATCGGAGTCAGTAAATTTTATCAGAAAAAACCCATACTAAAGGACATCTATCTGTCCTATTTTTATGGCGCAAAAATCGGAGTCCTGGGGCTGAACGGCTCCGGGAAAAGCACGTTGCTGCGCATCCTGGCCGGCGTGGACACTGAATTTAACGGAAAAACCATTCTCACTCCCGGACATACCATCGGATATCTGGAACAGGAACCGCTGTTGGATTCAGACAAAACCGTTCGCGAAATCGTTGAACAGGGGGTTCAATCCACGGTTGACCTTTTAAAGGAATACAACGATATCAATGAAAAATTCGCCGAACCCCTTTCCGATGATGACATGAACAAATTGATCGAAAGACAGGGAGAGGTGCAGGAAAGCCTGGATCATCTGGAAGCCTGGGATCTGGATTCCCGCCTGGAAATGGCCATGGATGCCCTGCGCTGTCCGCCCGGCGACACACGGGTTCAGGTGCTGTCCGGCGGGGAAAAACGCCGGGTGGCGCTTTGCCGGCTGTTGCTGCAAAAACCCGATATTCTGCTTCTGGATGAACCCACCAACCATCTGGATGCCGAATCCGTCGCATGGCTGGAACACCATCTTCAGAATTATGCCGGAACCATCATTGCCGTCACCCATGACAGGTATTTTCTGGACAATGTTGCCGGCTGGATTTTGGAGCTGGACCGGGGTCAGGGAATTCCCTGGAAAGGCAATTATTCGTCCTGGCTCGATCAGAAACACCAGCGGCTTAAAAACGAGGAAAAATCCGAAAGCGAGCGCCAGAAAACCCTCCAGCGGGAACTGGAATGGATCCGCATGAGCCCGAAAGCAAGGCAGTCCAAATCCAAAGCCCGCATTCAAAGTTACGAAGCCCTTCTGAAACAGGACATCGACAGCCAGGTCCGGGATTTGGAGATCTATATTCCGCCCGGACCCCGGCTCGGGGATGTCGTAATTCAGGCGGAAGCCGTCGCCAAAGCTTATGACGGCCGGATTCTGGTTGAGGACATGACGTTTTCACTGCCGCCGGGCGGCATTGTCGGCGTGATCGGTCCAAACGGCGCCGGTAAAACGACCCTCTTTCGCATGATCACAGGCCAGGAGAAACCGGACGCCGGAGACATTCATGTGGGAAAGACCGTTCAATTGGCTTATGTCGATCAAAGCCGCGAAGTTTTGGATGCGAATAAAACGATCTGGGAAACCATTTCCGAAGGCAAGGACATGATCGATCTGGGAAGCCGCCAGGTCAACTCTCGTGCTTACGTGTCCCGGTTCAACCTTTCCGGCACGGATCAGCAGAAAAAAGTGGGCATGCTGTCCGGAGGAGAGCGCAACCGGGTGCATCTGGCCCTGATTCTGAAACAGGCGGCCAATGTCCTGCTTCTGGATGAACCGACCAACGACCTGGATGTCAATACCCTGAGAGCCCTTGAGCAGGCCCTTGAAAATTTTGCCGGATGCGCCGTTGTGATCAGCCATGACCGCTGGTTTCTGGATCGCATCGCAACCCATATCCTGGCATTTGAAGGAGACAGCAAGGTTGTCTGGTTTGAAGGCAATTACTCGGATTACGAAACAGACCGGAAAGCCAGGCTGGGCATTGCCGCGGATCAGCCGCATCGCATCAAATACCGGCAGTTGACGCGGTAGGGGTCGGGAGTCAGTATGATGAACAGGGCACAAGATCAGGCGGTGCAGATCGTTTTGGACCCGGAAATACCCGGAGGCGTTTATCTTTGCCAGGTCAGCGAAACCGTATCGTGCGGGGCCTGCTGCGGCCTGTACAATGTGGCCGGCCTGTCCCGGGATGGCCTTTACGCCCTGCTGGCAAAACGGACCCATCGGTTTTCCGAAATGGCCGGCCGCAACCTGGATGCCGTGCTTTCGTTCCGGAAATGGGTGGAGGAGAGCGAGCCGCAAGAGCGGCCGTTTCCGGAATTTCATCACTGCCCCTATATCGGGCTTATCGGCCGGGACGCGTCACGGCCGGGCTGCCTGCTTCATCCGCTGGGAAACAGCGGCATTGACTTGCGGGGGATCAGCGATTACGGCGGATTTGCCTGCCGTACTTATTTTTGTCCGACCCACGATTGCCTTTCCGCGGACATTAAAATTCTGATCCGTAAAGCTGCCAGAGACTGGTTCGAGTATGGCCTGATGATTACCGAAGCATCCCTGGTGCAGGCGTTTCTTGATGTCGCCGGCCATGTGGCTGCATGCCGGACGGCCCCCGACCCTGACCCCGCGGACATCATGCGGGAACTGATGGATTTAAAATGCTGCTGGCCGTATCGCTCTGATCCGGCCAGCGGACTGATTCATTATTTTTTCAACGACAAGCTTTATGCCAGAGCGCCGGTGGATTATGCCGCCATCGGCGCGGAAGCTTCTCCTTATAACAGAATTTTCCAGGAACTCGGATCCGGATTTGATTCGGTCAAAGCGCTTCGGGAAGCGGAAGCTATCGTGGAGGCATTGCTCAAACGCACAGCACTTTTGCGCCGCGAATTTTCCGCTCTTTGAGCTCAATCAGGGCATCATTGGCGGATTCCAGTGGATATACCTGGATTTCCGGAACAATGGGGATCCGGGAAGCGATTTCCAGAAAATCGCGGATATCCTGTCGCGCAACATTGGCAACGCTTTTGATTTCCTTTTCCATCCACAAATGGCGGGGATAATCCAAACGCATCAGGATATCCTGATCCAGGGGTTCTTTTCGGATCGCGTTGATGACCAGCCTGCCGCCGCTTTTCAGATGCTCCAATGCGAATACAATCGGTTTCCATACCGGCGTCGTATCGATAATGGCATCCAGCAGCTCCGGAGGGGGCGCTTCGGTATCGCCGGCCCAGACTGCACCGATTTCCCGTGCAAAGGACTGTTCGGCGCGGCTTCGGGCAAACACGAAACACCTGCTTCGGGGAAACCGGTAGTTCAGCATTTTCAGCACCAGATGGGCGGATGCACCAAAACCCGTCAGTCCCAGAGACTGCCCGTCTTGGATATTCGCCAGCCGAAGCGAGCGGTACCCGATCGCGCCGGCGCACAGCAGGGGCGCTGCCTGGACATCACTGAAATACTCGGGGATCGCGTATGCATAAGCTTCCCTGGCCGTCATGAACTCGGCGTACCCGCCGTTCACATCTCTTCCGGTTGCCCGGAAAGAGGGGCACAGGTTTTCATTGCCGTT
Organism: Deltaproteobacteria bacterium; assembly: GCA_016219185.1. GTDB lineage: Bacteria > Desulfobacterota > Desulfobacteria > Desulfobacterales > Desulfatirhabdiaceae > RAAP-1. The sequence goes on from JACRBZ010000086.1 coordinate 99,360, forward strand.
CCGGCAGAAAACGCAGGTTCCGCAGGCACTGTATATCCATCCCACGCCGACCCGCTCGCCAATATGGAATCGGGAAGCATTCGGCCCGCACTTTACCACATGGCCCACGACCTGATGGCCGGGAATGACCGGAAATCGGGGCGGCGGGGTGCGTCCCTCGATTTCATCCAGTTCCGTATGGCAGACGCCGCAGGCTGAAACCCGGATCAGGATCTCCCCCTCCCTGGGTTCCGGAACGGCAAGTTCCATCATTGCAAGCGGCCTGCTGCCCGCGGAAACCCCGCTGATGCCGGTAATTACCATGGCTTTCATAAATTCAGGAGGCTTCATATCGTTTTATTCCGTTTTCTTTGACTTCCCCGGTTTGCCCTGAAACCGATGCCTGTCAGATCTTTCACCCAGGAGACAACCGCATAAATTGCCCGTCAGGCTGACAGGGTGATGCCGGGAATTTCGGTGCGTTTAAGCGGGCCATGCATCATGCAATAAGCGGAAATTTTCGGAAAATCAAGAAAAACCGGCAGGATGTGCCCCAATGGAAATATTTTGATTCCGCCATTGAATGAAAACCGTAATTTTAGTATAATCTTTTATAATTATACAGTCGCAACCATGCTTGAAAGCAAAATGGCCATGGCGTATGGGTTTGATATCCATACGTCATGGCCGTTTATCTTCCGGCAAGGCTTAATATAAACCACCGCGCCCTCGCACGAACCATCGTGAAAGCGCCCCTTCTAAAAAGCGGGATGCCAGAATATTCCATGACGAAACAGACCTTAAAATTGATATCCTGGAATGTCAACGGCCTGAATGCGCTGATGGCCAAGGGATTTGTTCAGCAGATCAAGGATCTGAACGCCGACATTATCGCCATTCAGGAAACCAAACTTCAGGAATCCAAGCTGACCGAAGCGATGAAGAACATTGACGGGTATGAATCCTACTGGTCGTATTCAACCGTAAAAAAAGGCTACAGCGGGGTGGGAACATACACCCGAATCCCCCCACTTTCAGTTAGCTACGGCATCGGTATTCCCGAATACGACCAGGAAGGCCGAATCTGTGAAATGGATTTCGGGGACTTTATTTTCTTCAATGTCTATTTCCCCAATGGTCAGATGGGAGAAGACCGTCTGCAATACAAACTCAGCTTTTATGAGGCGTTCTTTGCCCATGCCGACCGCTATCGCCTTCAGGGCAAAAGCGTGATCATCTGCGGTGATTTCAATACGGCTCACAATGAAATCGATCTGAAAAACCCCAAAGCCAACGAGAATTATTCCGGCTTTCTCAGAATCGAACGGGACTGGATGGACCGCATTCTTCAAAACGGCTACGTGGACACATTCCGACACCTGTACCCGGATACCGAAAAGTATTCCTGGTGGACTTACCGGTTTGGCGCCAGATCCAGAAATATCGGATGGCGGATCGATTATTTCATCGTTTCCCGGGATCTGATGGAAAAAAACCGGATCAAGGATGCCTTCATCGATAATGACATCCTCGGCTCCGATCATTGTCCGGTGGGCCTGATGCTGTTCTGATGACATGAATCCTTTTTATCGGTTTCGTCTCTAAAGAATCAAAATGTCGGATATGAAACGCGGATCATTATCGCTGGACAAACCTGGAATATAGGAGAACAACATGCCTATTTACGAATACGAATGCGAATCCTGCCATCACAACTTCGAGCAGTTGGTTTTTAAAAACAAAGAAGAAAAGGCATCCTGCCCATGCTGTGGATCCGACCGGACCCGAAAGCTCATCAGTTGTGCCAGCTTTTTAAGCGGTTCCGGCGCCGGCACGTGCAAACCTTCCGCACCAAGCAAAGGATTTTCCTGAGCCGGATAGCCCGCGGCGGTCGCCGCAGCCATAAACAATGAGCGATGGGCTGTCTCTTTTCGCATGGCCGATCGTCTTTTTTCAAGCCCTCATGGGCGTTCACATAAATAACGGATCATCATGAACCTTTCAGGTCAGCAGCAACAGGCAGTCGAATATCTGGATTCTCCCACCCTGGTCGTTGCCGGGGCCGGGTCCGGAAAAACCCGAACCTTAACCGCCAAAATCGCGCATCTGATTGCGCGCAGCATTCCATCGGACCGCATTCTGGCCATCACGTTCACCAATAAGGCTGCCGAGGAAATGAAATCCCGGCTGGTGGAATTGACCGGCATTCCGGCCTATCAATTTCCGTGGGTCCGGACCTTTCATTCCGCCTGCTTCAGAATCTTCAAGGAACATTGCGCGCTTTTGGGATACCAGCCGCCGCTGCAAATCTACGCCTCCTATCAACAGCAAAAACTGATAAAAGATATCGCTGTCGGAGAAATGAACATCGAGAAGTCTTTTGTACCCGTCATTGCCGCGGAAATCTCCAATGCCAAAAACTCGGGATCTCCGGAGACTTATTTCACGCATAAGCCGCGGGTTGCCAGAAAGCGGATGATCGATATTTTCCATCGCTATGAACAGGAGCTGAAATCCAAGAATGCCGTGGATTTTGACAATATCCTCTTCTTGACGCGCAACCTGCTTCGGGACCATGAATCCATCAGGGCCTATTATCAGAATCTCTTTGATTTCATTCTCTGCGATGAATACCAGGATACCAACAACATCCAGGAAGAGCTGACCGGGCTGCTCATGAAGAACGGCAAGCTCTTTTGCGTGGGCGATGACTGGCAGGCCATTTATTCCTTTCGGGGCAGCAATGTGGATCATTTTCTGTCTTTCCAGGATAAGTACAAGGGGGCAAAAATTTTCAGGCTGGAACAAAACTACCGCTCAGCCGATGAAATCGTTCAGGTTGCCAATGACCTGATCGAATACAACAGCCACAAGCTGGATAAAAAATGCTTTTCGGAAAAACACGGCGGCCGTGTGGAACTCTACGATTTTGATAATGACAACGAGGAGGCCGACTGGATTTCCAGAAAGATTCTCAGCCTGAATGGCATGGAAATTCCGCTGGATAAAATGGCGGTTCTGTACCGGACCAAATTCTGTTCCCTGTCCTTTGAAAAAGCATTCCGCCAGGCGGGAATTCCGTATCGCATGCTGGGCGGAAAAGGTTTTTTCGAACGAAAGGAAATCCTGGACATCAACTGTTACCTGACCGCCGCGGCATTCATCAAGGATGATGCGGCATTTGAACGGATCGTCAACACGCCGAAACGCGGCCTGGGTCCGGGGGCTGTAAAAAAACTATTGACTTTGAAAACTCCGGAAGCCGGCCTTCAGGAAGCAGCCAGAATCGCCCTGAACGAGACGATTCTGGCTCCCAAAGTCTATCAGGCCCTTAAGTCGCTTCTGGAACTTCTGGATGATATCCGGGAGATGAAGCCGGCGGATGCCATCCAGACGATTCTTGACCGGGTAAACTACATGGCTTATCTTAAGGAATACGTCAAGGCCGACACCATGGACTTTACCTCCAGGCAGGAAAACATCGAACAGCTCGTGTATTCGGCCTCTCAGAAAGACTCGATCGTGGAATATCTGGAAGAAGCCGCCCTGGTTCGGGAAGATAAAAAAGAGGATGAGGAAGAAAAATCCCGTGGTGTCAGTCTTTCAACGATTCATGCGGCCAAGGGACTTGAATTTCATGTGGTCTTTGTCGTGGGATGCGAAGAGCAGCTTTTCCCGCACTGGCGATCCCTGGACACGACCGCCGGGCTTTATGAAGAACGGCGACTGATGTATGTTGCCGTGACGCGCTCTGAAAAATATCTTTTCCTGACCTGTGCCGGATACCGGAAAGGCCAGTTCAACCGAAAGAGCCGCTTTCTGGATGAGATTGAAGAATCGTTGAATCGTTAATGGGTTTTTAAATATGAGCAAGTTACAGGATAGGTCTTTATGAGCATCATCGGAAAACTGGTTGGAGGGGCCATAGGCTTTGCCCTGGGCGGCCCGATCGGCGCCATTGCCGGAGCCGTGTTCGGCCATGCATTTGATAACAAACCCGCGGACAGCACCGGTACCATGAATCTGTCGTATGGCGAATCGTCGCAGATCACTTTTTTTGTGGCTGCATTTTCCATGCTGGGCAAACTGGCCAGGACAGACGGCCAGGTTTCCCGTGCGGAAATGGAGGCTGTCCGGCAATTCATGACCTATGATCTGAACCTGAGCCCGGAAAGCCAGCAGGTTGCCATCAATATTTTCCATACGGCGCAGGAATCTCACGAATCTTTTGAAAGTTTTGCCTCCCAGTTCTACGGGCAGTTTCATGTTCAGCCCCAGATGCTGGAACTGATGATGGACATCCTGCTCCGGGTATCGGTTGCTGACGGCGTCATCCATCCCAGCGAAGAACGGCTGATTCAGTCGGCAGCTTCCATTTTTGGTTTCAGCAGCGCCCAGTATGCCGGAATCCGGTCTCGATATGCCCGTGAGGTGAACAAATACTATGCGGTTCTGGGATGCTCGAATAACGACTCGGACGAGCAAATCAAAAAACAATACCGCAAGCTGGTCTCTGAATATCATCCGGACAAAATCATTGCCAAGGGCCTGCCAGATGAATTTATCAAGTTTGCCAATGACAAGTTCAATGAAATTCAGGAAGCCTATGAAGCGGTTAAAAAAGAAAGAGGAATTGGCTGACCGGAGTCCCCTGCCGGCGGCCCACCCGCAGCCATATCGTCGCATCCTCCTGATTCAGCTCGGCGATATCGGCGATGTCATTCTGACGCTTCCGGCCATAAAAGCGCTGAGGGAAAATTTTCCGGAATCCAGGCTTGTGGTTTGCGTACGGGAAAAGGCTAGGGAGATCATTGAAGATTGCCCCTGGGCATCCGCGGTAATGACAGTCCGAAAGGAAAAGAAGCGACTCAAAGCCGCGATTCTGGATCAGGCTCACTGGATGCGGGAACTTCGCTCGCACCGGTTTGATCTGGCGATCGACCTTCGCACCGGCACACGGGGTGCGATCATTGCCGCATTATCCGGGGCCGGTACGCGAATCGGCCGGTTTGCGGCTGATGGCCGGCTGTGGCGAAACCGGGTGTTTACACATCTGGTCACGCCGCCGGACGAAGCAAGCCAATATGCGGCCGAACACAATCTGAATATCCTTCGCCCCCTGTGCCTGAAGGGTCGGGACAGGGCACTGCAAATCACGATCCCCAGTCATAGAAAGCAGACCGCAATCCGCCTGCTTTCCAGTGAAAAAATTCCCATGGACCGACCGATTCTGGCGTTTCACCCGTTTTCCTTGTGGAAATACAAGGAATGGCAGGTGAATTCCTGCGCCGAACTGATCGATGACGTCCAGCTTCGTTATGGCGTGACGGTCATCATCACCGGATCAACGGAAGAGCGCGGCCGCGCGGATCAGGTGGTGGCGCGCTGCCGAACCCAACCCTTTAATCTTGCGGGGAAAACATCCATCGGTGAGCTGGCCGCCGTTCTTTCCGCTTGCCGCGGTTTTATCGGGGTGGATACCGCGGCCCTTCATCTGGCGGCAGCCGTCGGCATTCCGACACTGGGCATCTTCGGGCCATCTCCCGCCGTTTGCTGGGCACCGAGAGGCAGCCGGCACACGATAGTTTCCAAAAACATGCCCTGCGTTCCCTGCCGCCGGAAAGGATGCCAAAACTCTGAGATCAGCCAGTGCCTGAATGAATTGACTTTAGAGGACATTCATGAAGAGCTGAGCCGGTTTATCGCCTCAGCGGTCACATGAGGGGGTATGTGCGTGTACGGATTACAGCCCACAATCACTTAACTGGAGGACTGCCATCATGAAAAAACCGCGTATGATCTGGACAATCCTGGCGTGTCTGTTGCTTTTGCCTGTTTTTTCGGCAGCCGAGGTGGTGCCGCCGGCCGAAGGCGGAAAGCTTCCGGACATCAGGCTTGCGATCCCCGCCGATGCCGGTTACCGGACATATCTGGGCATTAAAGGGGAAGGGACTTTTTCCCTTCCCCAGATCAAGGCACCGGTTGTCATCGTTGAAATTTTCAGCATGTACTGCCCGCATTGCCAGAGGGAAGCCCCAAGCGTCAATGATCTGTATTCAAAAATTCAGAGCAGCGAAAAACTGAAGGACAAGGTTAAGCTCGTTGGCATCGGCGTGGGCAATTCCCCATTTGAAGTCGAATATTTCAAAAAGACATATTCAATTCAGTTTCCGCTGTTTTCAGACGGCGAGTTTATCGTTCACAAACAGCTCGGTGAAGTCAGAACCCCCTATTTTATCGGCATCAAAAACCACAGGGACGGCAGTCACACCCTCTTTTATTCCAAGCTGGGGGGAATTGCCGACAACGCCGGCTTTCTGAAACTGATTCAGGCGCAATTAAACCAGTGAGTTCCGCCATGGAGGGATTATGCGAGCATTTCTTAGAACCGTCTCGACAATTGCCATTTTGATATTCTGGACATCCGCTTCGACATTCGCGCTTTCGGATGTATACAAAGATAATATTTACAACCCCGGCCAGTTAAAGCCGGTCGACAGCACGCTGAAAGTCAAGGTGGGAGAACCCGCCCCTGAATTCACATTGCCGTCCCTGAGCGGTGAAGCCGTTTCTCTCAGCCAGTTCGCGGGAAAGAAAAACGTCGTGATTTCATTTGTCCCCGCAGCCTGGACCCCGATATGTTCGGATCAATGGCCGGGGTACAATCTGGCAAAAGGGCTGTTCGAGGCCCATGACGCCATTCTTCTCGGCATTACCGTGGATAACCTGCCGACCCTGTATTCCTGGACCCGGCAAATGGGAAATCTCTGGTTTCCGGTGCTGTCGGATTTCTGGCCGCACGGGGCCGTGGCGGATAAATTCGGAGTGCTGCGCAGCGATGGAGTTGCCGAGCGGGCGCTGTTCATCATCGACAAGGCCGGAATCCTGCGCTACGCCAAGGTTGGGGACATCAACCGCCGGCCAGACCTGGAAGAGCTGATCAATGCACTGGAAAAAGCTAACAGCAGCAAATGACAGCTTAGCCGGTATTCATCAGCAGAAATACGCAGGTGCCATAGGTTTTTTTGGCTTCTCCTGACGTAAATCAAGTCCGCCCCGGCTGAGTCGAGATCAAGTGCATGGCCCGCAGCCCGGTCAATTGGGTGGAAGGTGATAATCATGGACATCCATAAACTGATCCAGTCACCAGAATCGGAGAAACTGGAATTCAAGAAAACCTTTGGCAAGGAAGTGATCATCAGCTTGACAGCCTTTGCCAATTCTTGTGGCGGCCGTGTGGTGGTGGGTGTCGATAGCAATGGCAAGGTATCCGGCCTCAGCATCGGGGCCGAAACGATCCAGCAATATCTCAATGAAATCAAGCTCGCCACCTATCCCCAGATTCTGCCGCATGTCGATCTGTACGAAATAGACGGTAAAACCGTGCTGGTTTTTGAGGTCCGGGAATACCCCATTAAGCCCATTGCCTGTAAAAATCGCTATTACCGTCGCGTTAAAAACAGCAATCACCTGCTGAGCCTGGATGAAATCGTCGATCTGCAACAGCAGAGCCTGAACATTTCTTTTGATGCCTATCCGCTGAAAGACAGCCTGTCATCACTGGACGAATCCCTCATGAATCGCTTTATCGACAGGGTAAACTCAAGAGGCAGGATCAATTTGCAGGATGACCTGCTGATGAATCTGACCAAACTCAAAATGATCCAGAATGGCAGCCCCACTCTTGCTGCAATGCTTTTGTTCGGCAACCATGGTTATTCCATCCATATCGGCCGGTTCAAGGCGGCGGACACGATTATCGATGATCTGTTGATCAAAGATCCTTTGCCCGAAGCACTGGAAGAAGCCCTGATTTTTATAAAAAAGCATATCAATCTCTCGTATGAATTCGATGGCAGTCTGCAACGCACTGAGCGCTGGCAATATCCCATAGAAGTCATTCGGGAGGTGCTGCTGAATTCCGTGGTTCACAGAGATTATAAAAACACTTCTGATATCGTAATCAAAATTTTTGACGATCGTATCGTGTTTGCCAACCCGGGCCGGCTATATGGTCATTTGACCATCGAGGACCTTCAGCGGGACAATTATGTCTCTTCTCTTCGCAACCGGCTGCTGGCCGAGGCTTTTTATCTGAGCGGGGACATTGAAAAATATGGAACCGGATTTGTCCGCATCCGGCGGATGCTGAAAGACCACGGCGGGGTTTTGATTCAACTGAGTGAGATGGGCGATTTCTTCAGGGTTGAATTATTGCGTTCATCCGCAGGTTCGGATGGCGAAAAGAAAACTCGGTTGCAAGAAAAGTTGCAAGAAAAGTTGCAAGAAAAGTTGCAAGAAAAGTATCCGGCTCTACAGCAGACGATCATTGGAAATATGTCTGCCAACCCGGATATCACTTATGCCCAATTGATGGCTTTAACCGGAAAGTCACAAGAGGCCCTTCGCCGTAATATCAATCAATTGAAACAAAAAGGTGTTATCGAACGGATCGGTTCGGATAAGGGTGGCCGCTGGCAGGTTCACATTTTACAAAAAGCTCCGGCCCTTAATGAAAGAGAAGTGCCGTAACGGTTCACTTCCCTTTCCTCAGAAAAATAATATAGATGGACTGGAGGTATCCCGGCGGATGAAGAATGCCCGGATATCCGGGAAGACATCGATCCAATCAGTCTGCCCATTAAATTGAATCAAGTAAGATTTCCCAGGAATTACCTCCCAACCAGGCCTTATGCCGACGAATCTCCGGCTTTCAGGTCAAGATGAAGGGTTGCAATCGCTTCCACGACCGGCACAATCGTCCTGCTGGTTTTGCGAAGATCAATGGTTTTGATGTAGCGGCTGCAACGGTCACAGCCATCCACCCGATATTCGGGTTCCTGGTCGCTGAAAAAATAATGCAGTTGGCTGCTGTCCGTGTTGTCGCAAAACGGACAGTAAATCCGGGGAGTCAGCCATTCGTGCCAGCAGAAACTGCAGACATACCAGCGCTCTCCTTCCCCTTTCAACATGGAAAGGCCCGGACTGCTGCCGCAAATCGGGCAATAACCGGTTCTCCACGGCTCCTTCGCAGTCAGTGAAGCCGCAAGTTGCTCCGAGCACAGCCGCAAAGAAGGCCGAATGCTGTTGTAGCCGAAAAGCAGAGCCATGTCCGCGGACACGCCGGAGGGGATTTTATCCGGGGTGCCCTTCCCTAATGCCAGATCAAAGAGATCCTTCGGTTTCAGAGATTCAGCCCCAAGGGATTCGGATATCATCCGTGCGGCCTCTTTCATATCGGCGGATGCGGATGCGCCAGCGATTTCGCAGAGTTTTTCCAGGAGACGGGTTGCGGCAGCCAGATCAATTTCAAAATCAGCAGCAGCCACCAGGGGGAATTTCTCCGCAAGTTTCATCGCCAGAATGTCTTCGGGCATATCAATCCGCGGAACATGGGTATGGGCCTTGGCCTCTTCCTGAGCCAGAAACACGGCTTCGTAGAATTTCAGAATTTCTGTATAGGCCGGACGAGCTGCCGTTACTTCCCGGCAGGCCTTTTGAATCCTCTCTTTTGCAGCATCAGCATCGGTCATGATCAGTAATTACCTTTAGGCGTTAGATTTTAAGTCAAAGGGGGCAGTCGGTTTTTCATGTCCGACATAACAGACAGGGTGATTCAAACCGGAAAGATTTGAATCACCCTGTTGCATCAACCATCTTGTTCGTGTCTGAATGAAAAAACACATTCGGCAAAAAGTGAACACGCCGAACAATGATTTCTCAGACACCATTTCCAGTGCTATGCCTGAAGCACCCGCGAGGCAATGTCCGTCAGTGGCCGAAACATCTTCTTCAAGGCCAGGTGCCGCGTCAGATTTACATCCGAAGATGACGCCACGGCATATTTGAAGTACAGCTTGGGATCATACGACGTCAGATAAATGACCTGGACATCCTCCGCATCCAGAAGCTTTGCATCCGGATATTTGACTTTTACCTCGGCCAGACGTTTTTCGGCAAGGGCTTTCATCTCTTTCACATCTCCGAAATTCATGGCACCGGTCGGACACGTCTGCACGCAGGAGGGAATCAGCCCGTTATGAACCCGGTCATTGCACATATCGCATTTGGCCAGAGTGCCATCCGCGGATTTCCGGGGAATATTATACGGACAGGATGCGATAATTTCATCCGCATTCAGAAACCGGGTTTCGGCCGTATAAATGACCGCCCCGGTCGCCTCATCCTTGTACACGGCCCGGGGATCGCCGGCCGTATCCAGACAGGGCGGGGAAACACAGTGCCGGCACTGTTCCGGAAAGAACAGCCAGTTCAGTTTTTTATTGACTACTTCTTCCCGCATGCGAACGAGTTTGTAGGTGTTAAACGACAGATCCGGCGGATTTTCATTCGTCCCCCGGTTGGTGGTCATTTCCGCCGGAAGATTATGCCACTGCTTACAGGCCACCTGACATCCCCGGCAGGCGGAACAAACGGTTGTATCTACAAAAAATGCCTTACTCATGGGCTCCACCTCCGGTTATAGTTTGGTTACGTTGACCATAAAGGCTTTGGTTTCCGGAATTCGGGTATTGGGATCACCCGCGGACGGGGTCAGCAGGTTCGCGCTTTCCTCTTTGCCGCTGGCCGGCCATCGCCACCCGTAATTATACGGCATCCCCACTTGATGAACAACGGTTCCGGCAATCTTCATCGGTTTAAACCGTTTGGTTACAACCGCCGTGCATTCCAGTGATCCACGCACCGAAGACACCTTGACCCGCTCGCCGTTCTTGATGCCTTTAAGGGTACCAAGCTCCTCGCTCATCTCCACAAACACCTGGGGCTGGAGTTCCATGAGCCAGGGTTGCGGACGGGTGAGAAGACCGGTCTGCCAGTGTTCGGATACCCGGTAAGTCGTTCCCACATAGGGGAATCTGGGGTCGCAGGTGGCAAAGGTATCGGCGCTGGTGCCGTAAACCGCGGCCGTTGGGCTGGTAAACTGAGAACTCATAAAGTTCTTTTCCACCGGGCATTCCATGGGCTCGTAATGTTCGGGAAAGGGGCCGTCAATCAATCCGGGTCCAAAAAGCTGGCCAAAGCCGTGAACGGTCATGATAAACGGATGCTTGGCCTTGGGATCCGGCTGACCGTCGGCACCGATCAGCGGCGGCGCTGGCCCATCCGGCACATCTCCGATCCACTTGCCGTCCTTCCACTGGATGACCCAGCGTTTTTCGTCATAAGGCTGCCCCTTGGGATCCACGGAAGCCCGGTTGTAAATGATTCTGCGATTCACCGGCCATGCCCAGGCAAACTCGGGATACAGGCCGATTTTGTTCGGCGCATCTTCCTGTTTTCTGCGGGCCGCCATGTTTCCCTTGTCCGTATAGCTGCCGGCATAAACCCAGTTGCCGCAGGACGTGGACCCGTCGCTTTGAAGAAATGCAAAACTGGGAACCTGGGAGCCCATCTTGAATTCCTGGTCCCCGACCTTGACATCCTTGACAAAAAAGCCGTTGATCTGTTTGGCCACCTTGTGGGGATCAAATTTGTGGTCCGTCATGTAGTCCCACTTCAGGTTCAGAATCGGGTCCGGGAAAACGCCGCCTGCCTTGTAAAGCTCCTGCAACTTGAGACCCAGTTCCATGATGATGTCACCGTCCGGCAGACTGTTTCCGAGAGGCCTGGGACCTGCATACCGCCACTGCATCCAGCGCCCGCTGTTGGAAATGCTGCCTTCTTTTTCAACCGACACGCAAGCCGGAAGCATGAAGACTTCCGTGGCCACATCTTCCGGAATCATATCGGGTCCCTGCCAGAAGGAACCGGTTTCATTGTCAAAGAGATTGACGTTTACCATCCATTCGAGATTGGCCAGGGCTTTACGCACTTTTCCGGCATTGGAGCCGCTGCATGCCGGATTCATGCCCCAGGCAAAAAAGCCCTTGATGCTGCCCTTATACATCTCATCAAAGATATCCAGCCAGGAATACGGCTTGCCTTCATCCAGCTTCGGCAGCCAGGGATAGCCGAATTCGTTTTCTGCGGAAGCCTTGTCTCCGAAAAAGGATTTCAGCAGGCTGACGATATATTTGGGCTCGTTCTGCCACCAGTTCAGGCTGAGCGGGTCCTTGCTCTGGGCCCTGCGCTTTAATAGATCCTCCAGTTTCGCGGTTTTTCCTGTCGGAACCGGAATATAGCCGGGCCAGACATTAAACAACAGCCCCTGATCCGTGGATCCCTGCACATTGGACTCCCCCCTTAACGCATTCACGCCGCCGCCGGCAATGCCCATGTTTCCCAGAAGAAGCTGAATGATGGACATGGTCCGAATGTTCTGGACCCCCACCGTATGCTGGGTCCAGCCCATGGCGTACATGACGGTTCCGGCCTTGTTATTGGCGCCGGTGGCGGCGAAAGTCTTGTAAACCTCCAGCAGATCCGCTTCCGAGGTACCGGTAATTTTGGAAACCAGTTTGAGATCGTAGCGGTCATAGTGTTTTTTCATAAGATTGATGACGCACCGGCTGTCCTTCAGGGTCAAATCCTTTAAGGGCACGCCCTTTTCATCCATCTGAAATGTCCAGCTCGCCTTGTCATATTTCTTGATTTTGGAATCCCAGCCGGAAAACAGTCCGTCTTTAAATGAAAAATCCTTGTTTACCAGGAAAGCGGCATTGGTGTAATTCAGAACATATTCTTCGCCGATCAGCTTGTTATCCAGAATGTATTTGATCATCCCGCCCAGGAAAGCGATGTCGGTTCCGGAGCGTAGCGGCGCATAGATATCCGCTTTTGAGGAGGTTCGGGTAAACCGGGGGTCGACGTTGATGACCTTGGCGCCGTTTCTCTGGGCTTCCGTGACCCATTTGAAGGATATGGGATGGTTTTCCGCAGCGTTACTGCCCATGATCAGGATGCAGTCGCTGTTTTTAAGGTCAATCCAGTGGTTGGTCATTGCACCGCGTCCGAACGACTCTGCCAGAGCCGCAACAGTGGCGCTGTGTCAGATACGTGCCTGGTGCTCGATATAGACCAGCCCCAGAGAGCGCAGCATGGCCTGATAAATCCAGCATTCTTCGTTATCCAGGGCCGCGCTTCCGACTGAGGCTATGGCAGTGGTGCGGTTGACGGTCTGCCCGGCGGCATTGCTTGCGGTAAACGATGAATCCCGTGTGGTCTTGACGCGTCTGGCAATGCGGTCAATAGCCCATTCCCAGGTGACTTCCTGCCATTTTGTTGCATAAGGCGCGCGATACATGGGGTTGAGGAGCCGGTTTTCGTTTTCAACCAGCCCGGCCAGCGCAGCCCCTTTGGAGCATAATGCCCCCCGGTTGATGACATGGTCCGGATCACCTTCGATGTTGATGACCCGTCCGTCCCCTTTTTTACTGGTATGCACTATGGCCCCACATCCCACCGCGCAATAACAGCAGATCGTGGTGGTTTCCTTGGCATACCTGGTCTTGAGCATCTGTGCGTGGGCTTTGACCGGTGACAGATCAAAACCCAGACTACCACTGACCGCAAGACCCGCAGCCGTGGCGCCGGTAATTTTGATAAAATCCCTTCGCGTTACTTCCATGGAAATTTTACTCCTTTCTGGGCTTTTCGGTTACGATAACTTACCAGACAAAAATTCCAGACACCATAACCCGACAACAACATTCACCAACAAAAAACACCACATAATGTGCCTCAACAAACTAAATATACACAATATATGGTGTTTAAAAAAAGTTATATGAACGTATCAACAGGACAATTTCTTACAATTCATCCTCGACATCCACGGCATCATCATCGGCAATCTTGATGGAAGAATCAATCTTGATTTCATCGGAATCATCGCTGTCCCCATCGAAGTCTTCCTCGAGCAAATCATCGATAATTTCAGCATCTTCCTCAATACCCATGAATGCTTCTGTCAGGATTTCCTTGGATGACGCCGCAGGCTCATCAATAGCAAGTTCCACGGGTTCGGATTTATTGGCCGCATAAAAATCCATCACCATATCGGCAATTTTTTCAGCATGCCCCCTGGGGGGATACATATTTTTGGTTCTGAGAACCGCGATGACTTTTTCTCTGCCCGCGGCAACGGCACTGGATACCGCTGCATCATCATAGCTTTCCTCGCAGAGCAGCGACAAACTGTCCTTGTCCAGCTCGCCGAATTCGCGAATAATCAACCGGCTATTATCTTGATTTTTTAAAATGGTGTATTGCTGTTTCATTCCAACCCATCTCCCCTGGCACGGCATTTCCGTGCTGTCATAACTTCAAAAATTCAAAAAAACATAACTGTTTTAAACATATACTGTTTATCTGCTATATTCAAGACCAAACTGGTTCATGGCAAAGCCTTAACGCTGCAATCGGACGGAATTTATCGGGCCGTATCCGATTCACGATGTTATCCATACAGTAATTTGACCCTGGCTCTGTCTATGGATCCGTCAGCAGCCCTGGGGAGCGTATCGACAAACTGGACATACCGGGGTTTTTTATAACGGGCAATCCGCGAAGCCACATATTCCATGAGCACTTCGGCCTTCAGACTAACGCCGGCTTTCAGAACACAGACCGCTTTGATGCCTTCACCGAATTTCGGGTCCGGAACCCCGATCACCGATACGGCTTCCACGGACGGATGCTCCAGAATCACTGCCTCAACTTCCGCGGGATAGACATTTTCCCCGCCGGGCTTGATCAGCTCTTTCTCGGGCTTTCGGCCGGCAAACCACAGATAGCCTTCCGCGTCCATCCGGCCCAGATCGCCGGTATGATGCCGGTCATTCCGGAATATGTTCCGGTTGTAATCCGCTTGATTCCAGAAGCCCTGAAACACGAGCGGCCCCTGAACCACGATTTCACCGCTTTCTCCGTCAGCCACGGAACGTTCATTCTCATCCACGATCTGCATCCGAATCAGAAAACCTTGTTTTCCGGCTGAACCGGGTTTTTCCAGTGCCGGCGAAAATGTGACCATTCCCGAGGTTTCGGTCTGGCCGTAAAGGATCCAGAACACGCTCTGGGTTCTGGCCTCAAAAGCCTTGATGGCATCGGGCTGATCAATGCCAAGGACATGTTTGAGCGTTGAAAGGGAATACGGGCGCTGATCCATTTCGGTCTGAAGATTGGATAATATCGGCGGAAACGATCCGATGATGGAAACACCTTCCTTATCGATCCACTCCAGGGCTTTCCGGGGATCAAACCGGTCCAGGATAACATTTTTACCGCCGGCATGCATTACCGCCAGAGCCAGATTCATGCCGGTGATATGAAACAGCGGCAGTATATTTAAATGGGTATCACCAGAGGTTAATCCCATCGTTGCCATGGTCTGAAGGTTTCCAAGCGTGATGTTGGCATGGGTCAGTACCGCACCACGGGATTTACCAGCTATCGCTGCGGTATAGATAATGCAAAACGGGTCCTCTGAAGATGACGGACACCCACTGAAAGCAACATCACTGCAAAACAACCGATTCAGCGGAATTCCGATGGAACCGGAATCTTCAAAGCAGTAAATTCGGCCCGAATACCCGTTGGAACCGGTTATTTGATTGACTGTTTCGGCGCAATTGCGGTCATAACACAGGGCAACCGGCGCTGAATCAGTCAGAATATGCCGGATTTCCTCCGGAGAAAGCCGCCAGTTGATGGCAACCACGATGGCCCCGCATGCGGCTGCCGCCCCCAGAATTAAAAAATAGGAATGGCAGTTGTATGACAGAATCGCAATACGGTCTCCTTTTTCGATTCCCTGCTGTTTCATTCCCCCTGCCAGGGCATTTACCTGCAGCAGCAGATCTGAAAAAGAGATACGGTTCTCATTACAGACCAGTGCGGTCCGGTTGCCATGGATAACGGCGTTTCGCTGAAAAATGTCATATACTGTAAAACTTCGCATAAATCCCACTGCCTCCTTTATGAAACGGATTAGAAAGAAAAACGCAGAATACGGCTGTTACGACTGTCCGGAAAAATCATACTTGACAGATGGTTCTGTTTTGAATCATATATAATACGATACTGGCAAATGGTTCTTTATTCGGGATCAAAAAGTAATTCAATTAATTGTGTCATAATGGCTCACACCACGCCGATCAACTTATTTTCATAAAGCCATTTTCCTTGAGATAATAAGACCTGCGCATAACATTTTTCGGTTTATTATGGAGAAATCAAATGGGTGAAAAACATATTCGGATTTCCTGGCTTTGCTTTCTGATGATTGTTGTCATTGCCGGCTGCGATTCCACAAACAGCAATGATGCAAACAACTTTCATCTGACCATTGCAGCCACTCCGAACTCCGTGCTGAGCGGTGAATTCAGCGCGATTTCCGCCACCTTGACGAACGTGGACACATCCACAACCAGCACCGGAACCAGCACAACCACCACAACCCCTGTTTCCGGTTACCCCGTTATTTTTACGATCACCCAAAATACCTCCAAGTGCACGCTAACGGTTGTCAACGGTCTCACGGATGCTTCCGGAATTGCAACGGCCATATACCAGGCCGGTTCCATCTCCGGAATGGATATTATCCAAGCCAATATTGATAAAGGTCAGACGACATCGGTTGCAATCTTTGTGAATACTACCGCGCCTCCAACTCCAACTCCAACTCCGACGCCGACACCAACTCCAACTCCTACACCGACGCCGACTCCTTCACCGACCCCGACGCCGACAATTTGATGACTACAGAGAAAAGGATTAGAGTTTTTCAACTCGAATCCTTTTCGCGGCAATTGGATTTCGGTTGGGCCATTCATGAACAAACGTCAAGTGAAGTCCAAAACATTATCATATTTTATTCTAACAGGTAGTTATTGTCATGAGCGCCATGGATGAACATATTCTGAAAACGACCAAGGAAATTGTTGTTAAATTCATCGAAACCGGACGGATTTCTCCCAGTGGGTTTTCTGAATCTTTTAAATCCATTTATCATACCATTGATGAAACCGTAAAAGGGTCAACAGACAAAACCCGAAAAGAAGAGATCCAGGATGAATGACATTTCCGATAATTTTTCCGGCAGCCAGAAAACCGATCCGGACTGGGAAAACCGAAGGCTTTGCAGCGACGATAGTTGTATCGGCGTTATTGGCGCTGATGGCCGGTGCGGGGTTTGTGGGCTTTTGGACCCGAGTGCCCCTCCCGGAGACCCGGAACATTCCACAAGCAGGAACACTGTTAAGGATGAACCCCGGGAGCCGCCTTCAGAAGATCAGGTTCCTGAACCCCAGGACCCGGGGTGGGAAGATCGAAAGCTCTGCCCCGATGAAAGCTGCATCGGTACCATTGGCACGGATGGCCGGTGTCGTATCTGCGGCCTGACGGGATAACGGCCTCGGATTTTCGCTACTGGTTTCCATAGCCGTTTTGTTCCCCGCAATCCGGACACTGCCAGGTAATGCCGTTACAGGACATTCCCCAGAAATTTTTCTCCATGCAGTTCTGGCAGATGGAGAATCCGCACCGGCATCTCCAGCAGAACGGCGGATGCTTGCCGCAGCAGGCGCAGGGACTTTCTTTTGCCATTCGGCGTTTTTCTTTGTATGAAGACAGGATGGGTCTATTCATCGGATTTTTCCGGCCTGTCCGATCCATGATCCCCAGGGATCCCCAGGCTCGCCTCAGTATGCTGAATTATTTGGACTGTATTGGAATTAATTAATATAGGAGCACGATGATGTCAACCCATACCGAACCGGGTATTTCCCGGGAAGATGCATTTCTGCTGCTGACAAAGCATCTGAAAAATGAAAAACTGGTATCCCACTGCCTGGCCGCTGAGGCCATTATGCGGGAACTGGCCCCAAGATTTGACGAAAACCCGGAAATGTGGGCCATTGCAGGCCTCCTGCATGACATTGATTATGAAATCACCGACGGCGATCCTTCCCGGCACGGCCGGGAAGGCGCGGAACTTCTTCTGAATCAGGGCGTATCTCCGGCCATTGCCGATGCCATTCTAAAACACAATGCCGAAGGACTCGGCCTTGAACGCACCACGGTTTTTGACCACGCCCTGGCCTGCGCTGAAACCATTACGGGCATGATCGCGGCAACAGCCCTGGTGTATCCGGACAAAAAAGTCACCAGCGTCAAGCCGCAGTCCGTTACCAAGCGCATGAAAACCCCGCATTTCGCCCGGTCCGTCAGCCGCGACATCATCATGGAATGTGAAACCATCGGCATTCCCCTTCCGGAGTTTGTGGCCATCAGCCTCAAGGCCATGGCCGGCATCGCGGAAAGCATCGGACTTTAAAAATTATTTATGCATCTGCTCCGGATGTCTTTTTACAGCCGTCAAACTTGATAAACTCGTAAAAAGTCAAAGGGATGGCAAAGAAAAAAGTTCAAGATCAAGGCGCGCGAGTCCTGAGGAGTGAGGCGTACTTTTGGGTACGCCTCAATGACGAAGGGTGAAGCGCAACGCAGATATTGGACAGGCGGAACAGCGGAACGCCGTGCCGCCGGTACGAAGCCATCAAACTTCTATGATCGGAAACCTGCCATGCCAGCCAAACCCGTTTTGTACCTGATTGACGCCACAGCAACCATTCACCGGGCCTATCATGCCATCCGGGGGCTGTCCACATCCGCCGGTCTTCCCACAAACGCCGTATTCGGGTTCACCCGGATGCTGATCAAGCTCCTTCAGGACTGGTCCCCTGAATACATTGCCATGTGTTTTGACAGCAAGGGAAAAACCTTCCGGCACGAAATGTACCCGGACTATAAGGCCACCCGACCGCCCATGCCCGAAGACATGCGGGTTCAGCTTTCCTATATCCGGGAAGTGTCGGAAGGCTTCCGGCTTCCGGTCATCGAACTGCCGGGTTTTGAGGCCGATGATCTGATCGGAACCCTGGCGGCCCAAGCCGAGAAAGCCGGTTTTTCGGTGGTCATGGTCACGGGCGATAAGGATTTTATTCAGCTTGTGACAGAGACCGTTTCGATATGGGATCCCATGAAGGATAAGGTCACGAACCTGGATGAAGTCCGCAAGACGTTTGCATTGGAACCCGGCCAGATCATCGATGTGATGGGGCTTTCGGGAGATACCAGCGACAATGTACCGGGCGTGCCGGGAATCGGCCCCAAAACCGCGCTGTCCCTGATTCAAACGTTTGGAAGCATGGCCAAGGTTTATGAGAATATTGATGAGGTTGCTTCAAAATCCGTTCGCCAGAAACTTTCCAGCCATAAGGACCAGGCATTTCTGAGCAGGTCCCTGGTGACCATCCAGACCGATGTCCCCCTTTCGGTTCACCTGGAAGATTTCAGGGCGCGCACCCCGGACACGGCAGCGCTGGCAAAGCTGTTCAAGACCCTGGAATTCCGGCAATTGCAGCAGGAGTATCCGGTTCCGGCCGACCTGAGCCAAAAAAGCTACGCCGCCGTGATGACCCGGGAAGAACTGAATCAACTGGTTTCAGACTTGTCCGGCGCCCAGATCATTTCCCTGGATACCGAAACCACATCCGAAGACCCCATGCGGGCCAGGCTGGTCGGCCTGTCCTTTTCCGTAACAGCCGGCCAGGCCTTTTATATTCCGGTCGGCCATGTTTATCCGGAAGCGCCGGTTCAACTGGATCTCGGCCTTGTCCTGAACGCCTTAAAGCCCATACTGGAAAATCCCGAGATACCCAAAGTCGGTCAGAATATCAAATATGATGCCATCGTCCTGGCCCGTAACGGCATTCACCTGCAAGGGATTGTCTTTGACGATATGGTGGCCTCTTATCTCATCAACCCATCGCTTCGGGCCCATAGCCTGGATCAGATTGCCCTGGATCATCTCAACCACAAAACCATCACGTTTCAGGAAGTCACCGGCAAAGGCGTTCATGCCGGATTTCAGACGGTTCCCATTGAATCGGCGACGCCTTATGCCTGTGAGGATGCGGACATTGCCCTGATGGTAAGAGAAGTGCTGCTTCCCAAACTGGAATCCCTGGGCCTGACGGATCTGCTGGAACGCGTGGAAATCCCGTTGATCAAGGTGCTGATGCGAATGGAAATGCGCGGGGTCTGCGTGGACCGAGACAGGCTGAGACTGCTGTCCAAATCCTTTGAAAGCCAGCTTGCGGACATCGAAACCCGGATTTATGCGGCAGCCGGGGAAACCTTTAATATCCAGTCCCATCAGCAGCTCGGGCAGATCCTGTTCGAAAAGCTCAAGCTTCCGTCCAAGAAAAAGACCAAAAAGAAAACCGGTTATTCAACGGATGTGGAGGTCTTAAACGATCTTGCCATCCACCATGAGCTGCCGGATCTCGTTTTAAGACACCGCACCCTTTCCAAGCTAAAATCCACCTATACGGACGCGCTTCTGGATCTGGTTCACCCGGAAACAGGCCGGATTCACACCTCCTATAACCAGACCGTTGCCGTCACCGGCAGGCTCAGCAGCTCGGATCCGAACCTTCAGAACATCCCCATCCGCACCGAAGAAGGCCGGCAAATCCGTAGCGCCTTTATACCGCAGGAGGGATGGATCATGGTATCCGCGGATTATTCCCAGATCGAACTGCGGATTCTGGCCCACTGTTCGGAAGACCCCCTGCTGATCGATGCGTTTATAAAGGATGAAGACATTCATTCCCGGACCGCATCGGAGGTCTTCGGGGGACTTCCCGGTATGTTGACGCCCGAACTTCGCCGGCAGGCCAAGATCATCAATTTCGGCATCCTTTACGGCATGGGCGCATTCAGCCTATCCCGGGAGCTGGGAATCAGCCAGAAAATGGCCAAGGCCTATATCGATCAGTATTTTAAGCGGTATCGGGGCGTCCGGGACTATACCGAGCAAACCATAGCACTGGCCAGGCAGACCCAGAAAACCAGCACGCTTCTGGGAAGAATCCGCCTGCTTCCGGATATCAACAGCCAGAACAGCAATGTCCGCAGCTTTTCCGAACGGATTGCCGTCAACACCCCGCTTCAGGGAACGGCCGCGGATCTGATCAAACTGGCCATGATCCAGATGGATGCGGATTTCTCCGAAAAAGGCTTCCAGGCCGCCATGCTGATGACGGTTCACGACGAGCTGGTGTTTGAAGTCCCGGAACAGGAACTGGAAGCGGTAACCACCCGGATCCGGGACATCATGGAAGGCGTGTGGCAACTGAAAGTGCCGCTAAAGGTCAATATCGCCTCCGGAAAGAACTGGGCCGAAGCCCATTAAATCTTTTCCAGTGTGTACGCGCGCGAACCCAGCCCGATCTTTTCCGCATATTCAAGCTGGTAAGGCCAGTCAATTTCCGGATATACGCCCCGGAACTTGTCTTCGCCCGGGCCGGTATTGCGGGTCAGACAGGACCCCGGGGCGGCTGTCTCCTGGTTGACCAGATCCACGGATGCCTGATCAATGGCAACCGGGTCCAGGGATGCCACCATGCCGATATCCCTGACAATGGGCGCATCATTGTGGCCATAACAGTCGCAGGCCGGGGAAACATTGGTGATAAAATTGACAAACAGCGTTTTCCCTGCTTTTCCTTTTAAAACCCCCATCGTGTATTCCACCATGTTTTCCATAAAGACCGGAACCGCCTGATTCCACTGAATCTGGATCGCCTCCCGGCCGCAGATCAGAATGCATTCGCCGCACCCGATGCATTTCTGGGTATCCATGACCGCCTTTTTCTCCACCACGGACAGCGCTTTCTGAGAGCAGTGGATAACGCAGTCCCCGCAGCCAATGCATTTTTTTCGCTTGATGGCCGGCGACAGATTGGAATGCTGAGCCAGCTTGCCTTTTCGGGAAGCGCATCCCATGCCCAGGTTTTTGATGGTCCCGCCAAAACCGGACAGCTCATGGCCTTTAAAATGGGCCATTGATATGATGGCATCCGCCTGCGCAATTTCAGCCCCGATATGGACGTGCTGAAAATTTTTCTGATCAATTTCAACCACAACTTCGCTCTTTCCCCGGAGCCCGTCCGCAATGATGATCGGCGCATCCACCGAAGCGTAGCCGAAACCGTTTTGAAGGGCGGTCAGGATATGGGACGGCGCGTCGCTCCGCGTTCCGGCATACAGGGTGTTGGCGTCGGTCAGAAAAGGAAATGCGCCTTCGGTCCGGATCAATTGAACCATTTTCCGGACAAAAACCGATCGGATGAACGCGGCATTGCCGGCTTCCCCAAAATGCAGCTTCACCGCAACCAGATCCCTGGGTTTCACGGCCGTGGCAAGCCCTGCGGTTTGAACCAGCCGCCCGACCTTGTTCACCAGGTTTTCCTTGTGCGTGGACCGAAGATCCGCAAAATAGACGATGCTTTTCATAATTCCCCCAGTAATAATTGATGACGGAAATCGAGAAATATCATTTGAAAAGAGAAAGACAAAGAAATCCGCTTTTCAAAATGGATACTGTCGATCCAACCTTGGCGGGTTGAATGGATGTTCTGGATATAAAATACACAGTTCCGATATGACCATTAGCCGGTGATTCAGCTTCGAATCCCCATTTTCACTGCTTGATAACCATATTTTTACGAAAAAAAACACCTTTGGCATATAGATTGCTTTACACAAGGCCGTTGTCGCAAATTCACTTATATTTACCAAAAACAAGAGAGGTTGTCATGAAAAAACATTTATTTTCAAGAATGGTTGTGGTAGGGGCTGTAGTCGTGCTGATGGGCTTTGGAATGAACGCATTTGCCGGAATGAACAAAGGCCCTGGAAATCCAGGAATGGGCGCTGCGGGCGCCAACCTGACCGAAGATCAGATCAAACAAATGGAATCGGAGCGGAATGCATTTCAGACGGCCACGCAGGGTATCCGCCAGCAGCTCAACGAAAAAAGACTGACATTGCAGACAGAACTGGCCAAGACGACTCCGGATGCCGCAACCTGCACGGCGCTTCAAAAGGAAATCTCCGATCTTCAATCCCAATTTGATCAGAAACGTCTGACACATATTCTTGCAATGAAAAAAATTGATCCCAATTTTACCGAAGGCAGAGGCATGGGCCCCGGGATGGGGCATCCCATGGGACAACCCATGGGTCATGGCATGGGTAATAGCCCTTTCGGTAGCGGGCAGACCAATTAAAGTCTCGCCTGACCCGGAAGCCGGAATTACCGGATCGTTGTTCCCTTTTTTCCGATATGAGGGGAATAGCGGTCCGTGCCGCTGATCTGTCTGCCGAATCTGGAGAAACATTGAAATGACAACGAAATTTTCTTTGGCGCAAAAGGCCGGGCAGCGGCTGATGGTGGGTTTTGACGGAAAATCCTTTAATTCGGACCTGGAATATCTGATCGGGACATTAAAGGTCGGCGGCATTATTCTTTTTTCCAGAAACCTGGGACTCCCGGATCACATCCGGCGATTGTGCAGCGATGTTCAGGATTACGCCAGAAGTTCGGGCCAGCCGCCGCTTATCATTGCCATTGATCAGGAAGGCGGACAGGTGGCCCGGCTGAAGGCCCCCTTTTTTTCGGAATTTCCCGGTAATCCGGCCGTGAAAACCCGGGATGATGCCCTCAATTTTGCCCGTGTGACCGCATCCGAACTCCGGTCCATCGGCGTCAACATGAATTACGCCCCGGTCCTGGACGTAACGCGTCCCGATATCCCGGGCATCATGGCCGGCAGGTCCTTTGGAAGCGATCCGCATCAAGTTGCGGCGCTTGGAACGGCCGTCATCGATACGCTTGAAGAAAACGGCATTCTGTCCGTGGCCAAGCATTTTCCCGGCATCGGACGCACCATTCTGGATTCGCATCTGGAGCTTCCGGTAGTAAAAGAAGACCAACCCGATCTGGATTCCTGCGATCTGATCCCCTTTCAGGCTGCCATCCAAAGCAGGGTCAGCGGCATCATGCTGTCCCACATCCTCTATGAAAAACTGGATCCCCTCTGGCCGGCCAGCCTTTCCGTTTCCATCGCAAGAGACCTACTGCGCGTACGGATGCAATACACGGGTCTGGTGATGACCGATGATCTGGACATGGGAGCCATTACCCGGCACTATGCGCTGGATACCGCCGTGGATCAGGCCCTGTTATCCGAAATCGACCAGATCCTGATCTGCCACAAAAGTCCCGCCATCGAAGCTGCCTTTGAACAGATCCAGAAACGCATCCGGGATGATGCATCCCTGGATGCCCTCAGCGATCAATCCGTTCAGCGGATCATGGCTGCAAAAAACAGAATCAGATCTTAGAACCTCGGCCTATGGCTGTCTCAATACGGAACTTTCCACGGGTAATGGTCGGCGCCCATTGATAACATGGCGATATTACAAACGATTGCCTGCAAAAAGAACATCTGCCGGCAGGCGTTTAGAAGATAGACGGCAGGCTATTGAAACGCCTGATCCAGAATGACTGCCTGATCCCTGCGATAAATCTTGGGAAATCCCGTGGCAGGACTGGCAGAGGGTTGTCTGCCCACATAAGTCAGCGGCTGGTGAAGGATTTCCCCGAGCAGCGGACGAACAAATGGCCACGCGCCCATGTTTTCCGGCTCTTCCTGAACCCATTTCCAGGTTTTGGCCCGGGAATACCGCACCAGCACCTGCCCAAGGCGCTCCTCCGGAAACGGGTAATACTGCTCGATTCGCACGATTGCCACATCCGGCCTTTGCAAGGCATCTCTTTTCTGAATCAATTCGTAATAGATCTTGCCGCTGCAGAAAATAACAGACTGCACCGCATCCGTTTTTTCAGAATCATCCAGCACCTCCTGAAATCCGCCATCCGCCAGTTCTTCGGTACGGGATACTGCCGAGGGATTTCGCAGCAGGCTCTTTGGCGTCAGAATCACCAGGGGTTTTCGCACCCTTCGGTGCATCTGCCGCCGAAGCAGATGAAAATACTGGGCCGGTGTCGTCGGATAACAGACCTGCATGTTCTCGTCCGCGCAAAGCTGCAGAAATCTTTCCGGCCTTGCGCTGGAATGCTCCGGGCCCTGTCCTTCGAGACCATGGGGCAGCAGCAGCACCAGGCCGCTCAGCCGCTGCCACTTGCTCTCCGCGCTGGACAGATAAAGATCGATCACGGACTGGGCATTGTTGATAAAATCCCCGAACTGAGCTTCCCAGATGACCAACTGACGCGGTTGAACCAGGGAGTACCCGTATTCGAATCCCAGAACGCTTGCCTCGGCCAGAAGACTGTCATAGGCTGAAAACACGGCCCGGGATCCTCCAAGGCTGTTCAGGGGAAAATAATGCTCACCGGTTTTGGTATCCACCAGAAACGCATGCCGCTGGCTGAAGGTTCCCCGCCGGACATCCTGGCCGCTCAGCCGGATGGGCGTTCCCTCGTCCAGAATCGTGGCAAATGCCAGGGCCTCGGCATTTGCCCAGTCAATGCCATGACCTGTTTCAACAGCCTCCAGGCGTTTTTTCAAAAGCGCTGAAATCTTGGGATGGGCGCTGAATCCATCCGGTATGGCCGTCAAGGACCGGCAAAGGCTTTTGAGCCGCTCGATATCCACACCGGTCTGTACCGGGCCATGATCGTAGCGGCCGTCATAATCTTGCCAGACTTCATAGAACATGGCCTGCGGAAACAGGCACTGCGAACCGTGAATTTTCTGGAAATCCGCATCCAGCCTTTCACGGACGGCTTTTTCCATTTCCTCGATTTGCGGCAAGGTCACGATGCCGTCTTCCAGAAGCCGGCCCGCATAGAGTTTGCTGAGCGGCTGCCTTTGCCGGATCCGATCGTACATCCGGGGCTGGGTAAAATACGGCTCATCCCCTTCATTGTGGCCGTATCGGCGATAGCAGACCATATCCACCACCACGTCTTTTGAAAAAGCCATGCGGTATGCCGCTGCCAGGCGCATGACATGCACCACGGCCTCGGGATCTTCTCCGTGCACATGAAATATCGGAATCATGAGCATTTTGGCGCAGTCCGTGGCATAGCGGGTGGAGCGGGCATCTTCCGGAAGCGTGGTGTATCCAATCTGGTTGTTGATCACGATATGAATCGTACCGCCGGTCTGATAGCCTTTCAGGCGGGAGAGGTTCAGGACTTCGGTCACGATGCCCTGGCCGGCAAAGGCGGCATCCCCGTGAATCAGCACCGGAACCACTTTCTGCCCGGCACCTTCACCCAGATCATCCTGTCTGGACCGGGCAATGCCTTCCACCACCGGGTCCACGGACTCCAGGTGGCTGGGGTTGTGAACCAGGTAGATCCGCATCGGAAAATTGCCGTCCACCTCGATATCGGTCAGATACCCGGTATGATATTTGACGTCCCCGGAGCCGATCAGGCTGTCCGGATCATAGCAGCTTTCAAATTCGGCAAAGATCTCTTCGTAGGGTTTTTTCAGAATATGCGCCAGGACATTGAGCCTTCCCCGATGCGCCATTCCCAGAATGATTTCCCGGCAGCCCGATGCTGCGATCGCTTCGGTAAGCGCATCCAGGGCCGGAATGAGCCCGTCTCCGCCTTCCAGTGAAAACCGGGTGACGCCCACATAGGACTTGTTCAAAAACTGCTCGAACTGCGTGGACTTTATCAGGGCGTGAAGAATCTGCCTGCGGGTCTTTGAATCCGGATCCGGCCGGTTGCCATTTTGCTCCATTCGCGCTTCCAGCCAGGCCCGCTCTTCAGGGTTCTGAATATGCATATACTCGACACCGATGGAACGGCAGTAGATCTGCTTCAATCGGTCGATGAGATCCCCGAGACTCGATACTTCGGGAGATGAAAACGGCGTCCGGATCTGCCTGTCCAGATCGCCCGGGCCCAGTTGAAGCGATTCCAGGCTGAGCAGGGGATGCGCCACCGGGCAGGCGGACAGAGGATCCATGCAGGCCAGAAGGTGGCCGAGATCCCGGTACCGGTGCACCAGGGCATCGACGCGGGATTGTAGCCGCATCCGGTCTTCATCGCAGACCGCAGCAGCCGGCAGGTCGCCTTTGCCACCAAGTTCAAAACCCTTGAAAAAAAACCGCCAGTCGGAAGACAGGGCTTCGGGATTTTTTTTCCAAAGCCTGTACTGGGCTTCGATATAATCGGCGTTCAATGTTTCCATATCACTCCATGGGCAAGCGGATGTCGAGTCGTTTTATTCGGTGCCGATACTTCATCGGGTCGTTTCACGAATTCGGGAAAACCACCGGGCAATTTTAAGGGCCGCGGAATCGCGGTGCTCCGCCTGGCTGAAAAAATGATCGGCGCCGGAAATGACGACAAGTTCCGAGTAATCCGGGTTGATGGATCGGGCCTGCCGTGCCTGATCCTCCGGGACAATCTCATCCCGGCTCCCCTGCACGATCAGCAGGGGAATGCGAAGGGATGCCACGGCCGCCCGCATGTCATGCGACAGCATGTCGCTTAGAAACCGGCGGTCCAGCTCCAGGTGCCGGCCCCGGCTGACAAATTCCAGCCGGCCGGTTTCCTCAAACTGCCGCCGCTGATCCCGGCTGAAAATACGGGAAGGATCCATGCCGGTAAGGCGCCCGGCAATCGCACAGATCGCCTGAATTCCGGAAAGCCTGGCTCCTGCCAGAACCGAAACAGCCGCGCCCATGCTGTGGCCGGCAAATCCCAGCCATTTCACGCCATAAGTCTTCAGAAAATCGGCGGCAATCTCCATTTCAATGATGTATTTGGAATATGAGGTTTCAATAAACACGCCTTCGCTCTGGCCGTTTCCGGAAAAATCAAAGCGGAGAACATGAAACCCCGCAGCGGTCAGCCGGGCTCCGGCCTCGCGCAGAATGCCGGTATGCCGGGTGCAGGTAAAGCAGTGCCCCAGCACGACGCCATATCCGGAAGGCGCATCGGGCCGGTGATGGGTCCCGAAAAGCCTTTCTCCCAAATGATTCACGAAACTGATGTCGGTATCCACGTCATGCCTTTATTTTAGATCACAAGGGTCTCCCCCGGCAGGGGAACCGCCACGGAATACCCCTGATCTTCCAGGTGCCTGCCAAAGGCCAGGGCCTGTTCTTCCTCTCCGTGAACCACGGCTATTTTTTTGATGTGCAGATTCGATTCCTTCAAAAACCTGAGCATTTCGGTCCGGTCCGCATGGGCGCTGAAGCCTCCCATCTTGACCACATGGGCCTTTAAGGGATATTCCTTGTTTAAAAAACGCACCAGCGGCGCCGGCCCGGTTCTGCCGGCAGCCTCATAAGCCAGGCCGCGTTCCAGTATCCGCCGTCCCAGCGTGTTTTCGGCCATGAACCCGACGATCAGGATGGTATGCCGGGGATTGTGAATTTTATGGCGGAGATGGTGCAGGATCCTGCCGGCTTCACACATGCCGGAGGCGGATATGACGATGTGGGGGGTCTCATCGCGCATCAAGGCCATGGACTCCTCAACCGTGCTGATAAAATGGATCTGCTCAAAGGAAAAAGGATTCTGTCCCCGTTCCAGAAATGTTTTGTGGGTATCGGCGTCAAAAACCTCGGGATGCTCGCCGAAAACCCGCGTGATTTTGGATGCCAGCGGGCTGTCCACATAAATGGGCATCAGCGGGACTTCCCCGGCGTTATACAGTTCATGCAGCATGTACAGGAGTTCCTGGGTCCGGCCGTATGCAAAGGCCGGAATCAGGACAGTGCCCCCCCGGTTATAGGTTTCCTGGATGATTTGTTTCAGTTTGGGTTTCAGATCATCCACGGGATCATGAAAACGGTTTCCATAGGTGCTTTCCATGATCAGAAGGTCCACATTCCGATCTGTTTCATCAAAATTCAGCGTGGGATTGTTGAGGATGGGTCTGTCAAAGCGCCCGATATCGCCGGTATACAGCACATTGACGGATCGCCCGTTTTCCCTTGCCTGGATGGCGGTGATGGAGGATCCCAGGATATGCCCGGCATCGTAAAACGAACAGCTCATTTCCTTTCCAATGGAAATCGACTGGTTGTAAGGGTATCCGTCAAAAAAGGCCAGGGACTGCTTGACATCTTCGGTGGTGTAGATGGGAATGATTTTCTCCAGACGGTATTTGTCCAGAAAATCATTGATCACATCGACATTTAGCTCATGCTGATCTTTTTTGAGAAGGCTCTGGATTTTTTTGGCATCGGACTTGGACACGCTCTGAGTTCTTGGGGATGTTTTCATCTGATACAGCAGCCCCCGGACGGTTTTATAATTCAGATACCTGGCATCCGATTCATGGATGTGCGCGCTGTCCAGAAGCAGGTATTCACAGGCGTCCGCCGTGGCCCGGGTACAGATGATGCGGCCGTGAAACGGCCCCTGGGTCAGCAGCGGAATCCGGCCCGAGTGATCGATGTGGGCATGGGAGAGCACCATGTTCGTAATGAGCCGGGTGCTGAACGGAAGGCTTTTATTCCGAAGCTCGCTTTCTTTGCGCCTGCCTTGAAACATCCCGCAATCCAGGAGAATCCGGTCAGGGCCGCAGGTCAGCAAATGCATGGAGCCGGTGACTTCTCTGGCTCCGCCGTAGAAAGTAATGTTCATGGATCACTCCGCTGTTTGGGTGGATGCTTGAAGGATTTATCGGGCGGCGCGGCTATTTCCGTCACGTCTCGGACGGTTGACCTGCTGCCGGTTAGTTGTTATAGTAAGCCCGAGTTCAAGAAGTGCTGTCACCAGTTTTTCTTGCTCACCGCCTCCACTGAAAATCCCATAAACTGGCTTCTTCCAATTCAGTGGAGGCTTTTTTTTATCGGACAACGAGATTAAAATCAATCTATTCTTGTGAATAAGACCCTGTGACGGATGGCAGTGTTTTTTCAGCATCACAAAACATGAGGGTATACGCGTCACGTATTACGCGATTCACTTATCACGCTTATTAAAGGAGAAATACCATGACAGAGCATCCTGGAGCAATCACCATGAGGGGAAATCCATTGACACTGGTCGGCGAACTGCCGGAAGTCGGACAGGCTGCCCCGGATTTTGAGGTCCTGGACAACAATCTGACACCGGTAAAGCTTTCGTCATTTAAGGGAAAAATCTGCATCATCGCATCCGTTCCTTCGCTGGATACCCCGGTCTGCGATATCGAAACCCGGCGATTCAATACGGAAGCCGCCAAACTGAGCGCGGACGTGGCCATTCTCACCATCAGCATGGATCTGCCGTTTGCCCAGAAGCGATGGTGCGGCGCAGCCGGAATCGATAAGGTAATCACGCTGTCCGATCACAGAGGCGCCGAATTCGGCACAGCTTTCGGACTGATCATCAAAGAGCTCAGGCTTCTGGCAAGGGCTGTTTTTGTCATTGACAAGAATGGCATCGTCAGGATGGTTCAACTGGTAAAGGAAGTGGCACAGGAGCCGGACTATGCAGCGGTTCTGTCTGCCGTAAAACAACTGGCGTAAGGCACTGACAAACAAAAAAATACAGAGAGCCGCAAGCAGTAAAAAAACCATGCCACTGCTGCTCGCGGCTCTCTGTTCATCCGCCCAAATAAGGGTCCGTCACCCGGCGGACATCATAGCGTATATTTCCTTCTCAATGTCTTGACCTCTTTCTGGAGGTTTTTGACCCGCGCCTTCAAATCCTTGATCGCGGCATGGGTTGCGGCCCGAATCTGCTCCCCATGCTCTTTTCTGTAGAGCTTTTCCAGCCGGATCAGTTCGGCATCCGCCTGATCATCGCTTAAATGGGGACAGGTCTGGGCAATGGCAGCCGCAACTTTTTCATCAAAATTGCCGCGCAATTCTTCCAGGACCAGCTCCTGCATCTCCTCAAAGGACGGATCCGCATAGTCTTCCGAACAAATCACCCCAAAGTTTTCATTGATCATCAGCCGGGAGCATTTTTTTGCAATTCCTTTTAACGAACTTTCCTCAAAAAATGCAAAATACTGTACGATTTGATCGCCCAAAATGCCTTCCGAAACATCCGTTGACTTCGTATTGTTGTTCATACAAAAAAACAAATCCTTTCAAAAAGTTGATTGCTGAATAAAGTCTGATTCGCACGCGGATCGCACTTTTATGACGTGTATTATCAGACAACGCATTCAGAATCAACCACCGGACATCCCAAAAGACGCAGCAGGCGGGAAGCCAGACGGGATTCCAATGAAAAATAATTGTAACTTTTTTAATTACTTGACAAAAGGCAGACATCGACGTATTAAGCAAACTGTTCCGCCGAAAGGCGCCAATGCATAAAAATAGCCATAGACTTCTACAGGTTAAGTTACAGGAGAACACCGCCTATGACGCTCACAAAAGCTCAGCTCGTTGATACCATCCATGAAACCATCGGACTTCCGGCCAAAAAAAGCGTTGAAGTCGTTGAAATCTTGCTCGAAATCATCAAACAGGCCCTGGAAGACGGAGATGATGTTCTGATCAGCGGATTTGGGAAATTCTGCGTCAACGACAAAGCCAAAAGACGGGGAAGGAATCCAGCCACCGGCGAAGACATGATGCTGGATCAGCGAAGGGTTGTAACCTTTCGATGTTCTTCGGTATTAAGAGAAAAGATCAACAAGTGACCTCATGACTGAAGCCACCTCTTTACCCGATAACGGTTTGCAATTTTTCAGATCGCTCTTTATTAAAACCGGCGGTGACACCAAAAAACAGGTTTCCATGCATGAAATCGGCAATGAGGCAGGTCTGGATAAACCGGCCTCGAAAAATCTTGCCGAGGAACTGATGAGCCTGGGGCTGATTGACATCCGCACCCTTTCCGGCGGCATCGGGCTTACCGAGGAAGGCGTTCTTGAAGCGCAGGGCTGGTTTTCGGATATTCCCGGCGCAGGCACCGCCGGCATCACATTGGGAAATCAACCGATTGTTGGCGAAAAAAGCAGCGCGGTCATCATGGATATATTGACCGATCTTAAACCCCGGATCGGAAAACTCGGGATGGCTTTTGACGACCTGACGGAGCTGCTCGCAGACATCCAGTCCCTGGAGGCCCAGATGCGATCTTCAAGGCCCAAGACCGCCATCGTCCGGGAGTGTTTCCGCTCCATGCTGCCCATCCTCACCCGCAGCAGCGAAACCGAAATCCCGTCCCGGATCAAATCCTTTCTGGCGGACTGACGGCTAACCGGTCCGGATCGTCGAATAAAGGGTCCAGGCCCCGACGATCAGAAAAAATATGCCGGCTCCCATTTTGATAAAGACCGGTGGAATCACCCGGCTGATCGCCTCGCCGAACATGACGGCAATCAATGAGCTGAGCACCAGGGCACCGGCCGATCCCAGAAACACCGTCAGCTTCGAATCACATTCCGCGGACAGGCAAAACGTTGCCAGTTGCGTCTTATCCCCGAGTTCCGCCAGGAATACCATTCCAAATGTTGTCAACAACACTTTAATATCCATATCGCCTTGATGGCTTCGTAGAAAGTCCAATATCTGCGTTGCACTTCATCCTTCGTCGTTGCGGCGTACCCAAATGTACGCCTCACTCCTCAGGACTCGTGCGCCTTGATCTTGAACTTTCTACGAAGCCATCCCTGTTTTAAGATTTTATGAGTTAATCAATGCCTTGAGTTATGGGTAAACAACCACACAATGAATCAATTACAGGGCTCTGAGATGTTCCGGTTTCAGGGCGATCTTACCTGCCAGGGCCTGATCGATCAAAGCTAGCGTGGCCTGTTTTTCTGCGGGCATCCTGGCCCGGATGGGAAGATAATTGGAGGCATGATTGGCATGAAAAAGCCCGCGGGTCAGGTGCGTGGCTTCGATCATGGTTCTGAGTTCCTGAAGCGTTTCATCCGGATCGATCAGCACGAAGCGGCCGGCTTCACAATCTTCATGAAGCGGCGTTCCCGGAATCAGCATCAGGCTGAGCGCACCGACATATTCCGGGTCAATGGCCGACAGCACCCTGCCCGTTTCCCGGGCATGAATCCGAGATCGCTCCCTTCCGGCGATTCCCAACAGCACCGTGACGGACAGTTTGAATCCGGCCTGTCTGGCTTTTTGTCCCATCCGGATCATTTCCTCGGACAGGGCCCCTTTTTGAATGGCTTGCAGGGTCACATCATCCCCGCTTTCAAGCCCCATGTACAGAATGCCGAGCCCCAGGGACCGCAGGATTTCCAGCTCCTGCGGGGTTTTCAGCTTCAGGCTTTTGGCATTGGCGTAGGCCCCCACGCGGGTAACCCAGGGAAGCTGCCGTTTGATATCCGATAATATGGACACGAGCCGCTTCTGAGGGATGATCAGCGCATCCCCGTCGCAGAGAAAAACCCGGCGCTGGCGCTGACAGTACTTTTCGGCAAAGGCGATATCCGCCTGGATGATGTCATCGGTTTTGATCCGGAACCGCTCGCCCTGATATGTTCCGCAAAAAGTACATTTGTTCCGGGAACACCCCACCGTCACCTGCAGCAGGATGCTGTTGGCCTCGCTGGGGGGCCGGATAATCATTCCTTCATAATGCATGATAAATCCTTCTAAACTTTTGGGGCTAATACGACACAGCAAAAACAATGAAAAACCATTTTCCTCTTTTTCGAAGCGGAAATGGGACCCACCGGCAACAGCCGGCCAATAGAGATTTTTGTTTTCACGCTGCCAGAAATCCTGTGTGAAAAAAATTATCCGACGCTATTGCGTTTGAACATTTTTTTTCACGGCCGGAGTGTAAATACATACCCGGCACCTGTCAACAACATTCCCCGAGGCTGCGGTTCGGACCATCCGCCTTTGTATTCCCGATCGGATATCAGGTGGAATTCAACGGATGCATGCGACGGATTGATTGAATCTCGCTATCGAGCTGTTGAAGAAATCTGGAGCGATCACTCTTTTTTAGCGGCGGCGGTCCGCCCGTTATCTCTCCCGCATCACGAAGTCCTGATAACAGGTCTCGCATCGCAATGGAGTGACTGATATTGTTTTCCGTAAACGGCTTTCCGGTTGGGCCGATTACACGCGCGCCTTTCTTCAGGCAGCGGCCGGCAAGCGGAATGTCCGCGGTGATCACGATGTCATGGGGCTTCACGTGTTCGACAATCCAATCATCGGCCGCATCGAATCCGTCCTTTACAACTTTGAGTACAATCCATTGCTCATTCGGAATTCGCATCCGGGAGTTGGCCACCAATGTGACATCAAGGCGATATCGGCTTGCGACGCGGTACACCTCCTCTTTGACGGGGCACGCATCCGCATCTACAAAGATGTGCAGCAAATGGATCTCCTCATGATTGCATTGTCCGTTCCGATAAAAGTGCGATTCCTATTTGCCATCCATTGCCTGCGAGAGATCGGCAAGCAAATCGTCCACGTTTTCAATCCCGACGGAAAGCCTCAGGAGTGCATCGGTGATACCGATTCTGTGACGTTCTTCCCTGGAAATCTTTACATGGGAAGTCTCCGCGGGCGCGCAAATCGTGGTCTCCACCCCTCCCAGGCTGACCGCCGGACGGATCAGTTTCAGGCGACGCAGAAACAAGGCGGGCGCAATGCGCTTATCATCGAGTTCAAACGACAGCATGGCCCCGAACCCCGTCATTTGTATCCGTGCGATCTCATGCCCGCCGGACTGCGGCAACCCGGGGTAATTGACGTTGCGGATCGCTTCGTGTCCGGCCAGGTAAACGGCGATCCGGGCGGCGTTTTGCGTTTGTCGTTCCACGCGAATGGCAAGCGTTTTCAGGCTCCGCTCAAGCAGGTAGCAGGTGCTCGCATTCAAGCTCCCACCCAGGTGCCTTGCAGCGTGACGAATTCTTTCCGCATGCAGGCCGGAGGAAACGGCCACCCCGCAGCACAGGTCGCTGTGACCACCCAGATATTTCGTGCCGCTGTGAACAACCACATTGATTCCCAAGGCTATCGGGCGCTGGTTAACCGGGGTGGCGAAAGTATTGTCAATGACCGTCACAATCCCGCGTTCCTTGCCGATCCGCGCCACACGCTGGATGTCGATAACTCCCAGCAGCGGATTTGTCGGCGACTCTATAACGATTACTTTGGTGGCCGGCGTTACAGCACTGGCTACCGCGTCCGCACTGGTGTAGGCAAAGGAATATCCGATACCCAGGCGGCCAAACATGTCCGTGGCAAAGGCATGCGTTCCGCCGTAGAGCGCATCAAGCATCACGACATGATCGCCGGCTCCGGCAAAAGCAAGAATGGTGGTGCTCATGGCTGCCATGCCCGAACTGAACAAAACCCCGCCTTCGGCCCCTTCGAGTTCACACAGCTTGTGGATCACAGCCCCCTGATTCGGTGTATTGAAGTAGCGGGGATAAGGAACATCTTCCCGATCCAGGTATTCGTATGCGGACGAGGTAAAAATCGGCGTATTCACGCCGCGCGTCACAGCATCATGATACGTACCGCTTTGAACGCAGATGGTTTCCTTGTGCATGTGACGTTTTTTCTCCTTAATGAGTTTGATCAGTAAGATTCAATACCTGGCCCATCCACTCCATAAAGGAGTAACAATCCCTTCTAATCAGGTCATTCCTTTCGGAGATGAC
This sequence comes from Deltaproteobacteria bacterium, assembly GCA_016219185.1. GTDB lineage: Bacteria > Desulfobacterota > Desulfobacteria > Desulfobacterales > Desulfatirhabdiaceae > RAAP-1. The sequence goes on from JACRBZ010000086.1 coordinate 134,699, forward strand.
CACGTATATGCTTTACGGCCCTTACCCGGGGTAACAATCCCTTCTAATCAGGTCATTCCTTTCGGAGTATGTAAATTTTGTTGAGCGCTTGATGGAAAGCTAGTCTCAATCCCTTCTAATCAGGTCATTCCTTTCGGAGTGCAACTATGGCTACAGTACTTATTGGAGTGCTGTTATATCTGTCTCAATCCCTTCTAATCAGGTCATTCCTTTCGGAGGAGGATGATCGGCTCTTGAGACGCCGCAAAGACGCCGGGTCTCAATCCCTTCTAATCAGGTCATTCCTTTCGGAGATCAGGCAATAGATTGCAGCGGATTGCCCCTAAATGGCTGTCTCAATCCCTTCTAATCAGGTCATTCCTTTCGGAGTGTTATTGAGAACTTTCCAGAGCATATCCTTTTCAATCGAGTCTCAATCCCTTCTAATCAGGTCATTCCTTTCGGAGAGCGCCAACTGATCAGCAGATGTACGCATGGGTCGAAGGAGTCTCAATCCCTTCTAATCAGGTCATTCCTTTCGGAGTTGAAGAGCTTACAAAAGCCTATATGAAACAAGCTGAGTACGTCTCAATCCCTTCTAATCAGGTCATTCCTTTCGGAGATGATCGAAAAACTACAATACGCAATCTTAAATCATGACAAGTCTCAATCCCTTCTAATCAGGTCATTCCTTTCGGAGCCGTGCAAACAGTTACATCTGGCTCAATACAGGTCTGTCTCAATCCCTTCTAATCAGGTCATTCCTTTCGGAGTAGGAACAACGGAAGATCATTTTCAGTTGAGAATGGGTACTTCTGTCTCAATCCCTTCTAATCAGGTCATTCCTTTCGGAGCTCATGTTTCCTCAATGTTGGTACGGGTTGAGGGTTGTGTCTCAATCCCTTCTAATCAGGTCATTCCTTTCGGAGTGGTAGCCGCTTGTGTCTTAGTGGCGAGTATTTTTTGTCTCAATCCCTTCTAATCAGGTCATTCCTTTCGGAGCACACCGGATAGGCCGAGGCCTCTTCCCGTGACCAATCGTCTCAATCCCTTCTAATCAGGTCATTCCTTTCGGAGGTTGAGCAAATCCGCTCCTTCGTTGCCCGTGATTAAAGTCTCAATCCCTTCTAATCAGGTCATTCCTTTCGGAGTCTGGACTGGAAGCGGAAATTGCGCTGCTTAAAGAAGTCTCAATCCCTTCTAATCAGGTCATTCCTTTCGGAGGAGGAAGGCTGCTCCTTCCTGACTACTGTCTGACCTGTGAGTCTCAATCCCTTCTAATCAGGTCATTCCTTTCGGAGACCTATAAAGGTAAGCCATGGCCCGGCGTACGTTACCAGTCTCAATCCCTTCTAATCAGGTCATTCCTTTCGGAGGACAACGTTCACCGTTGAGACGGCGGACACCACGTCTACGGAGTCTCAATCCCTTCTAATCAGGTCATTCCTTTCGGAGATGGCGCAGGTGTTGGTGCATATGGTGAGGCGCAGTATGTCTCAATCCCTTCTAATCAGGTCATTCCTTTCGGAGATGTTCCGGAAATCGGGATGGTTTTGGGAGACTTTTGTCTCAATCCCTTCTAATCAGGTCATTCC